>CAMBZS010000014.1 GCA_945872335.1 Bordetella parapertussis | reverse complement strand
CATTTGCGCTCGTGAGGCCACCGCCCCCATGAAGATGAAGAGCGGCACCACCGTGAATGAATACGCGACGCCGGGATTGGCGCCAGTGAGTTCATAGGGAATGGAGGCAAGCGTACGGAAGGTGACGGGCCAGCCCTGGGCTGCGGCATAGCCAAGCACGCCGCTCAAGGTAAGCGCAGTGGCAATGGGCACCCTGACCATCATGAGCGCGAGCAGCCCGATGACCGACACCAGGCCAATCATTCCCACGCTCATTGCGTGCCCTCCGGGCGCGCCGAATCGACCTCGCCGGCAAGCAGCACCGCAACCGAGGTGAGAAGCGCGAGCACGATGCCAACCCAGGCTGGTGCCATGAACCATACCTTCGGGATCTGCAGATCTGCCGAGGTGTCTCCGAACTCGACGATGTCAACCAGCGGCCCCACCATGTGCCAGGCAAAAAACCCAAGCATCACCGCAGACAGAAACGCCGCCATGCGTTTGAGGGCGGCCGACCAGCGCGGCTGCCACTGATCAATCATGTCGACGGTGATGTTGGCGCCGCGGGCAAACACGCCGGGCGCAGCCATGAAGAACGCCACGCCCAGCGCGAGTTCGGCGAGCTCGGTGACGCCGGTGATCGGCTTGTTGGTGAAACGGCGGAGGAGCACATCGGCCGTGGTGACGCCCATCATTGCGAGGAGCGCCACGACAGCGATGCTGTCGAACAGAAGCGTGAGGCGCGCCACCAGGGCGCGCACTCGATCGGCTGGCATCAGGCCCAGAAATTCTTCGAGGTCTTGGCGTGCTTCTCGGCAAGCGACTTCATGGTGGCGTAAACCGTCCGCGCCGGCAGGCCTTTGGCTTCCATGGCTTTCAGTGTGGACTCGGTCACGTCGGCTCCGATCTTGCGCAGGCGCTCGTCTTCGGCCCTGGACAACCGGATTGCCTCACCGCCGCCGTCCATCATGGCTTTCTTGCCGGGAACATCCAGCGCATCCCAGCCACTGCCGATATTGGTTTCAATGCCGGTGACCGATTGGTCGATAAGCTTCTGAAGATCGGCCGGAAGCTTGTTGTACCAGGCCTGGTTGGCCACCACCGCGAAGCTCGACACGAAGCAGTAGAGCTCGGTGGTGTATTTGCAGATGCCGCCAAGCTTCCACGCAATACCGGCGCCACCGTAGTCGGTGAAGGCGCCGTCGAGCGTGCCTTTCTGAAGCTGCTCGGCCACTTCGGTGGGTGGAACACCAACCGGCGTGGCGCCCAGGGCGGAGATGAATTCGCGGATGGCTGCCGTTGAGAAGCGCAGCCGCTGACCCTTGAAATCATCGAGTGTTCGCAGGGCCTTTTTGGTGGTGTGAACGCTGCCGGGCTGGTGCGTAAAGAGATACAGCACCTTGGTGCCACGATGTTCGGCGTCGAGATATCGGGCACGAAGCTCGGGGTCATTCAGCACCTTGATGCCGATTTCAGCGCTCCCGATGAGATAGGGCATGTTGACCAGCTCGGTAAGCGGAAACCGGCCCGGCGTGGAGCCATGAAGGATGTAAGCCATTTCGGCTGTGCCGTCGCGCGCAAAGTCGAAGTGCTTGGGCGTGGGTCCCATCTGAGCACTTGGAAAATGCTTGAAGACCAGACGGCCGTCGGATTTCTTTTCCAGTTCTTCGCCCCACTTCACCAGCCACTGCGACTGAAAGTGCTGCGGGCCCACAAAGTTGGCGACCTTGACTTCAAATTTCTGCTGGGCCCTGACAATGGCCGGAAAGCCCGACAGACCCGCGGCCGAGGCGCCGCCGATGATCAGGTTGCGACGGGATGTGCTCATGACGTTGTCTCCTTTGATTTTGGGAAGAGTGTAACCCGCGATCTGCCCGCGCAGGCACCCTGAAACACACTTCAGAATTCGGTCTCGGGAATCCCCCGGTAAATCCAGTCGATCTCCTGAAAGAACGAATCCGGCGCGCGGCCTCGATACAGGTCGTTGCGCAGATCACGGGCCACGCCCCCCGCATGGAGCACATGACCGAAGGCCCGCGCGGTGAGCACGATTCTTGCGGTTCGAAGCACGCGTGCTTTCTGGTAGGAAAGAAAAGCCTGGCTCGGATCATTGGGCGATTCGGCCAGACGCGCAGCCAGCACCACCGAGTCTTCAAACGCCATGCAGGCGCCCTGGGCAAGATACTGCAAGGTGGGATGCGCGGCATCGCCCAGCAGGGTAACGTTGCCCCGCGTCCAGTTGGCGATGGGATCGCGGTCGCGCATCATCCAGTGGCGATCTAGGCTGATGTACTCCAGCATGGCGCGAACCCTGGGATGCGCCTGCGCAAACATGGCGGTGAGCTCTGCGGGCGACCCATAGTCGGCCTCGCCGCGCGCAAAGGCGGGGCTCCCAAACACCGCCACATTGTTCAGCACATCGCCCGCCCTGAGGGCGTACTGCACGAGATGGATGTTGTGGCCGAACCAGCCAATGACAGAGCGGTCATAGGTACGGTCGAACACCTTGCCAATGGGGATAACCCCCCGGTAGGCAAGAAACCCGGTGACCCGGGGCGGCGTTGCCTCTGCAACATAGTCGCGCGTGGGCGAGAGCAGCCCATCGGCGCCGATCAGGCAGCGTGCGGAAAAGCTCGATCCGTCCTCGCAGCGCACCTCGACCGAGGTGCCGTGGTCGGTGATGCTGGCGAGGCCCTTGGAGGTGAGCAGCTGGATGCGGGGATGCTTTTCGCAGGCGGCAAGCCACGCGCCCAGCAGGTCACGCCGATGAATCACCGCGTAGGGGTGCTTGAACCGCGCGAGAAAAGCCTCGTTCAGATTGACCCGAGCCCACTCTTCGGTATCGATGGCATCGAGAAATACCATCGCCTCAGGAAACACAGCGCTGCTTGAAACCGTGTCCCACAAGCCATAGCGCTTGAGAATGCGGGTGGCATTGGGACCCAGCTGGATGCCGTAGCCGATTTCAGTGAACTCTGCGGCCTTCTCGAGCACCGTGACCTCGAAGCCGCGCTCGGCAAGCGCAAGCGCAGCCGACAGGCCGCCCAGGCCGCCACCGCTGATCAGTATCTGGGTGTCTTTCATGTTGAGCATTGCTGGGCCAACGCCGTTGGCCCGTGATTGATCAGGAGGGCGGCCCCCGCCCGGTGGATCAGGAAAAAGATTCAACCTTTCCGTTCAGATCCATGAGCCCGAGTTCGACCCGCAGCTTGGGGAAGCGCTTGGCGACCTCGGCACGAAACTCGAGGAGCGACTGGCGATGGGTGGCAGTTTCCGCATCACGGTTGGCCACCGCCGCATCACCGTAAGCGATTTTTGCCGCGCCACAGTCGCGATGATTGATGGCAATGACCGCCGGGATGTTGTGCAGTTGAATCGATGCACCAAGATTGTCCCAGAAGGTCTGGTGCCAGCCATTGAACTTGGGCGCCACCGCACCGATGGCTGCGCCCGCGATATTGAACTGGCTGTATTTCCCGATGAGCGAACGGCTGCTCATGTGATCGAGTGTGAGCTTGGGAAAGCGCGGATCGATACAGGCGAGCAGCATGGCGTCGTAATTGCCGCCAGCCGCCTGGGCGCCGAAGGGCAGCATTTGTGCAAACCCCATCGCAGCGCCGGCCGCGAGAAAGGCCCGGCGGCTGGACCCGGGCAAGCGGATCAGGTCGCAGCAGGTGCAGGCGCCCGCGCCGTGAAGCCGCGAAGAAGAAACGGAAGGCAGAGAGACCATTTGAACTTTCCTCATTGACGGTTAACCACAAAGAACTGATCAGGATTCAGCCGTAAAGCCCACCTTCTTGATGAGCGGACCCCATTTGTCGTATTGCTCCTTCTGACTGCGACCCAGCTCTTCGGCGGTGCTGCCACGGGCAATCAGCCCGACGTTGGCAAGCGCATCGATCACCGATTTTTCCTTGACTGCAGCATTGATCGCGGCATTGGCTGCCGCCACCACATTGGCGGGGGTACGGGCGGGCGCGAAGAATGCAAACCACTCATCGACCACCAGATCGGGGAAGCCCTGCTCGGCAAAGGTGGGGACGTCGGGCACGAAGGGCGAGCGCTGCGCGCCCGAGGTGGCGAGAATGCGCATCTTGCCGGCCCGGGTGTTGGCGAGGAAATCGCCGTGCGGGGTGACCATGGCTGCGATCTGCCCGCCCACCACGTCGGTGACGCCAGGGACCGACCCTTTGTAGGGCACGTGCTTCATGTCGACGCCCGCCTGAATGCCGAACAGCGCACCGACAAAATGGGGCGTGGACCCCGCCCCGGGCGAGCCGTAGTTGGCGTCCTTGGGATTGGCCTTGGCCCAGGCAGCGAAGTCTTTCAGATTGCGCACGCTCGCAGGCACCATGGGCCCCACCGCGAAACCATGCTGGATGATGGCGGCCATCGAGACGGGAACGAAGTCGCGGAAGGCGTCGTAGCCGAGCTTGCTGTAGACGTGCGGAAAGAGCGCAAGCATGGAAAACGGCGTAAGCGCGAGGTGCGTGCCATCCGCCGGCGCGGGCTTGAGCACATCAAGCGCAATGCGCCCGCCTGCGCCCGGCCGGTTGTCGACCACTGCAGCGTTCCTGGTGAACGCGCTGCCTGCGAGCTTTTCGCCAACACGGCGTGCCACGATGTCACCCGAACTGCCCGGCGGAAATCCGTAATAGATCTTGACCTGCTCGATGGGCAGGCCGGCCTGCGCGACGGCGTGCGACCCGACGGCACCCAGCACGGCTGCGGCCGAGCCTGCCTGGATCAGTTGACGGCGTGACGTCATGGTGATCTCCCTGAATATTTTTTTGACCAGCGCGCGGGGCACCCACCACGCGCCGACAGCCCCGCTATTGTGGCAGAGGACTCAACGCGGAAGGAAGAGCCCGGGCAGACTGCCTTCGTGAAGCGCGTCGACCAGTGCCGACCGATGCCGGAGCACAGCCCGCTGGTTGATTGAGCCCTTGTCGGTGACCTCGCCCAGATCGAGCGAGGGCGGCTCGGCAAGCAGGGCGAGGCGCGCCACACGGCTCGCGCTGCCCGTGGCAGAGCGCGCGAGCGTGTCCAGAACAGCCTGGAAATGCGCACGTACCGGCGCCGCTGCCAGCACCTCGGCCAGGGAAGCGTCGGGTGCGAGCCCAGCCAGCGCACGGACAGTGGGCGCCGGAAAAATGAGCGCCCCGACCTCGTTCTGGTTGAGTCCGGTGATGACTGCATCCTGTACGTGGGGGGCGCCCGCTGCGATGATGCGGGCCCGCAGCGGGCCGACACTCACGAAGGTGCCGGTGGCGAGCTTGAAGTCTTCGGCAATGCGGCCATCAAAGCGCAGCCCCAGATGCGGGTTGTCGGGGTTGATCCAGAGCACCGCATCACCGGTTCGGAAGAAGCCCTCTTCGTCGAACGACTCGGCTGTCTGCCCTGGGGCCCGCCAATAGCCGGGGGTGATGTTGGGCCCGCGATAGCGCACCTCGGTCTTGCCATCGATATCGACCAGCTTCAGTTCGAGCCCGGCCGCGGGCACACCGATGTCGCCTGCGCGTACCTCTGGATTGGTGATGAACACCGCAAACGGCGCGCTCTCGGTCATGCCGAGCCCGGTGCCCATCACGATACGTTCGCCGATCTCGCGTTCCTGGGAATCCCAGAGGCTGTCCCAGATGGGTTGGGCCAGCGCCGCACCCGAGTAGAAGAACATGCGCACCCGCGACAGGAGCGATCGGCGAAGCACATCATCGGTCTGCATGGCGCGGGCGATCGCTTCGAAACCGGTGGGCACGTTGAAATACACCGTGGGCGACACTTCGCGCAGGTTGCGCAGCGTTTCAGGCATGAGGGCGGGCGTGGGCTTGCCATCGTCGATGTAGAGCGTGCCGCCATGGAACAGCACCATGCCGAAATTGTGATTGCCGCCGAAGGTGTGATTCCAGGGCAGCCAGTCGACCAATACCGGGGGCGCTTCGGCCAGCACCGGCATCGACATGGCCATCTGCTGCTGGTTCGCGCACCACATCCGCTGCGTGTTGATGACGGCCTTGGGCAGCTTGGTCGAGCCGCTGGTGAAGAGGAACTTGACGATCGTGTCGGGGCCGGTGGCGGCAATGGCCCGATCGACCGCTGAGGTGGCGGTGGTTTTCAGGAGCGCAGCAAGCGACGTGACCGGACGCGCGATGCGCACGGGTGCAGCGCCGACATCGGACGCCGCCCGGCCCACACCACCGGGCAGGCCCTCCAGGCCTTCCCCCATGACCACCTCGACATCCAGCCCGACCGTTGCGGCGATGGCGTCTGCATAGCGGTGGTCCGACGCAAACACCAGCCCCGGGGTGGTGACCGCGAGCACGTGCCGGAGCTTTTCAAAATCCCGACTGACGAGCGAATAGGCAGGCGATACCGGCGCAAACGGAACGCCCGCCAGCACGCAACCAAGCGACATGAGCGCGTGCTCAAGACTGTTCTCGGACAGGATCACCACCGGCCGCTCAACGCTCAGCCCGCGATCGATGAGGGCCTGCGCGATGGATCTCGCATGGGCCCACGCCTGCCCGAAACTGAGGATCTGCCAGTCACCCGTACCGCCCCCCTCAAGCCTCACCCGGCGCGCGAGAAAAGGCCGGTCGGGCGTGGTGTTCGCCCAGTGCGCGAAACGGTCGGTGATGCGAGAGGGATAGGCGGTGAGGGCGGCGTCGGCCTGCACATAACGAACCCCGGGCGCGCCCTCGCGCAGGGTGACGCGCGTGATGCCAAACCGCAGGGGCCGAAAGGGTGCACGGGTCATGGACCGCTCCAGGATTCATTGGGGGGCGCTGCGTGCGCGGACCAGCCCTTCAGACCGCGCAGCGCTTCGAATGCAAGAAAATCGCCATCGTTGTGCAGCAACGCGTAGTCGCGGTCGATGCAGAACGCGGCAAGGAGAACATCAGGCGCGCTGCGAACGGTGTGCCCCGCCGTGCGCAGCGCGCGGTAGTGCTGGGCGGCAGCGAGCGCGAGCGCCGGCCCGCCGGTGGATTCGATGTCGAAACCGGCCATCAATGCATGGGCCCGGCGGGCATCGCCCTCCAGGCGAAACCCGCGCAAGACTTCGAACATGACCAGATCGGGAACGACGATGCGCCACTCGCCCGCCTGCAGCAGCCTCGCGAGCTGGTCAGCGGCGGACGACTGCGTGCCGCTGAAAAAATCAATCCAGACGCTGGAGTCAGCGACGAGCACGACGCGCTCCGGCGCGGGATACCGATACCGGCACGGGGTCGGGCGCCTGCACGACGATCCGCCTGGCGGCGGGCACACCACCGCCCGGCTGGGGATCCCAGCGCGGCGTATCCCCCCCCTCCCAGGGCAGCTTGCCGCGCCATTTCAGCACTTCGCGGTAGTGCGCCTGGCGGGCGAGCAGCCGCAGCCCCGCTTCAACGGCCTCCCGCTTGGTCTGGAAGGGGCCTGCCGCGAGCGCCTGCTGCATGAGTGCATCGTCAATATCGATGTTTGTGCGCATTGTGTATGAATTGTCATTAATATGTGTATTGTACTCAGCACCGAATCATGAGCAAGCGGCATTACCATGCCGGTTTGTCCCATTGACTGCCCGCCACAATGAACCACGCCGACCTTGTTGCAATCGACATCCACACCCACGCCGAGGTGAGCTGCCGCAACCCCTTTGACGCCTATGGCGAGGAATACGACCGGGCGGCCGACAAATATTTCGGTAGCACGCGCCGCCCCACCATCGCTGAAACCGTGGCCTACTACCGTGAACGCAAGATCGGCCTGGTGATGTTCACGGTTGACAGCGAATCGCAACTGGGCCGTCGCCGCATCCCGAACGAGGAAATCGCCGAAGCCGCGCGCGCGAACGCCGACATGATGATCGCCTTTGCGAGCATCGATCCACACAAGGGCAAGATGGGCGCACGCGAGGCCGAGCGGCTGATCCGCGAAGAGGGCGTCAGGGGCTTCAAGTTTCACCCCACAGTGCAGGGCTTTCATCCCTACGACCGGATGGCCTGGCCGATCTATGAAGTCATCAATGCGCATCGCCTGCCCGCCATTTTTCATACGGGCCACAGCGGCATCGGCAGCGGCATGCGCTGCGGCGGCGGGCTGCGGCTCGCGCTCAGCAACCCCATGCATCTGGATGAGGTCGCCATCGACTTCCCCGACATGCAGATCGTGATGGCCCACCCCAGCTGGCCCTGGCAGGACGAGGCGCTGAGCGTGGCCATGCACAAGCCCAATGTATGGATCGACCTCTCGGGCTGGAGCCCGAAATATTTTCCCAAGCAGCTCATTCAATATGCCAACTCGCTGCTGAAAGACCGCGTGCTGTTCGGCAGCGACTTTCCGCTCATCACGCCCGAGCGCTGGATGAAAGATGCCGAGGTGGCAGGGTTCAAGCCCGAGGTGATGCCCGGCATTCTCAAAGGCAACGCCGTGCGGCTCCTGGGCCTGGGAGCCGTCTGATGAGCAAACCCAACAGCGTACCTGTGCACTGGCGCAATGCCTCGCTTGCGCTCGCCTTCGACATCATCCTCGGCTGGTGCATTGTTCTTCTCATCGACGACCCAGAGTCGTTCTGGAAGCTCCCCACCGTTGTGCTGGCGCTCTGGTTCGTGCCGTGGCTGTTTCGCCTGAAGGCAGGCCTCTACTACGTCTTCAATTACTTCTTCAATGAACGCGCGCTGGTGGTGCGGCAAATCGCCCAGGAACTTGCCGACAAGGGCTACCCCTGCCCTGATGAGCACTATGACCTGGCACAAGACTATTTCGCCGAAGTGGCCACCAATGCAGAGGCGAGTGTCGACGCCCGGGTATCGGCCGCAAAATATCTGGGTGCCGATGCGGCGTGGGGGCAGTCACAACAAATGCTTACCCGCTGGCTCTTCAATCGTGCGGCACTTGAGGTGATCGCCGGCTACCGCAAGACGTTTGAGCCGGATCCGGCGGGCTGATCCGCTGCACATGCGCAGAACGGCCGCATCACGCGGCCTTCAGCCCAGCACAATTCCCGCATCGCGCACCAGTTTGTCCCAGCGCTCGAGCTCCTCGGCAATATCGCGGGCCAGTGCGGCGGCACCCCGCTGACGTGCCACCGCACCCTGTTTGCTGAGCCCCTGACTGACCTCGGGGTCACCGATCGCAGACGTCACCTCGTGCTCAAGCCGGGCGAGCACCGTCGCAGGGGTGCCCGCAGGCGCCAGCACGAAGAGCCGCGGTGAAGCATCGAAACCGGGCAGCCAGTCGGCGACGCGTCGCCAGTCTTCAGCGCCCGCAAACGGCTCGGGGCTGGTGAGCCCCAGCACCCGCATGCGACCCGCCTTCACATGACCGAGCGCCGCGGCCGCACTCAGGACTGCCAAGGGAATCTGGCCGCCCAGAAGATCGGGAACAATTTGCGCGGCCCCCCGGTATGGCACATGGTTCAGGCGGATCGAGGCTCTCACCTGCAGCAGTTCCATCGCAAGATGATGGACGGTTCCGATGCCCGATGTGGCATAGCCGAGCGTCTCGCCACGCTTGGCCGTTGCCGCCATGTCTTCCAGCGATCGAAGGGGCGAATCGGCGCGAACCGCGATCGCGAGCGGCGCAGTGGCCACCGCACCCACCGCGGAAAAACTGGTGCGGGCATCCAGACCCGCTTTCTGCATCGTCCGGGCAGCAATCAGAAGCGATGAGTCCGCGAGCATCAGCGTGTACCCGTCAGCGGGCGCTTCGGCCAGCACCCCGGCAGCAATGGTGCTGCTTGCGCCTGGGCGGTTCTCCACCACCACGATCTGACCGAGCTGGGTGGCAAGCCGCCCCGCCACATTACGCGCGATCGCATCGGCGCCGCCCCCGGCCGAAAACCCGACCAGGAGTCTGAGCGGGCGCGACGGAAAGCTGGCCTGGGCGACGGGAGCGCCTGTCTGCGCCGCCGCCTGTCGCCAGGGCAGCACCGCCCCGGCCGCCGAGGCGGCAGCAACCATCATGAGCGTTCGTCGTTGACTGGCAAACAGTTGAGTCATGGTTCAGGCTTCCTTCGGTTGATCACACGGCATCAGGACATGCGTCGCAGCACGCGTCCGGGATATTCATTGGCGGCTCGCCCCTCGCGCCAGACGATCGTGCCGTTCACCACGACAGTATCGATGCCCTGGGCGCGCTCGAGGGGTTGTTCATAGGTCGATCCGGCATCAATCCTGTCGGGATCGAAAAGCGCCAGGTCGGCATACGCGCCCTCGGCGATCACGCCCCGATCGACCAGGCCGAAGTTGCGGGCGCTGAGCGCTGTCATCTTGTGGATGGCACGCTCGAGGGAAAACAGGCCCAGCCCGCGCGCATAGTGCCCAAGCACACGCGGGAAGGTTCCCCAGAGGCGGGGATGCGGTGCATCGTCATGGGGCAGGCCGTCGGAGCCGATCATTGTGGGTTCGAAAGCGAGAATGCGCTTGACGTCATCCTCGTGCATCCGGAAATAGATGGCGCCTGCAGGCAGCAACCGGGCGATTGCTTCGTCCTGTGACACGCCCAGTTCAGCCGCGATCGCAGCCAGCTCGCGGCCCGCGTGCTGCGGCATGCCGCGCGACCAGGTGACCAGCACGCGCTCGGAGGTGGCTGCGCGATCGGCCGACAGAATGGTCGACCCCGCAGCGTACGGATAGCAGTCAAGGCAAACCGTCTGGCGGGACATGGCGCGCTCGATGATGGCCAGCGTCTCGGCGGAGCGACCATAATTGGCGCGGCCAATCAGCTTGTGATGCGAAATCACGACAGGAATATCGAGTTCGCGCCCCACGCGGAAGGTTTCTTCCAGTGAATCGGTGACCCGGTCTCCTTCACAGCGCATATGCGTGCAATAAATGCCGCCATGCCGGGAGAGTGGCCGGCAGATCTCGATCACTTCTTCCGCGGGCGCGCTGATCGCAGGTTCGTAAAAGAGGCCCGTTGACACGCCGATCGCGCCCGCCGCCAGCGACTCGTCCACGAGCGTACGCATGGCGGTGATTTCGGCAGAATCGGCAGGTCGGTCGGTGCGCGTCATGGTTGCGAGCCGCAGCGTGGTGTGCCCTACGAGGAGCGCGCAGTTGGTGGCGGCTGGCGCAGCCTCGAGCGCCTGAACGTAGGAAGCGAAATCGCGGAACCGAAACCAGTCGCCGGCATCATCGAGGAGATTCAGGGGCGGTGTGACGCCTTGCGAAAATGGCACCGGCAATGGCGCAAGCGAAATCCCACAGTTACCCGCCACAACGGTGGTGACACCCTGGCTCACCTTGGGCGCCATGCTGCGATCGGACAGCAGCAGCCGGTCATCATGCGTATGAACATCGATGAAGCCTGGCGCTGCCACGCGCCCACCCAAGTCGATCTCGGTCGATCCGGACATCCCCGACAGGTCACCCACCCGTTCGATACGGTCGGCGCGAACACCGATATCAGCAGAAAACCGTGGCGCACCCGTGCCATCGATCACCTGGGCGTTGCGAATCAACAGATCGAAATGGACAGACATGAAAGCGTCCTTAAAGAAGCGCGCCGCGCGCGGCCACCGGCCACACGGCTTCGACGCGATCGCCGCGAAAGCAGATGATCTCGTCGTACAGATTGACGGTGGGATCGCAGTGACCGGGAATCAGCATCAGGGCCTCGCCCAGCGCGGGTGGGCTCGCCTCGGTGCATTCAATCACGCCATGTTCATCGGAGGCCTTGAGATAACGCCAACCAGGATGGTTCCACACCCCCGGCATACCGCTATCAACGCTTGAGGCCTTAAGACCCGCATCCACGATCGCACGCGCGCTGCTCGGGCGACTCATGACCGTGGTTCTCACGAAGAGCGCGTGTTCAAAACCCAGGTCATCGGGCGCGGGCTGGTTGTCAGCGTAGTCGCGGTCCATGAACACGTAGGAGCCCGCCTGCACTTCGTTGTAGATGCCTGAATCGCGCTCGAGCAGAAAGGTGCCGGTGCCCGCCCCCGTAATGGTCTCGCATGCAAGGCCGCGCGCGATCACCGCATCGCGGCTCACCCTGGCGCAGTCCGTTGCAAAACCGACGGCCGCGCTGCGCTCGGCCGCGCTCCGCTTGTGCTGCGCCGGACCGTGGTAGACATGAAGGCCGGCAAATCGAAGCGATGCAAAACCCGCGATCAGGGCTGCAAGTTCGGCTGCGGGTTCGCCCGGCGGAACGCCGCAACGCCGTCCCACATCCACTTCCACATAGACGTCGATGACCACTCCAGCAGACGCTGCAATCCGGGCAAGATCGCGCACCGGAGCCGCGGCATCGGCCAGCACGCCGATTCGCGCCCGCGACGCAAGCGCAACCAGACGTTCGAGTTTGGCGGCGCCCACCACCTCGTTGGTGATCAGTACGTCACGCACCCCGGCTTCAACGAAAACCGCGGCCTCGCTCACTTTCTGGCAGCAGATCCCCACCGCGCCGAGCGCCACCTGCCGCAGCGCGATCTCGGGCGTCTTGTGACTTTTGGCGTGGGCACGCAGCCGCACACCACGGCCAGCAAGCGCATTGGCCATGCGCTGCAGATTGCGCTCGAAGGCGTCGAGGTCGAGCAGCAGCGCGGGCGTATCAACATCTGTCAGGCGATCGCCCGGTCGGGCAGCACTCCAGGGGGACATCGCATTCCTTGGTGGGTGGATTCGACAACCGCGGAAGGATGGTATGCAAATCGGCCCGCGGGGGAAAGCGTGAGGGCGCGTATCAAAGCGTAACCGCCTTTCGATCAGGGCAAGTGTCCGCTCGCAGGTTTGTCGTATAGTGCCTGCGACTTCATCGCCACCATGCCCGCCCCCTCCCCCACCCCTCGCAAGCGCCGCCGCAGCACCACCACCGTTGTCGTGCTGCTGATCGTTTTGGCGGTTGCGGGATGGTTCGGCTGGCAACACTGGCAGGCGGGTTCGTCGCCCTCGACAGGAAAGCCCTCGAGTGCACCCGGGGGTCCGACGGGGCAGCAAGGCGCTGGGGGTGCAGGCGGGACGGGCGGTGCGGGTGGACCGGGCGCACCAGGCGCGGCGGGAGGCGCAGCACGCTGGGGTGGCGGCAATCGCGCCATGCCAGTGTCGGCCGGTGCCGTCGACCGCCGCGACCTGCGGGTCATTCAACCGGCACTCGGCACCATCCTCGCGCTCAACACCGCAGTCGTCCGCGCCCGCGTCGAAGGGGAACTCCGCGCCATCCACTTCACGGAAGGTCAGCAGGTCCGCGCTGGTCAATTGCTGGCCGAAATCGATCCCCGTCCTTACGAAGTTCAGCTCGCCCAGGCGGAAGGGCAGCTCGCTCGCGACCAGGCGCAACTCGCCAACGCGCAGATCGACCTCGCCCGCTACCGCGACCTGGCCGCGCGCGACTCCATCGCCCGCCAGCAGGTCGACACCCAAGAGGCGCTGGTCAAGCAGCTGGGTGGAACCATCCGGATCAATCAGGCTGCGGTCGACAATGCGCGGCTGCTGCTCTCCTACACCCGTGTCACCGCCCCGATAAGCGGCCAGGTGGGTCTGCGTCAGGTTGACCTTGGCAACGTGGTACGCGCCTCGGACCCTCAGGGGCTCATCACCATCACCCAGACGCAGCCAATCAGCGTGATTTTCTCCCTTCCGGAGGCAGCCTTGCCCAGGCTTCGCGCGGGCATGCGGGGCGCTGAACGTCCAACGGTTGAGGTCTGGGACCGGGATGGCCGCACCCGGCTGGCCATGGGCGCGGTCAGCAGCCTCGACAACGCCATCGACCCGGCCACCGGCACGATCCGGGTCAAGGCGCAGTTCGATAACCGGGACGGGGCGCTCTACCCGAATCAGTTCGTCAACATCCGCCTGCACCTCGACACGCTGGCCGGGGCGACAGTGGTGCCCAGCAACGCCGTGCAGCGTGGTGCAACCGGCAGCTTCGTCTACCGGATCGGCGACAGCGGCGCGGTGTCGGTGCGTCCCATCGAAGTGCTGGCAGTAGAAGGCGACTGGACCGGTGTTCGCGGCGATCTTGCGCCCGGCGATCGGGTGGTCACCGACGGTGCCGATCGGCTGCGCGAAGGGGCGCAGGTGGAGGTGATCGCGCCCGCTCGTGGACGTCCAGGTGCGGCACCGACGCCCGGTATGCCACCCACATCGACGGCCGGGGCGCCACCGGCCGACCGCCCCCCCTGGCTCGACCGCCTGCCACCCGAGCAGCAAGAGCGCTTCATGAAAATGAGCCCTGACGAGCGGCAAACCTTCATCGAACAGATGCGCGAGCGACGTCGCCAGCAGCAGGGCGGCTGAGCGCCTGCCAACGCCCGCCATGAATCTGTCGCGCCTGTTCATCCTGCGACCGGTGGCGACCACGCTGCTGATGGTGGCCATCCTGATCGCAGGCGCACTGGCCTGGCGGATGCTGCCAGTCTCGGCGCTCCCGGAGGTCGATTTCCCCACCATCCAGGTCACCACGCTTCACCCTGGCGCCGGCCCCGATGTGATGACCTCGTCGGTCACCGCGCCGCTCGAGCGCCAGTTCGGCCAGATGCCAGGACTCGCACAGATGTCATCGATCAGCTCGGGCGGGGCCTCGGTGATCACGCTCAGGTTCCTGCTGAACCTGCCGCTCGAGGTGGCCGAACAGCAGGTGCAGGCAGCGATCAACGCCGCGAGCAATCTGCTCCCGACCGACCTGCCCATGCCGCCGATCTACCGCAAGTTCAATCCGGCCGACGCACCCATTCTGACGCTTGCGCTCAGTTCGCCGTCCCTTGCGCCCATCCGCCTCAACGATCTGGTGGAGAACCGGCTTGCGCCCAAGCTTTCGCAGGTAGCCGGGGTGGGCGTGGTATCGATTTCCGGGGGCTTGCGACCGGCCATTCGTATCCAGATCAATCCGAATGCGCTCGCCGCGGCCAAGCTGTCCTCGGATGACATTCGCACTGCGATTGCGGCGGCCAACGTCAACCAGCCCAAGGGCAGCTTTGACGGCCCCGCGCAGGCATCCACCATCGACGCGAACGATCAGATCCGCTCCGCGCCCGACTACGCGCGGCTGATCCTCGCCTGGCGAAACGGCAACGCACTGCGACTGGGCGATGTCGCCGATGTGGTGGAAGACGCCGAGAACATCCGGCTGGCGGCATGGGCCGACCGCACGCCGGCAGTGATTCTCAATATTCATCGCCAGCCCGGCGCAAATGTGATTGAGACCGCTGACCGGGTGCGTGCGCTCCTGCCGAGACTGCAATCCACGCTCCCCGCTTCCACCGATCTGCAGATTCTCACCGACCGAACCGTCACGATTCGCGCCTCGGTGAGCGACACGCAGAGCGAGCTGCTCCTCGCAGTCGGCCTGGTGGTCGCCGTGATCTTCGTTTTCCTCCGAAGCGCGACCGCCACCATGATCCCGAGTGTGGCGGTGCCGCTGTCGCTGGTCGGCACCTTCGCGGTCATGCATCTCGCCGGCTTTTCGGTCAACACGCTCACGCTGATGGCGCTCACCATCGCCACCGGATTCGTGGTCGACGATGCCATCGTCATGATCGAGAACGTCGCGCGTCATGTGGAGCGCGGCATGGCGCCGCTTGCGGCCGCGCTCCAGGGCGCACGCGAGATCGGCTTTACCATCATCTCGCTCACCGTATCCCTCATCGCCGTGCTGATCCCGCTGCTCTTCATGGGCGACGTGGTGGGCCGTCTCTTCCATGAATTCGCGATCACGCTCGCCGTTGCCATTCTCATTTCGGCGGTCGTGTCGCTCACCCTGACGCCCATGCTCTGCGCGCGGCTCCTGCGCGCAAGCCGTGAAAGCGACCACGGCGCGCTCTACCAGGCGACCGGACGATTCTTTGACGCACTGATTGCCGGATATGGTCGTCTGCTTGACCGCGTGCTCGCGCACCGCACCCTCACGCTCTGCGCTTTTGTGGCAACCATAGCCGCCACAGGCGCACTGTATTTTGCGGTACCCAAGGGCTTTTTCCCGGTGCAGGACACGGGTCTTCTCCAGGCCACCACCGAGGCCACGCAGGCCACATCGTTTGCAGCCATGGCCGAACGGCAACAGCAACTCGCAGAGATCGTGCTTGCCGACCCGGCCGTTCAAAGCCTGTCCTCGTTCATTGGCATAGACGGCGCCAACACCACGCTCAACACCGGCCGGATGCTGATCAACCTCAAGCCCCGGCAAGAACGGGGCGGCGCCACGGTGAGCGACATCATCCGGCGCATCACCGATGCGAGCCGCGCGGTCACAGGCGTGACGCTTTATCTTCAGCCGGTTCAGGACCTGACAACCGAAGAGCGGGTATCCCGTACCCAGTACCAGCTGCTGATGTCCTCGCCCGATGACACAACGCTGCGCGCAGGCGCACAAAAACTCCTCGAGCGTCTCCAGGCACGAAGCGAACTCGCCGATGTGGCTACCGACCTGCTCGACCGGGGCCTGCGCGCGTTTGTGGAGATCGATCGGGCCGCTGCCGCCCGTCTGGGGGTGAGCGTGGCAGGTATCGACAGCGCGCTCTATAACGCCTTTGGCCAGCGCCTGATCTCCACCATGTTCACGCAGTCGAATCAGTATCGCGTCGTGATCGAGGTGGCGCCCCGTCACCGTGTGGGGCTCGAGGCGCTTGCCCAGCTCCAGGTTGCCTCCACCGCCGGTGCGCCCGTGCCGCTGTCGGCCGTTGCCCGAATTGGCGAGCGGCCAGGGCTTCTCGCGATCAACCATGTCGGCCAGTTTCCCGCCGTGACCGTGTCATTCAACACTGCGCCAGGGGTATCGCTGGGTGCAGCAGTGGGCGCGATTCGCGAGGAAATCGACCGTGCAGCGCTGCCAGCCAGCATCGAAACCGGTTTCCAGGGCGCAGCACTCGCCTTCCAGGCATCGCTCTCCGACACCCTGTGGCTGATTCTTGCCGCGATCATCACCATGTACATCGTGCTTGGTGTGCTCTACGAGAGTTTCATTCATCCGGTGACGATTCTGTCGACGCTGCCTTCGGCCGCCCTCGGCGCACTCGCAGCCCTGCTCATGGCCGGACTCGACCTGGACATCATCGCGGTGATCGGCATCATTCTGCTGATCGGGATCGTCAAGAAAAACGCGATCATGATGATCGACTTCGCCCTCGAGGCTGAGCGCGAGGAGGGCCTGTCGCCGCACGATGCAATCCGCCAAGCGTGTCTGCTGCGGTTCCGGCCCATTCTCATGACCACGCTTGCTGCACTCCTTGGCGCACTCCCCCTCATGCTGGGCGACGGCTGGGGAAGCGAACTGCGTCATCCGCTGGGCGTCACCATGGTGGGCGGTCTGATTGTGAGTCAGCTTCTGACGCTCTTCACCACGCCAGTGATCTACCTCGCGTTTGCCTCGCTCGCAGCGCCCGGGGCAGACTCTGACAAGGCGCAGGGTTGACCATGCTTTCCCCTGCCAACCCGTTCGCGCTGTTCGTCCAACGGCCGGTGGCCACCACGCTGCTCACCATCGGCATTGCGCTCGCGGGTTGGCTGGCCTGGTTGTCACTGCCCATTGCACCGCTTCCGCGGGTGGACTTTCCCACCATCTCGGTCTCGGCATCCCTGCCCGGCGCAAGCCCCGAGACCATGGCGAGGAGCGTTGCCGCGCCGCTTGAGCGCACGCTCGGGGCGATTGCCGGGGTCACCGAAATCACCTCGAGTTCCTCGCTGGGCAGCACCCGCGTAACCGTGCAGTTCGAACTCAAACGCGATATCAACGCCGCCGCACGCGAGGTCCAGGCGGCGATCAACGCTGCCCGCACCTTGCTCCCCACCGACATGCCGTCGAATCCGTCGTACCGGAAGGTGAACCCTGCGGATGCGCCGATCATGATCGTTGCACTCACCTCGGCCACCCTGTCACGCGGGCAGATGTATGACGCAGCCTCCACGGTGCTCGCACAACGGCTCGCCCAGGTCGACGGCATCGGCAATGTGGTGATCGGTGGCGGTGCGCTCCCGGCGGTACGGATCCAGGCCGACCCCAACCGCCTGGCCGCCACCGGCATTTCGCTCGAGGACATCCGGATGGTGGTGGTGGCCGCCAACGGCAACCGTCCGAAAGGCATGATCGAGGATGCCACCCGGCAGTGGCAGATCGACGCCAACGACCAGGCCAAGACTGCGGCCGACTATGCGCCGCTCATCGTGCGCTGGCGCAGCGGCAACGCCGTGCGTCTGCAGGATGTGGCGAGCGTGACCGATTCGGTTCAGGACCTGCGGAACTACGGGGTCGCTGACGGCCGCCCCGCGGTGGTGCTCATGCTCTACAAGCAGCCCGATGCGAACATCATCGAGGCGGTGGATCGCGTGCGGGCGCTGATTCCCTGGCTGCAGGCCTCGATCCCTGCCGCCATCGACCTCAAGGTGGTCTCCGATCGTTCGCCCACCATCCGCGCCTCGCTTCGCGAGATGCAGCGCACCCTGATGATCTCCATCGCACTCGTTTTCGTGGTGGTGTTTCTGTCCCTGAGAAGCCTTCGCGCAACGATCATTCCCAGCATCGCGGTGCCGGTATCGCTGGCTGGCACCTTCGTGATCATGCAGTGGGCAGGGCTCAGCCTGAACAATATCTCGCTGATGGCGCTGATCGTGGCCACTGGTTTTGTGGTGGACGATGCCATCGTGGTGCTCGAGAACATCGCCCGGCATATCGAACGCGGCCGCAGCGTGCTCGAGGCAAGCCTCGCCGGCGTGCGCGAAGTGGCGTTCACCGTGGTGTCGATCAGCATTTCGCTGGTCGCGGTGTTCATCCCCATTCTGCTGATGGGCGGCATCATCGGCCGGCTGTTTCGCGAATTCGCAATCGTGATGACTGCCGCCATCCTGGTCTCGATGCTGATCTCGCTCAGCACCACGCCCATGATGTGCGCCATGCTGCTCAAGCCCCGCGCGCCCCGGCGCCCGCAGGGTCGGCTCGCCCGGTGGCTGCGCCTGCCGGCAACACTTGCTGTGCGGGGCTATCGCCGGTCGCTCGCCTGGGCGCTTCGCTACCAACCCCTGGTGCTCATGGCGCTGGTGGGCGTCATCGCTTTCAACGTTCACCTCTACTCCACCATCCCCAAGGGCTTCTTCCCTCAGCAGGACACTGGCCGGATCATCGGCTTTATCCGCGCCGATCAGGCCACCTCGTTTCAGGCCATGCAGGGCCGGCTTGATCGCTTCATCGAGATTGTCCGCGCCGACCCGGCGGTGGAGTCGGTCACCGGATTCACGGGCGGCGGCACACGCAACTCCGCACAGATGTTCATCGCACTGAAACCGCTCGCCGAGCGTCAGGTGGCAGCCGACCGCGTGGTGGGCCGGCTTCGTGGGCGACTGGCTCGCGAGCCCGGTGCGTCGCTATTCATGGTGCCGGTTCAGGACATCAGAGTGGGTGGCCGTCAGGCAAGTTCGCAGTACCAGTTCACGCTGCAGGCCGACGAGATCGAGGAGCTTCGGCAATGGGAGCCCAGGGTGCGGCGCGCCTTCGGCCGACTACCCGAACTGGTGGACATCGACAGCGACGTGCAGGAAAGGGGCCGACAGACCGCGCTCGTTCTCGATCGCGATGCGATCGCCCGCCTGGGGCTGTCGGTTCGCGCAATCGATGCCACGCTCAACAATGCCTTCGGTCAGCGCCAGGTGGGCGTGATCTACAACCCGCTCAACCAGTATCGCGTGGTGCTCGAACTCGCGCCCGAATTCACGCAGAGCCCCGAGACTCTCAAATCCCTGATCTTCATCTCAAGCACGGGCGAGCGGATCCCGCTCACCGATTTCGCCCGAATCGAGGAATCGGCCGCGCCCTTGTCGGTATCGCATCAGTCGGGTACACCCGCCTCGACCATCAGTTTCAATCTCGCGTCAGGGGTGTCGCTGTCAGAGGCCAATTCCGCGATTCGCGACGCCATGCTGAGCCTCGGCGCACCCGCCTCGATACGCGGCACCTTGCAGGGGACCGCGCGCGCATTTGCGCAGTCACTGGACAATCAACCGGTGCTCATTCTGGCGGCGATCATCGCCATCTATCTGGTGCTGGGCATTCTCTATGAGAGCTTCATCCATCCGATCACGATCCTCTCGACGCTACCCTCGGCGGGTGTGGGCGCGCTGCTTGCCCTGAAATGGTTCAATACCGAGTTCTCGGTGATTGCGCTGATCGGCGTCATTTTGCTGATCGGCATCGTGAAGAAAAACGCCATCATCATGATCGATTTCGCCATCTCGCGGCAGCGCCGCTCGAGTCTGGGGCCTGGCGCCGCCATTTACGCAGCCGCACGAACGCGACTGCGGCCCATCATGATGACCACGGCTGCAGCGCTCTGCGGCGCCATCCCGCTTGCCATCGGCACGGGCGACGGTGCGGAACTCAGGCAGCCACTGGGCATTTCAGTGCTGGGCGGGTTGGTGCTCAGCCAGGCGCTCACGCTCTACACCACACCCGTGGTGTACGTGGGTATCGATCGGCTGCGCAGTGCTGCCAGCCGACTGGCGGCGCGAATTGCAAGCTTCCGACAACACGCGCCCCATCGTGCACCAGAGGCTGTCGCAGCGGAGAAACCTCATGCGATGTGATCCCACGATCCGCTGCCGCGTGCTCCAGGTGCGACCTGATCGCCGGCTGCGCGTCGCCCGTGGCGCAATGGCCCTGGTCGCGTTGAGCGTCCTGGCGGGCTGCGGGCTCGCCACGCTCCCGCCCCCCGGCGCCCCACAACCGGTTCGTGAACTGCCCGCCGATTTCAGGCATGCGGCGTTACTGAAGCCCGCGGCGGAGCGCGTTGCGGTTGCGCGAAACTGGTGGTCACTTTATGGCGACGACGCGCTCAACGCGCTCCAGCAGCGGCTCCCCGACGGCAACCAGAATCTCGCTGCCAGCATGGCCCAGGTCCGAATCGCACAAGCTGCGATCGACACCAGCCGGGCGGCGCTCCTGCCCGGTGCGGGTGCCGGGTTGGTCGCAACCCGCAACGACAGCGGCGCCACCACGATGGGTCCCTCGCTGTCGGTCAACTGGGAGCTGGATCTTTTTGGCCGGCTGAGCCAGCAGGTGGATGCGGCACGGGCGCGGCTGGAGGCAAGCGAGTTCGATCTCGAGGCGCTTCGGCTATCGCTTCAGGGCACGCTCACGCAGACCTGGCTCTCGCTTCGCGCCGTGCAGACGCAGTCAGCGCTCCTCGACGACACGGTCCAGGCCTACCAGCGATCGCTTCAGATGACCCAGGATCGCTACCGTGTGGGGATCGTTCCGGCCACCGATGTCGCGCAGGCCCAGACCCAGCTGAAGAGCGCCCAGGCACAGGCGGCCGAGCTCGCTGGCAGCCGTGCCTTGCTGGAGAACGCGCTCGCGGTGCTTGTAGGTGAGATGCCGGCTGCGGTGAATGTCAGCGCCGCCCGGGGCCTGCCCGAGCCGCCCGAGGTGCCGCTGCAGCTGCCGGCCGAATTGCTGCGCCGTCGCCCCGACATCGCCGCAGCCGAAAAACGTGCGGTCGCAGCGGCCGCGCAGGTGGGGGTATCAACCACCGCCTTTTTCCCGATCATCACCCTGGGGGCAAACACCAGTCTGCGCGCGAGCACGCTTGCCGACCTGCTCGCCGTGCCGCCCCTCGCGTGGTCGGTGGGTCCCAGCCTTGCGCTCGCCGCCTTCGATGGAGGTGCGCGCAGAGCGGCGGTCGCGAGCGCACAGGCCACGCTCGAGCAGGCCTCGGCGCAATATCGGCAGACGGTGCTCTCGGCCATGCAGGAGGTCGAGGACAATCTCGCGCTCAACGCTGCGCTCAGGCGGCAGACCGAGCTCCTTGCCGAGTCGCTGATCGAGGCGCGACGTGCGCTCGAGCTCACACTCAACCAGTATCGCGCAGGCACTGTCAGCTATCTGAACGTGGTGGCTGCGCAGACCACCGCCTTATCGGTCGAACGAAGCCTGCTGGATGCGCGCAGTCGCAGGCTGACCGCCACCAACCAGCTGCTGAAAAATCTCGCCGGCGGCTGGGGACGACCAGGAACCGCTTCGCCATGACCACTGATGCCCGTTCTCCGTCCACGCTCGCCTGGCTGGGCGTCGCCGAGGGTGCCGCGCTCATCCGCGCGCGCGAACTTTCACCGGTTGACTGGACGCAAGCTCTGCTCGCGCGTATCGAGGGAACCGGCCAGCCAATCGACGCGTTCATCCATGTTGCAGCCGATTCGGCGCTCGCTCGCGCGCGTGCGGCCGAGGATCAGCTTGCGGCCGGTCACGACCTGGGTCCACTTCATGGCGTGCCCTGCGCAATCAAGGACATCATTGCCACCGCCGACATGCCCACCACGGCGCATTCCCGGGTCCTGATCGGGCATCAGCCTGCAGCCGATGCCACCATCGTGCGACGGCTGCGACAGGCGGGCGCCGTGCTGCTGGGGAAGACCGCCACGCACGAATTCGCGCACGGCGGCCCCTCCACGGATCTGCCCTGGCCGCCGGCGCGCAACCCCTGGAATCTGGCGCACTTCAGTGGCGGTTCAAGCAGCGGTTCAGGCGCAGCGCTCGCGGGGGGCCTCGCCCCGGCCGCGCTGGGGACCGACACGGGTGGGTCGATCCGGATTCCAGCGGGACTCTGCGGCGTCACGGGTCTGAAACCCACCTACGGTCGCGTCAGCCGATCCGGCATCTATGCGCTCTCGCCCGCCCTTGATACAGCGGGCCCGATGGCGCGCAGCGCACGCGACTGCGCTCTCCTGTTGCAGGCCATCGCGGGGCATGATCCGGCCGATCCCGCGAGCGCACGCGTACCGGTCGCCGATTTCGCAGCCGCGCTGGTGGGGCATCTGAAAGACATTCGCATTGGCGTTCCGCGACACTTTTTCGAGTCCGACCTGCGGGCCCACCCGGAAGCGGGCGCAGCACTTGCCCACGCGCTCGAGGTCCTCGGCAGTCTGGGGGCGCGCATCGAAGCGGTGACGCTTGCCCCCATGATGGACTTTGG
This sequence comes from Bordetella parapertussis, assembly GCA_945872335.1. Classification (GTDB taxonomy): domain Bacteria; phylum Pseudomonadota; class Gammaproteobacteria; order Burkholderiales; family Burkholderiaceae_E; genus SYIM01. The sequence continues at coordinate 7,971 of CAMBZS010000014.1, read as the reverse complement.
TGATGTCCGGGTACTGATTCAGGAGGCCGAGGCGTTTGCCATTTATCACGCGCTGCTGCGCGAAGATGCGAGCCGGTTTGGGCAGGACTTCCTGGGCCGCGTCCTGCCCGGGTGCCTGGTGCCCGCGTTCGCACAGTCACAGGCTCACCGCAAACGGCGAATGCTGGTTGGGCAGATGGCAGGCGTGCTGCGAACAGTCGATGCGCTGGTCACGGTTGGATCGGGCCCCGCCCCGCGCTTTGATGCGCGCGAAACGCACGGCTTTCTCTATGGGCTCTGGAGCGACAAGCCCAATCTGCTCGCGCCCTTTTCGGTCACCGGTTTTCCCACCTTGTCGGTCTGTAACGGCTTTGCCGCGAGCGGCTTACCCACTTCCATGCAGATTGCGGGCCGCGCCTGGGACGATGCCACGGTGCTTCGGATCGGAGACGCCTTTCAGCAGGTCACCGACTGGCACCAACGCCATCCTGCAGATCCGGTGAGCCCGGGGCCGGTCAGCCTCGCGCCCCCCGAGCCTGCAGAAGCCCTGGACGCGAAGACCATTGCCTGGGCCGATGCCTGCATTGCTCACGCTGATCTCAGGCTCACCGAGGCTCAGCGCTCGCTCGTGTTGCAGGCAGCGCCTCGCGTGAAGCGCATGATCACACGGCTAGGCTCGGTGGAAGACCGCAGCATCGAACCCGCGGCGGTGTTCCGTCTGGATCAGCCGGGCGACTGATGACCATCGCGCTCACACGCTGCCTTCCACCATCACCTCGATCAGCTTGGTCCCGGGTCGCGCAAACGCCGACTGCAGCGTGGCTGCGAGCGTCGCCGGGTCGCTTACCTGGATCGCCTCGAGCCCCAGCGATCGGGCCAATCCGGCAAAATCGACCGACGGGTCGGTGAAGTCCATGCCCACGAACTCGCGACTGCCATGAAACGACAACAGCCGCTGCTTGATGATCCGATAGCCACCATTGTTGATGAGCACCACATTCACCGGCAGACGATGATGCGCCGCAGTCCATAGCGCCTGAATCGTGTACATGGCGCTGCCATCCCCGGTGAAACACACCACCGGCCGTCCGGGATTGGCAAGACTGGCGCCCACCGCACCAGGCAGTCCCCAACCGATTCCGCCTGAGGCGAGCCCGTGAAATCCGTAGCGATCACGATAGGGAAGGAGTGCGGGCACCAGCGGCGCCGCTGTGAGCGCCTCCTCCACAAAAATCGCGTTCTCGGGTAGCGCCTCAACCGTCTTCAATAGCAGCCAATCAGGATCGATCGGTGTCTGCGCGGCCTTCGCCTCGATTGTCTGAACCAGCGCGCGCCGGCGGGCACTCCAGTTGTCAGCCGCTATTGCTTCAATGCGGCGCGCAGCGGTGTCCGCGAGCGTTGGCCCACCCGCCTCTTGCAGGAGCGACGTGAGCGCCGAAAAGGTTTCGCGCACATCGGCGCGGATTGCAATCTCGACCGGGTAATTTTTGCCGATATCCCAATCAATGAGGCCCACCTGAACGATGGGCATCCCGTCGGGTAGCGGATCCACCGGACTGTCCACCGACATGCGCAGCGGGTCGGTACCAAATGCGATCAGCAGATCATAGGCGGACAACACCTGTCTGACCTTGGGCTGACTGCGCGACAGGGCACCGATAAAGCACGGATGCTCGGACGGGAAATGGGCCCCGAACGGAATGGTTTGCTGGAGCACCGGGCAGCCGATGGTCTGGGCGAATTCAGCCGCCTCGGCAAGCGCGTTGCTCGAGACCAGTTCGTCACCAACAATCATCACCGGTCGCTTGGCCGCGAGGATTCGCTGCGCAAGCCGCATCAGTGCGTTGTCGTTCGGCCGTACCGCCGAGTCGATGTCGGTACGCGCGCCCAGATCGAGTTCGGCTTCCGCATTGAGAATGTCACCCGGCAGCGAAATGAAGACCGGGCCCATCGGCGGCGTTCGCGCAATCTTGGCTGCCCGCCGGACGATGCGTGGCAGATCTTCCAGGCGGGTCACTTCGATGGCCCACTTGACGAGCGGCTCGGCCATGCGAACCAGCGAGTCGTAGAGGAGGGGCTCACGCAGGCCATGGCCCTGCTCCTGCTGACCCGCAGTGAGGATCATGGGCGTACGGGTGAACTTGGCCCCGAAGAGCGCCCCCATGGCGTTACCCAGGCCGGGGGCCACATGCACATTGGCGGCCACCAGTTGGCCCGAGGCGCGGCTGAATCCATCGGCCATGGAAACCACGACGCTTTCCTGCATGGCCATCACATAGGTAAGTGAAGGATGCTCGGCGAGCGCATGCATGATCGGCAATTCGGTGGTGCCCGGATTACCGAACAGATGTGTAATGCCTTCGTCCTGAAGCAGCGCCAGAAAAGCCGAACGCCCAGAGAGTCGTGTCATCGCAGATGCCTCCTTCAAGCAGATTGCGCCACCCGCCGCGACAACACGCGTACCGGGATTCCACTTCTGAGCACGCTGGCAGCACCGGCGGCCGCACGCTGCGCCGGGTGGTCGTTCAGCCAGCCCGCGAGCTGCCCGTCCGCGCCACCCTGCGCGATGATGGGCCGCAGCACCGGCGCCATCGGCGGCAGTTGTACCGATATGTCGCGAGTGAGGTTACGCGCCTCGCCGGTTGCAAAATTCACTTCGATCTCATCACCGTTCGACACCCAGTCGGCGGGCTCGCCACCGCCTGTGAGTACCGGCAAGCCCTTGGAGATAGCACCCCGCATCGCCTTGTAGGGCATGGATCCGCACACCACACCCATGCCGAGCGCCGCCATCGCGATGAAACCCTGGATATGGGGTTTGCCGCAGCCGAAGTCGGCACCGGCCACCACCAGATCACCACGTGCCACGCGGCTGGCGAATCCGGGATCGATCGGCTCGAACAGATGCGGAATCAGCTCGGCCGGATCGGTGATGCGACCGATCGCGTATTTGAAGGCCATCACGCCCTCGTCAAGGGGAATGCTGTTGCCGAACACATGCGCGCGGCCGCGCCGGATGAGGGAGGGCGTCATTGCGAGGCTCCTGATGCAACCAGTGGTTCGAGTTCGCGAGGATCGGCAAGACAACCTGCCACCGCCGAGGCGGCCACGGTGACCGGCGAGGCAAGATAGATTTCGCCGTCGTGCGCGCCAAAGCGGCCGGCATGATTGGTGGCTGCGGTGGCGACCGACACCTCGCCTGGCCCAAGCGGGGCCATCATGCCGCCCGCGCAGGGCCCGCAACCCGGGGGCAGCAGCATGGCGCCTGCGTCGACAAAGATCTGGGCCAGACCGTCATCGGCCAATCGACTGGCGGTCGCGGCGGTGCCCGGGACCACGAACATCCGAACATGGTCGGCAATTCTTCGGCCCTTCAACACCCGCGCAGCGGCGGCAAAGTCTTCATACATCCCCGACCCGCAGGCACCAATGGCGGCGTGATCGATCGGCTGACCCGCCACGCGCGACAGCAGTTCCGCACGATCGGGGCCACCCGGAAGCGCCACCTGGGGCCTGACCGCCGACAAATCGAAACTGATGCGAGCCTCGTAGGGCGCGTTGGCGTCGCTCCTGAAATCGGGCGCGCCGCTGACATCGATTCCTGGCGGATCGCCGTCAAAAAGCACGTTGGCCACGCCCATCTCGGTGATGGAATTGCAGAGTGCCACGCGCGCTGCGAGATCGAGCGAGGCGAGCCCCGGCCCGCCAAACTCCACCACCCGGTAGTCGTATTGCACGCCCCAGCGCCCATCTGCAAAGCCCTGTGCGAGCAGGAAACCGACATCACGCGGATGAGCCCCGCCCGCCAGCGCGCCCAGCAGATCGATGCGCAGTGTGTGCGGGACGGTGGTCCAGAGGCTTCCGGTGGCAAGCACCGACGTGACCTCGGTTCCTGCCGCCATGGCGAGCGCGCCGGCCGCGCCAAAATTCGTGCAGTGCATGTCGTAACAGAACAGGAACATGCCCGGGCGGATCAGTCCGGCCTCGATCGGAAAGATATGGCCGTGGCCACCACGGCCTGCGTCGTACAGGGCGCCCACGTTCCAGGCTCGAGCGATCGCTCGAATGTTGCGGCCGCGCTCCACCGCACGCTGCGAACCGTAGGCCACTTCATGATCGGTCACGAACACGACCTTTTGCGGATCGATCACGCTGCCGTAGCCGAGCGCGTGGAGTTCGCGGTAGGCGGTCTCGACAAAACCGTCGTGGATGATGACGAGTTCGGGAACCGGATAGACCACCTCGCCGGGCGTGACATGCGCAAGGCCACTTGCCCGCGCCAGCATTTTCTGCACTGCAGTCATGGGCGCAGGCGATCGCCCACTGGAAGATAGATCGGTCACACGGGGTCTCCTGCTGGTTGGGCCGGGCTTGGCCAACTGGGCGCTGGGGCCGCATGGGGATTCCGCGAACGCAAGCCCCAGCAAGCCATTTGAGCCCGATTATGACAAACTCGCCCAAGGAGGAACCTTGTCATGATCACTCTGCAAAATACCGTTCGCCGCATCGCACTCGCCTGCTCCGCGGCCCTCGTCATCGCGCAACCCTTCGCACAGGCCCAAGCCCAGGCCTTCCCGAGCAAGCCCATCACCTTCGTCGTGCCCTTTCCGGCTGGCAATGCGTCGGATGTGGCAGCCCGTGCGCTCGGTGAAGAGCTCGCGCGAAAGCTTGGTCAACCCGTGGTGGTTGAAAACAAGACGGGAGCAACCGGCACCATCGGCGCTTCATTCGTGGCCAAGTCCGCGCCCGACGGTCACACGCTGCTGATGACCTCCACCTCATTTGCAATCAGCACCGCGCTGGTGGCGAACCTCCCCTATCGTCCCCTGCAAGATCTCGAGCCTGTCGCGCAAGTGGGGGGCAGCGGCGGCATGCTGCTGGTCGTGGCACCCGACTTCCCCGCGAAAACACTTGCCGAATTCATCGAGCTCGCGCGTCGCAACGCGGGCAAGTACAACTACGCGCATGTCGGTCGCGGCACCATCCAGCATCTCACCATGGAGGTGTTTCTCTCCATGACGGGTTTGCAGATCCAGCCGGTGGCTTACAAGGGCAGCGTCCAGGCCATCACCGACATCATCAGCGGCCAGATTCAGGTGATGTTCGATTCCCCCAGTTCGGCTGCTCCCTTCGTCGACAACGGCAAGGTTCGCGCGCTCACCAGCGCGGCCGACGCTCGCAGTGTGCGCCTGCCGTCGGTTCCTGCCGTACCCGAGTCGGGCATTGCCGAGTTGCGCGATTTCCGGGTGGGCGGCTGGGTGGGCATGCTGGCGCCGGCCCGCACGCCCGAGCCCGTGGTCAAGCGTTTGAATGAAGAACTGGTGGCCATCATGAATGCGCCGGCCATGAAGGAGCGGCTGCTGAAGGCCGGACTCGAGGTGGTGCCGCCCCACTCACCCGAGCAGTTCGCAAAATTCCTGCAGACCGACATGGCGCGCTGGCAGGCGGCGGCCACAGCGGCCAAGATCCCGAAAGAGTAAAGACCACAGCGGGCACGCCCCATGACACTGCCCTGCGAACTCACGGCCACTGAGGCGCGCCGTCTCATCGGCAGCAAGGCGCTCTCGCCGGTTGAGTTACTCGAGAGCTGCATCGCCAGGATCGAGGCCGTCAATCCGGCAGTCAATGCGGTGGTCACCACCGCCTATGAGCGTGCTCGCGAGGAAGCTCGCCAAGCCGAGCGGCAGGTGATGGCGGGTGAGCCGCTGCCGCCGCTTCATGGTCTACCGGTAGGCATCAAGGATCTCGCCGACACCGCGGGCATTCGTACCACGCACGGGTCGCTTGTTTATCGCAACCATATCCCTGTTGCAGATGAACCGTCGGTCGCCGCCATTCGCCGCGCAGGCGCAATCGTGCTCGCAAAAACCAACACGCCCGAGTTTGGCGCGGGCGCGAGCACCACCAATGCGGTGTTTGGCACCACACGCAATCCGTTCGACCTGGCGCGAACTTGCGGGGGCTCCTCGGGCGGATCGGCGGTGGCGCTTGCCACGCGCATGTTGCCGCTTGCACATGGATCGGACACCGGAGGGAGCCTCCGGCTACCGGCCGCCTTCAACGGCATCGTGTCGCATCGCCCGAGCGCGGGTGTCGTGCCCTCCACCGCACGCGATATCGCGCTCAGCTTTCTCGAAACCGAAGGCCCGATGGCGCGCACGGTGGCCGACTGCTCGCTCATGCTGGCCGCCATGGCGCAGCGAAACCGCGCCGATCCCATGGCCTACCCGCTCGATGCGGCGCAGTTTCTGTCGATCGAGCCCCTCGACTTGTCGCGGCTGCGGGTGGGTGTCACCGAGGACCTGGGGTGTGCGCCGGTATCGCAAGGCGTGCGATACACCTTTCGCGAGCGCGTGGCGCGCTTTGCACCGGCCTTCAAGAGTCTGATCTCGTGTGAGCCGGCGCTTGGCGATGCGCTGGATGTGTTCTGGTTGCTGCGTGGCGCCTACATGCTCGCCAAACACGCAGATCGAGTCGAGCGTCATGGCGAGGAACTGGGTGCGATCGTACGCGGCAATGTGGCGGCCGCCCGGCAAATGGATCTGACCGAAGTGTCGTCTGCGCATCGCAGGCAGTTGCAGCTCTACCAGCGATTTCAGGCGCTGTTCGATGAAGTCGACGTCGTGATCTGCCCGAGTGTCACCGTGTTTCCCTTTGCCTTCGATCAGCTGTATCCCACCGAGATCGACGGCGTGCCGATGACCAACTATGTGCATTGGGCCGGGCTGACCTCAGCCCTCACGGTGGTGGGCAACCCGATCACCGCGCTGCCCTGTGGCCTGGATCCCACCGGCATGCCATTCGGCATTCAGGTGATCGGCCCCAGTCATTCAGATCGGTTCACGCTGGGCGTGGCGCATGCGCTGGAACAGGTGTTCAGTCGCGACGCGCTGTTGCAACAGCCGGTTGCGGATGTGCGGGCGCTATCGGCTTAGGGCGAGCTGTCCGTACAGTTATCCTGCTCCACCGCCCGAGTGATCGATGCGGTCAGCGCGTGCCGGATTCCTGACGCGATACCAGGCCGCGTAGATCGCTGGCACCCCGAGCACGGTGAGGACCGTGGCCACCACCAACCCAGCCATGATGGCGACGGCCATGGGTCCCCACAACACGCTCCGGGTGAGCGGAATCATGGCCAGCACGGCGGCGGCGGCGGTGAGCACGATGGGGCGAAACCGGCGCACAGCCGCCTCGCGGACCGCCATCCAGGCTTCGGTCCCTGCGTCGCGATCCTGGCGGATCTGGTCGATCAGGATGATGGTGTTGCGCATGATGATGCCCATGAGTGCAATCATGCCGAGCATGGCCACGAAGCCGAATGGCAGGCGCGCGCCGAGCAGCCCCGCAGCCACGCCCACCAGGCCAAACGGTGCAGTGATGAGCACCATGGCGCTGAGCGAAAAGCTGCGCAATTGCAGCATCAACAAGGCCAACCAGGCAAAGATCATCAATGGTGCGCCCGCAGCGATGGAGGCTTGCGCGGCGGCGTTTTCCTCATACGGGCCGCCGGCGTCGATGCGGTAGCCCGGCGGCAATGCCGCCTGCACCTCACGCAAGCGCACCAGAATCTGCGCGGCCACGTCGGGGGCTTGCATGCCAGGAACCAGATCGGCCCGGACCGACAGCGTGGGCATGCGCGAATAGCGCCGGATGATGGGCTCCTCCATCACATCGCGCACCTCGGCCACCTGCGACAGCGGTACGGTGCGCCCGGGCGCCACCGGTATCTGCAATTGGGCCAAACGCGAACGGGCGACTCGCTCGTCAGCTGGTGCACGCAGCACGATATCGATCAGCTGATCGCGCTCACGCCACTGCCCGATGGTGAGTCCGGATACCGTTGCGCCCAGGGTGCGCATCACCGCAGCGCTTGAGAGGTCGAGTGCGCGGGCCCGGTCGGCATCCACGGTCACCTGCAGCGCGGGCGCGCGCTCGCCCCAGTCGGTGTGGACATCGCGGGTCTTGTCGTGGGCGCGTACCACCGCCGCAACC
>CAMBZS010000013.1 GCA_945872335.1 Bordetella parapertussis | reverse complement strand
TGCTTCTTGCCGAGCAGCTCTTTCGTGCCTGGTCTATTCTCACCGGCCATCCCTATCACCGCGACTGAGCTGATGCCGCTTCCCGAGTCCCCCTTCATCTACCTTGCCTCGCGCAGTCCGCGTCGGCAGCAGCTGCTTGAGCAGATCGGCGTCTCCTTCCGGCTGCTGGCACCGGGCGCCGACGAAGACGCCGAGGCGCTCGAGCGCGTGCGCCCGGGCGAGGACCCTGGCAAATACGTGCTGCGCGTGACACTTGCCAAGGCTGCAGCCGCACGCGAGCGGCTCGCAAGGCTGGCGCTGCCGGCAGCCCCCATCCTGGTGGCCGACACCACGGTCGCGATCGGCGGCACGATCCTTGGCAAACCCGCGAACGCAACCGAGGCACTCGACATGCTCACGCGCCTGGCAGGCCGCACCCACCGGGTAATCACGGCGATCGCGGTTGCCCGCGGCAGCACGCGTACCGATTCCGTGGTCAATGTTTCGCGGGTCACGTTTGCCCGCATTCCCAGGGCAGAGCTCGAGGCCTATGTTGCGACAGGCGAGCCCATGGACAAGGCTGGCGCCTACGGCATTCAGGGCGCGATCGCGCGTCATGTCCGGCGCATCGAAGGCAGCTACAGCTCGATCATGGGACTTCCGCTCTATGAAACCGCACGGCTGCTGGGCCACGCGGGTCGTGCCGCATCATGACCGAAGAAATTCTCGTCAATCATCGCGCGCATGAAACGCGGGTCGCCATTGTTCAACAGGGGGTGGTGCAGGAACTGCTGATCGAGCGGGCGGTATCGCGCGGACTGGTTGGCAATCTTTACCTCGGCCGCGTCTCGCGCGTGCTGCCCGGCATGCAGTCGGCCTTCATCGATATCGGCCTGGAACGCGCCGCATTCCTGCATGTGGCCGACCTCTGGCAGTCGCGCCACTCGCACGCCCCGACCGGCACTCAGCAACCCATCGAGAAGCTGCTGTTTGAAGGACAACCCCTTCTGGTTCAGGTCATCAAGGATCCGCTTGGCACCAAAGGTGCCCGACTGTCCACCCAGGTGAGCATCGCCGGTCGGTTGCTCGTTTATCTACCCCACGAGCCGCACATCGGCGTATCACAGCGCATTGGCGATGAGCAGGGGCGTGAGGCACTTCGCAGCCGGATGCAGGCGCTGGTGCCTGACGACGAAAAGGGCGGCTTCATCGTGCGCACGCTCGCCGAGGATGCGAGCGGCGACGAACTCGCCGCCGACATTGCCTATCTCAGGCGCCGCTGGCAGCAGATTCTCGACGGCTCGCGCACGCGTACCGCACCCTCGCTCATCTACCAGGAGCTCGCGCTCACCCAGCGGGTCCTGCGTGATCTTGCTGGTGAGGCGACCAGTGCGGTGATCGTCGATTCCGGCGAAGCACTCGCCCAGATGCAGGAATTTGCATCCGCCTGGATGCCCGCAATGACTCGCAGGCTGCGCCTTCACGCCTCCGAGCGGCCGGTGTTCGAACTCCACGGTGTCGAGCAGGAAATCGAGCGTGCGCTCTCCCGTCGCGTGGATCTGAAGTCTGGCGGCTACCTGATCATCGATCAGACCGAGGCCATGACGACCATCGATGTGAACACCGGCAGTTTTGTGGGCGGCCGCAATTTCGAGGACACGGTATTTCGTACCAACCTCGAAGCTGCCCATGCCATCGCGCGACAGCTCCGTCTGCGAAACCTCGGCGGCATCATCGTGGTCGACCTGATCGACATGCGAGACAGCGCGCACCGCGACGCGGTGCTTGCCGAACTTCGCAAGGCCGCGCAGCGCGATCGCACCCGAATCGGCATCAACGGCTTCACCTCGCTGGGTCTGGTCGAGATCACCCGCAAGCGCACGCGTGAGTCGCTGGCGCGTGTGCTGTGCGAGCCCTGTCCCACCTGCTCGGGCACCGGGCAGATCAAGACGGCGCGCACCGTGTGCTATGAAATTCTGCGCGAGATTCAGCGCGAGGCGGGGCAGTTCAACCCGCGCGAATTCCGGCTGGTCGCCGCGCAGTCGGTCGTTGATCTGTTCCTCGAGGAAGAGGCCCAATCACTGGCCGCCCTCTGCGATGCAATCGGTCGTCAGATCTCTCTGATGGTGGAAACCACCTACGCGCAGGAGCACTACGACATCGTGCTGCTCTAGGCCCACGCTCCCCGTAATGCCTGGGCCTGGCCGCAGGGCCAACCTGCCTGCTCTCGGCGGCTATTTTTTCTCGCGCGGCAGTCGCCCGAGCAAATAGAACTCCGGGTTCGGCATCATCGAGGCGAGATTCGCCATGCGGTTCGACAAAGCGAAAAACGCCGCAATCGCGCCAATGTCCCAGGCGTCCTCATCTGAAAACCCGTGCGCGTGAAGCGCCTGAAAGTCGGCTTCGCCAATCTCTGCTGAGCGGGTGGCCACCTTGACTGCGAAGTCAAGCATGACGCGCTGGCGCGGGGTGATGGCCGCCTTGCGATAGTTGGTTGCGAGCTGATCAGCGATTAGCGGATTTTTCTCGTAGATGCGCAGGATGGCGCCGTGCGCCACCACGCAATAGAGGCAATCGTTGGCAGCGCTGGTAGCCACCACAATCATTTCCTTTTCGCCCTTCGACAAGCTGTTCTCGCGCAGCATTAGTGCGTCGTGATAGGCGAAAAATGCCCGGAATTCATCGGGCCGACGCGCAAGCTTCAGGAACACGTTGGGGACGAATCCGCTTTTTTCCTGCACCGCAACGATCTTGTCGCGAATGTCGGCAGGGAGCTGCTCGAGTTCGGCAATCGGAAAGCGGTCGGTGGCAGCTGGCAAGCTCATTGTGAAGGCTCCTGCGCATCGGGTGCGCGTTGCTGGATCTGGTGGAGGCGGGCATAGAGTCCACCCGCGCGAAGCAGTTCGGCATGCGAACCGAGTTCAACCAGCCGCCCGGCCTCGAGCACAGCAATGCGGCTCGCGCGTTCGATGGTGGAAAGCCGATGCGCCACCACCAGCGTGGTGCGCCCCGCCATCACGCGCTCAAGCGCACTCTGAACCGCCCGCTCGGTCTCGGAGTCAAGCGCAGACGTGGCCTCATCGAGCAGCAGAATCGGCGCGTCTTTCAGCACCGCGCGCGCGATCGCGAGTCGCTGGCGCTGACCACCCGACAGCTGCGTGCCCCGCTCGCCGATCTCGGCATCCAGCCCTGCGGGCAGCCCACGAACAAAGTCATCAAGCGCTGCCACCTCGAGCGCGTGCCAGAGCCCGGCATCATCCGGTATGTGCGGTACCGCAATGGCGAGATTGGCACGGATGCTGCCGTTAAACAGCACGGTCTCCTGCGACACCAGCGCAAGCTGACTGCGCAGGCTGGCGAGTGTGAGCGAATCGATCGGCACGCCATCAATCAGCACCTCGCCGGCCTCAGACTCAACGAAGCGCGGCAGCAGATTGAGCAGCGTGGTTTTCCCGCCCCCCGAGGGCCCGACCAGCGCGAGCATTTCGCCGGGCCGAATATCGAGCTGCAATTCGCGTAGCGCCGGCTGACTGGCACCAGGGTGTCGTACCGTCACGCCCCTGAAGCAGACAGCCCCCTGCGCACGTCCCAACACCTGCGATCCGCTGTCCGCTTCCGCTGGCCGATCGAGAAGCTCAAACACCTTCTCGGCCGATGCAAGTCCCCGTTGAATCACCGCATTGATATCGGCGAGGTGCTTGAGGGGCGCGAGCAGCATCAGCATGGCAGTGATGAACGATACGAAACCGCCCACGGTCTCGCTGTCGGTTTCCGCCTGAAGGAGCGCAATGCTCACCACCACGGCCACTGCAATCGCTGCACACAGTTGTGTGACTGGCGTGGTGGCGGCGGTTGAACTGATGATCCGGATCGCAACCCGTCGCAGCCGCGCCACGGTGTCGGCAAACCGCGCCGCCTCACGTTCATGCGCATCGAATACCTTGATGACCTTGTACCCCTGCACGGCGCTTTCGACCGTACGCGTGAGCTCGCCCATCTGCTCGAGGTTGCGCCGGCTGAGCCCGCGCATGCGGCGGCTGAACCGGGTGAGAATCAAGGCAAGCGGCGGCACCATGCCAATGGCTACCAGGGTGAGTTGCCAGTTGAGATAAAAGAGCCACCCGAGCAGCCCGATGATCACCAGCGTATCGCGCACCAGCACCGTGACTGCGTGGGTGGCCGCATCGGTAAAACTGTTGACTTCAAACACAATGCGCGAAATCAGGAGCCCCGAGGCCTCGCGTTCGAAGTCCCGCGCGGGCAAGCGGAGTGTGTGCGCGAACATCTGGCGGCGCACTGCGGCGAGCACCCCCGCAGAGACCCAGGCCATGGCGTATTGCGCGCAGAAGGTGGCACACCCGCGCACCACAAAAATTCCGATGATGGCAGCCGGCACCCACCAGAACGGGAAATCGCTACGCGCGACAAAGCCCCGGTCCAGTAACGGCTTCATCAAAGCTGGAAACAGCGGCTCGGTGGCAGCTGCCACCACCATGGCGACAAGTGCGACCGCAAAGCCGCGCCAGAACGGACGCACCCAGCCGAGAAGGCGCAGCCAGATACGGAGGGAATCGCGCAAGTCCGAGGTCCGCCGGTCAGTACTCGACATCAACGGCGATCGGCTTCAGACGCTCACCGATCGCTGCAAGCAGACTCTCCTCGGGGCGCACTCGCCAGGGTGCGCCAAGCTCAATGGCACACTGCGCGACCGCGCTGGTGTAGTCGATGACCACCGGCAGCGCAGGCGCCTCGTCGGACGCCGAAGGGTCGCCCGCAGCAAACGGAGCGATCACGCTGCGCAGCGCAGCGCCATCGGCATTGCCATTCAGGCGGATCCGAAGTCGTTTGCCAAACTCGCGGCGCGCACCCGCCAGATCGAGCAGCCGCTCGGCCACCACACGCTGCCCGCCGGTGTAGTCATCGCGGCTGACCTTGCCGAGCACCACCAGCAGTTCATCTTCGCGAACGATCCGGCGGTTGGCGTCGTAGAGTTCATTGAAGACCGACACATCGACCCGAGCCGAGCCGTCGTCCAGTGTGACGAACAGCATCTTGCCGCGCCGCGTCATCTGTGTGCGCTGCGCCGCCACCACGCCCGCCATCCAGATTGGCTGAGGTGCGGGTTGAAGATCGGCGAGCTGCATTCGGACAAAGCGCCGGATCTCATGCTCATGTGCGGCAAACGGGTGCCCGGTCAGAAAAAATCCCAGTGCGAGTTTTTCTTCCTGAAGCCGCTGACGCTCCGACCAAGGGGCGACCGGCAGCCAATCGGTGACGAGCGCGCTCGAGCCATTGGATTCGCCAAACAGGCTCGCCTGATCGGCCGCTGCCCCTGCAGCCTCGGCCGCGTCCATCGCACGCGGTGTGTTGGCGAGCAACTTGGCCCGGTCAGGGTCCAGACTGTCGAAAGCGCCAGCCCGCACCAGCGCTTCGACCGCGCGACGGTTGACCAGTCGTCGGTCAACCCGGGCACAAAAATCGAACAGATCGCGAAACGGCCCATCGGCCCGGGCTGCTGCGATCACCTCAACCGCGTTCTGACCCGTGCCCTTCACCGCGCCCAGGCCATAGCGAATCTCGCGATCGCTGACCGGCTCGAAACGGCAGGCCGACAGATTGATATCAGGGGGGAGCACGCGCACGCCAATGTGCTGCGCGTCGGCCACAAAGAGCTGGACCTTGTCGGTGTCATCCATGTCCGACGACAGCGTGGCCGCCATGAACTCGGCCGGATAGTGCGCTTTCAGCCACGCGGTCTGATAAGTAACGACCGCATAAGCGGCGGTATGCGATTTGTTGAACCCGTATTCGGCGAACATCGCCATCAAGTCAAAGAGCTTGTTTGCCAGATCGACCGAATAGCCTTTTTTCTCTGCGCCTTCCACGAAGAGGCCACGGTGCTGCGCCATTTCCTCGGGCTTCTTCTTGCCCATGGCACGCCTCAGCAGATCGGCGCCACCCAGGGTGTAGCCACCGATGATCTGCGAGATCTGCATCACCTGCTCCTGATACACGATCACGCCATAGGTGGGCTCCAGGCAGGCCTTGAGGTCGGGGTGAAAATAATCGATCGACTGCTGGCCCTTCTTGCGCAAAATGAAGTCATCGACCATGCCGGAGTTGAGTGGCCCCGGCCGGTAGAGCGCAAGCACCGCGATGATGTCCTCGAAGCGGTCGGGCTGAAGCTTTTTCAGAAGCTTCTTCATGCCGTCGCTTTCCAGCTGGAACACGGCCGTGGTGTTGGCCTCGCGCAGCACCTTGTAGGCAGCCGGGTCATCGAATTTGAGCGAGGCCAGATCCAGCCCCAGCCCCGGATGCCGCGCGTTGATGAACTCCTCGGCCATGCGAATGATGGTGAGGTTGCGAAGTCCGAGAAAGTCGAACTTCACCAGTCCCACCGCCTCGACATCGTCCTTGTCGAACTGGCTCACGACGCCACCCTCGGCGCCTGGCTGTTTGTAGAGCGGACAGAAATCGGTCAGCCGGCCAGGCGCAATGAGAACGCCTCCCGCATGCATGCCGACATTTCGAGTGAGATCTTCCAGCCGCCCGGCGAGCGCAAGCAGTTCGCGAACTTCGTCTTCGTTGCGCTCGCGCTCGGCGAGCGCGGGCTCGGCCTCACGCGCCTTGGCAAGCGACAGCGGTTTGTTCTGCACCACCGGCACCAGCTTGGAGAGCTGATCGCAGAAGGTGTAGCTCATGTCGAGCACGCGGCCGACATCGCGAATGACGGCCTTGGAGGCCATCGTGCCGAAGGTTGCGATCTGCGAGACCGCATGCTCGCCATATTTGTTGCGCACGTACTCGATCACGAGTTGGCGCTTGTCCTGGCAGAAGTCGATATCGAAGTCGGGCATCGATACGCGCTCGGGGTTCAGGAACCGTTCGAACAGGAGCGCGTAAGGAATGGGGTCGAGATCGGTAATGCCGAGTGCCCAGGCCACGATGGAGCCCGCCCCCGATCCGCGCCCCGGGCCGACGGGAACATTGTTACTTTTGGCCCAGTTGATGAAGTCGGCCACGATCAGGAAGTAACCCGAGAAGCCCATCTTCTCGATGGTGTCGCACTCGTAATCGAGCCGACCGCGATACGACTCCCATCGGTCAGCCGCGACAGCGGGGCCGAGGCGACGCTGCAGGCCTTCGAGCGACAGGTCGCGCATGTGCTGGTCGAGCGTGACCCCGTCGGGTACCGGATAAAGCGGCAGGCGAGGCTTGCCCAACGTCATGGGCACACTGCAGCGCCGGGCAATCTCAACACTGTTCTGGAGCGCAGAGGGAAGATCGGCGAACAACTCGGCCATTTCCTGCTGAGACCGGAAGTGCATGGCACCGTCAAAGCGCCGCGACCGGCGCGGATTGGCGAGGATCTCGCCCTCCGCGATACAGACCCGCGCCTCATGCGCGCGGAAGTCATCGGTGAGGAGATACTGGACCGGCTGCGTGGCAACCAGGGGTAGATCAAGCCGGGCGGCCAGCCGTGCAGCGGCAATCGTCTGCGTCGCTGACTCGGGCTGCTCGGTGCGCTGTACCTCGAGATAGAAAGCCCCAGGAAAACGCTGCGCCCAGCGAAGCGCCGCCGGAGTCGCCTGTGCCAGACTGCCCGTGAGGAGAGCCTGCCCAACCTCGCCGTGATGCGCCCCCGATAGCGCGATCAGGCCGTCCCCCGCGCGGCCGCCATCGGCGGCGGGCTCATCAAACCACTCGGCCCGGATCTCCCCCCGGCCACGGTATTCGTTCTCCAGCCACGCGCGGCTCAGCAGAGTGCACAGGCGAAGATACCCAGCAGCATTGCGCGCGAGCAGCAGCATTCGGTACGGCCGGTCGCGCTCGGTTTCGTTGGTGATCCAGGCATCGACTCCGCAGATCGGCTTGATCCCGGCGGCGCGCGCAGCTTTGTAGAACTTCACCCAGCCGAACAGGTTGGCGAGATCGGTCATGGCCAGCGCCGGCTGCTGATCGGCCTGCGCAGCCTCAACCAGCGCGTCGATGCGAACGATCGAGTCGCTGATGGAATATTCGGTGTGGACCCGCAAGTGGACGAAACGGGGGGCGCTCATCCTCAAAATTCTACCCGCCTGGCCGATCAGCGGTGTGGCAACATCCATTCGATGTGCATGCCAGGCCTCGGCTGCAGCCTCACCGATTTCCAATCCTTCCAGAGAAAGCATGCGCTCACCTTCTGCCAACTGCCCAGCTGTTTCCCCTCTCCGATCCGGAAAACCCACGTGAATTTCCCCGCCTCACCCCGTGGCGCCGCGTGGCTGATGGTGGGCTGCGCGGTGCTCTGGAGCAGCGCCGGGGCGCTCACCCGCATGCTGGAAAACGCCCGCGGGTTCGAACTGAGCTTCTGGCGCAGCCTTTTTTGCGCCATTGCGATGCTGTTGATTCTGACTGTGCAGGAGCGCGGACGGCCGGTCGGGACGGTGCTCAAAATGGGTTGGACCGGCCTGTTCTCCGGCCTGATGTGGGCGGTGATGTTCACCTGCTTTATGATCGCACTTACGCGGACCAGCGTCGCCAACACGCTTCTGGTGATCGGGTTGGCGCCGCTCCTCGCCGCGCTGCTTGCCCGCATCGTGCTGGGCCAGACCATCCGCCGCGTCACCTGGGCGGCGATCATCGCAGCCGGCGCGGGTATCTGGTGGATGGTGCACGAGGCGATCTCGGTTGATGGCCCGACGGGCATTCTCATCGCGCTGGGCGTACCGCTCGCCTCCGCTATCAACCTGGTCACCCTCAGACGGGTTCACGCCGAACTCGATCTCGCGCCGGCGGTTCTGGTGGGCGCCCTGATCTCTTGCGCGGCCATGTTGCCGCTCGCCTGGCCGCTTGCCACCGGTGGACGCGATCTCCTCATTCTTGCCTTCCTGGGTGCGTTTCAACTGGCGCTGCCATGCTGGCTGATGGTGCGTGCGCTCGCCTGGTTGGCGCCTCATGAAGTGGCGTTGATCGCGCTCCTCGAAGTGGTTCTGGGCCCGCTCTGGGCCTGGCTGTTCGTGGGTGAGGCCACGCACGCCGCCACGTTGCAGGGCGGCGTGGTGGTGCTTGCCGCACTGGTGGTCAATACCCTGGCCACGCGAAGTTCGCCGCGCTGAGCGGTACCGCGGGCCTGGCGCGGGCTCAGCGCGCGCGGGCGCGCGCAAACATCGCGATCCGCTCACCGTAGGCGCGCGCCGTATCCAGATCCCCCTGGGGCGGGCTCTGCTCGGGTGGCAGGTTGTCCGCCTGCGCCATGACTCCGATCGTCGAACCAATTCGGTTCATCTGCTCGGGCGCACCCGCTGTGGCCGAGGGCATCATGGCATTACCCACCCAGACCATGCCGTGTTGCATGGCAAGTGTGACGAAGTACATGAGGGTTGAGTATTTATCGCCGCTCATGGCAAGCGAGCACGTGAAGCCGCCCGCCAGTTTGTCCTTCCAGGCCTGGGAGAACCAGGCTCGGGAAGTCGCGTCAGCGAAAGTCTTGAAGACGCCCGAGGGCCCGCCCATGTAGGTGGGCGCACCAAAGACAATCGCGTCGGCTTCGGCCAGCAGCTCCCAGCCGTGATCGTCGATGGTGCTCACATCGAGCCATTGAGCTCGAGTGCCGGTTACCGATGCGGCGCCCTCCCGGAGCGCCTGCGCAACCCGGCGCGTGTGGCCGTAGCCGGAGTGGTAGGCAATGACGACGAGCGACATGGTGCGCGTTTCCTGAGTCAGGGCAGATCGAAAACCAGCACTTCGGCCGCACTGCCCGATTCAAGCGTCAGTTCGGGTTCGTCAATCAGCATCGCCGCATCGCCCGCCCCAAGCGGCCTGCCATTGACGTGAAGCGCGCCTCGGGCCACGTAAACATAAACCCGGCGGCTGGCATCGAGCGTCCGCCGCTCCTGCTCGGCATCATCGAAGCGCCCCGCCCACAGTCGCACGTCCTGGCAAATGTGCACCACGCCATCTTCGGTGCTGCCCGAGGCGATGAGCGCGAGTCGACCGCGGCGCGATCTGTCATCGATCAGACGCTCCTGGTAGCCAGGCTCGACCGCCAGACGATCAGGCATGATCCAGATTTGCAGCATGTGGGTGGTGATGGCGGGCTCGCGATTGTGTTCCGAGTGCATCACACCCGTTCCAGCGCTCATTTTCTGGACGCTGCCCGCCCGGATCACAGACGAATTGCCCATGCTGTCACGATGCGTGATTGCGCCCTCCAGCACATAGGTGATGATCTCCATGTCACGGTGACCATGCATGCCAAAGCCCGTGCCGGGCGCGATCCAGTCTTCATTAATCACCCGAAGGGGACCAAAATTCATATGCGCGGGGTCTTGATACGAGGCAAACGAGAAGCTGTGCCGCGATTTCAGCCAGCCCAGATCGGCCTGGCCGCGTTCGTCGGAACGTCGGATCGTGAACATGGGAGCGCACCGTTCATGAGTCCGGAACGCCTTCGTTCCGGAATGCAAGGGTTGAACATTGCAACAGTGTAAAGACGAGCGGATCGTGACCGGAAAGAAGCCGACGATGCGAACGCTGATTTACCGGACCCCTGACGCATGACCCCGCTCAGCCCATCGACCGTCCCTCAACCGATCGCAGCCGCCGGCTACATCGGTCGGTTCGCACCCTCGCCCACCGGCCCGCTTCACGCCGGATCGCTGGTTGCGGCGCTCGCCAGTTACCTTGATGCCCGCGCACACCAGGGTCGGTGGCTGCTACGCATTGAAGATATTGACACCCCTCGCGTTCAGAAGGGCGCCACCGAAGCCATCCTCGCAGTTCTCAGCAAGCTGGGTATGCAGCACGATGGCGAGCCCAGCTTTCAGAGCGCGGGGCGAGCGCGCTACGCGGCCGCGCTCGATCGACTCCGGGCGGCCGGTCAGGTCTATCCGTGTGGTTGCACGCGTGCCGAACTTGCCGACTCGCGCCTGAACTGGGAAACATCCGGTAGCGCCGACCGGGGCGCTGCCGCCAAACGATCGGCACATGCGGGCGATGAGCCTCCGGGGCGTGAGCTGATCTATCCTGGCACCTGTCGTCATGGCCTACCCAGCGGACGGAGCGCCCGCTCCTGGCGGGTGCGTGTCCCAGCCGGTCCAATCCAGTGGCTTGACCGCAGCGGTCGAGCGCATCATGACGACCTTCAGTCCAGCGTGGGCGATTTCGTCGTCTACCGGGCCGATGGCATCTGGGCCTATCAGCTGGCGGTGGTGGTGGACGACGGCATTCAATCGGTCACCGACATCGTGCGCGGGTGTGATCTGGAGGGGTCAACGTCGCGACAGATCCACCTGCAACAGCTCCTGGGACTACCCAGGCCCCGCTATCTACATATCCCGGTGGTCCTTGCTGCCAACGGGCAGAAGCTTTCCAAGCAGACCGGCGCAGCGCCTATCGATCTTGCGCAACCGGTTCGGGTGTTAAACGACGCCATGAGGCACCTTGGACTCGAACCGATTGAAACCGATTCGCTCACCACCTTCTGGCACCGCGCCACCGAGCGCTGGGCAACGAGCGCCTATCTGCAGTCGGCCGCCCGCCCTGGGGCATCGCCAGGCGGCCCGCTGCCCTCCGGTTAGCGCTTGAGGGGTTCCCCCCCCAGCAGCACGGCAACCCGACGCGCAGGGCGGCCCCCGGTTCGTGCAGGCGCCGGCGGCGGCGCTTCCGCCGCTCCCGCGGCTGACGCAGCCGGCTCATAGGGTTTGAGAAAGAAAGGGTCAACGTTGACCGCAGCGGCCGTGGATGCCCGGCGCTCCGGGGACCGCGTCACGCGCTCGTCGCGGCCGCGACGGGGGGGACGTTCATCGGAGTCCCGTTGATGACGTCCGGCGCGCTCGGTGTCATCAGAGGCCGTACGTTCAACCACCAGCGTGCGCACCTCGAGCTTGCGCTTGAGGAGTTTCTCAATGTCCTGATGCAGCCTTTCGTCATCGCCCGTCATGAGCGACAAGGCGAGCCCGCTTGCGCCTGCGCGACCCGTGCGACCGATTCGGTGCACATAGTCTTCGGGGCTGTAGGGCAGGTCGTAGTTGATGACTGCGGGCAGTTCGGCGATATCGAGCCCGCGCGCAGCCACATCGGTTGCCACGAGCACGCTCACCTCACCCTTTTTGAAGCCTTCCAACGTGGCGAGTCGCTCCTGCTGCGACTTGTCGCCGTGAATCGCGCTGGCGTTGAGCCCGTCGCGCTCGAGCTGACGCGCCAGTCGGCTGGCACCGATCTTGGTATTGGTGAACACGATGACCTGGCTGATGGCACGATCGCGCACGAGTTGCGCCACGGCCGCGCGCTTGGACTCCGTGTCGGCCACCCGATAAACAATCTGCTCAACGGTATCGGCAGCCGCATTGCGGCGCGCCACCTCAATCAAAATCGGTTTTTTCAGGAAACTGGCGGCCAGCTTGCGGATGTCCTCGGAGAACGTTGCCGAGAACATGAGGTTTTGTCGCTTGGTCGGCAATGCATTGATGATCCGCTGGATATCGGGCAGGAAGCCCATGTCCAGCATCCGATCTGCCTCGTCAAGCACCAGGATTTCGGCCTGCGCAAGCGTGACTGTGCGCTGGCCCAGATGGTCGAGCAGCCGCCCTGGCGTAGCAATCAACACCTCGCACCCCTGGCGGAGCGCCGCGATCTGCGGTGCGATGTCCACGCCGCCAAACACTACAGCGCTGCGTAAGTGGCTGTGCCGCGCGTATTCGCGAACGTTCGCGTAAATCTGGTCGGCGAGTTCGCGCGTCGGGGCAAGGATCAGCGCCCGTACGGGATGACGCGCAGGCGAGGCGCTCGCGTTGGCATGCTGGAGCAGACGCTGAAGGATAGGAAGCGCAAACCCCGCTGTCTTACCGGTGCCAGTCTGTGCAGCCCCCATCACGTCATGACCCTGCATCACCACCGGGATAGCCTGCGCCTGAATCGGCGTGGGCTCGCGATAGCCCAATTCATGGACCGCTCGCAGGATAGGCTCTGCCAGCCCGAAGGACTGGAACGTGATGGCCGGACCCGGGTCTGCGGATGGGGCCGCCGGCTCGGGTTCGCCAGCTCGCAGCGGGGACGGTTCTTGAGCGACGGAAGGGGTGGTATTCACGCAGGAGGGCCTTCGCCTGGGGGTGTTCGGGTACGCATTTGCGCTGATCGTTCGCTGGTCGTTCGCTGATCGATCGCGCCTCTGCTGGCCGCGCCTCAGGTCATCGACCTGACCAACTGACCGGGTCAACCACCCAAGGGCAGTGGCCTGGCTCGCGCTTGACCGAACGGACCCGACTCGGGGCTCGGTTAAATTGAACTAACCCGCTATTGTGCGCCTAGATCGACGCCAGACAAAACGACGACCTGATGATCGGACGCGCCACCACGGTTGAGTGATGGCAAAAGCATCGCTGATCACGCGCCCGTCCATTGCGCGAAACACCGCATGATCGGGAAATGGCGATTAATCCCCAGCGCTTCCAGCGCGCCCGCGTGTCGACGGCGTTACTGATTTGTCTTGCCCTGCCGGCCTGTGGCTCGCTTTTGCCACGCTCAACTGACGAGACCCGAATGGCGTGGCAGGAATTCGATCAGGCCCGACAATCGATCGAACAGATCATTCCCTACCAGACCCGCCGTGCCGAGTTGCTGTCGGATGGATTTGATCCCTATCGGAATCCGGCAGTGACCATATTGTCGTGGCCCGAGTTGCTGCAGAAATTTGCGACGGCCGACGTGTTGAAAACCGGAATACTTGATTCAGGACTGCAGGCGTGCCTCGCCGCCGGCCGACGCTGTACCGGGTTATCAATCAGCGTTCGGCGAATTGCCCGCCAGCGGCAGGGCAATTTCTGGCTTGATTCGCTTTCTTTTCGTCGGGAAGTCCTGGTGACAGGCTGGACATTCAACGCACTGATTGTGTTTCTCGATGATCTGGCGATTTATCGTGCGTTCGGAGGTCAACCAAAAATCGAAGAGGTGTCAATTACGCGTAACCCGCTTGGACCGATTCAGGCGTGGGGCGATTCGGTGGGTGGACTACTGCTCCGATAGGTTACGGGCAGCCACAAATCTCAAATAAGAATCAAAAACAACCCCCATAATAATCAATTACTTGTGATAGCAAATTAAAGTCGTGATCGATAATTGATTGCGATCGCAATATCAACCAGGGCTTAATTCGTAATTCTCTTTATTCATCGACTTATTGCGTCGAAAAACATAAACCTGATAAATTCGCGGTTCTGTCATTTTCAGTCCGGATCAACAATCATGGCTCGTAGCTACGAAGCAATCAAGAAGCAGATCGCGCGCCTTGAGGCGCAGGCAAAAGCGCTCGAATCTGCGCGCGACAACAAAAAGGTCCGTGCGGTGGAACGCGTCAAGGCCTACATGAAAAAACTGGGGGTTTCGGTTCAGGATCTGGCTGCAGCGGGGCCTCGCGCGAAAGTCGCGGCCAAGGGTCGTCGCCGGGCTGCCGCCAAACCCAAATCAACCGTGGCGCCCAAGTTTCGCGATCCGGATAGTGGCGCCACCTGGACAGGCCGCGGTCGGCCCCCGGTGTGGCTTGCGCAGAAAATCGCGCAGGGCGCCACCAAAGATCAGTTCCTCATTACGACCAACCCCACCCCAGCCTGAGGGGGGATAAGGGCTCTTCCCCGTTAATCGGGAAGAGCCCCTCTCGTGCAATGGGTGGGCCCCCCGGGAGTCGAACCCGGCACCAACGGATTATGAGTCCGCTGCTCTAACCAAGCATGAGCTAGAGGCCCGCAACGCGAATTGTAGACCGGCGTTCGATTCCCGAACTCACCGGGTGCTTTCAGACGCGGATCGAAGTCGGCGCTGATGCAAATTGTTCGCCCCCAGGGCAAGCACCACGAGCGCAGCACCTACCAATTCGGCCGAGGTGAACTGCGCCCCCATCACCGCGAGAAGGCCAAACGCCACCACCGGCGTGAGGTTGCTGAGCAGCACCGAATTGAGCGCGCCGATTCGGCGCAGGCTGATGTTCCAGAGAAAAATGGCCACCAGCGCTCCGAATATCGCGAGAAAAGCGATTTTCCCGATGAGCCCACTGTCCAAGCTCGATGGAAAATAAGTGGCGCCCGCAGCATGCGCGACCCACCAGACGGGCGTGGCAGCAGCCACACCGAACAGGCAGGTGAGTGCTGAGATTCGCGCGCTCGACCAATGAGAAATCGAACGCGTCGACACCGAATACGTTACCCAGGCAATCGAGCCCAGAAACACCAGCGCATTACCGAGAAATTCATCGGCCGTGATCGCCATATCGGTTGCAAATGCCGCCCCGCCGCGCGTCACCACCAGCAATACGCCAAAAAAGGCGACTGCGATACATGCCAGGGTGAACCGTTCGGGACGTCGGCGTTCGAGGAGCCACTGAGCCAGTACGGCAATGGCGGGTTGCAGGGCTCCGATAATGGCCGCCGACTCAGGTCGGGTGAGTGACAGGCCGGCAAACACCAGCATCACAGAGCCTGCGATACCAACCCCACCCGCCACCGACAAAACACGGAAATGCCCAACCGGTGAGACGGCAGCCCATCCCTCTTTCCAGACCAGAAGCGCGACAAAGCCGAGCATGGCGATCACATAGCGCAGCAAGCCCAGCGAAAAGCCGTCGAGTTGCTCGAGAACCTGTTTGCCAAGGGGAATCTGGAATCCCCAGATCAGCACCGCGCCGAGAGCGGCGGCAACGCCTGCACCGAAATGCCCGCGGCTAATCACCGCTCAGCAAGCCGCGCCATCAAACGCCAAGCGAGCACAGCGCAGCCGCGAACGCCCGGGCAGAAACGGGAGGCTGCGCCCCGCCTGGGCGAATGGCTGATGCCGATCGACTTACTGACCTTCAAGAAAGCTTTTCAGCTTGTCGGCGCGAGTGGGATGGCGCAGTTTGCGCAGCGCCTTGGCCTCGATCTGGCGGATACGCTCACGCGTGACATCAAACTGCTTGCCGACCTCTTCCAGGGTGTGATCGGTGCTCATTTCAATGCCGAACCGCATGCGAAGCACCTTGGCCTCCCGAGGGGTGAGCGAATCGAGCACTTCCTTCACCACATCGCGCATTGAGCCGTGGAGCGCTGCATCAGCCGGCGCAAGGGTGGTGGTGTCTTCGATGAAATCACCGAGATGCGAATCGTCATCGTCACCAATCGGCGTTTCCATTGAAATCGGTTCTTTTGCGATTTTCAGGATTTTGCGGATCTTGTCTTCCGGCATTTCCATCCTCGTGGAGAGGGTGGCCGGATCGGGTTCCTGACCCGTCTCCTGAAGAATCTGTCTGCTGATCCGGTTCATTTTGTTGATCGTTTCGATCATGTGAACCGGAATGCGAATGGTGCGCGCCTGATCAGCAATTGAGCGCGTGATGGCCTGCCGAATCCACCAGGTTGCATAGGTGGAGAATTTGTAGCCGCGCCGATATTCGAATTTATCAACGGCCTTCATCAAGCCGATGTTGCCTTCCTGAATCAGGTCGAGAAACTGAAGACCGCGGTTGGTGTATTTCTTGGCGATTGAGATGACCAGCCGCAAATTGGCCTCGGTCATTTCGCGCTTGGCCTTCCGAGCGCTCGTCTCGCCGGTGGTCATCTTCCGATTGATGTCTTTCAGGTCAGCCAATGGCAGAACCACCCGCACCTGCAGGTCGATCAGCTTTTGCTGCAGATCCTGAATGGCTGGCACGTTGCGCGTGAGCACCTGCTGCCATGCGAAGGATTTGCTCAGCTCGGAGTCGACCCAGCGCAGATTGGTTTCGTTACCCGGAAACGACGCGAGGAAATGCTCGCGTGGCATGCCTACCCGCCGAACGCAGATTTCAGCAATAGAGCGTTCGAGCTTTCGAACCTCTTCGACCTGGCTGCGTAGCGTATCGCAGAGTTTTTCGACGATTTTCGCTGTGAAGCGGATCGTCATCAGCTCGTCTTGAATTTCGCCTTGAGCCTTGAGGTAGGGCTTGCTCTGGTAGCCATCTTTCTCGAAGGCAACCCGCATCCGATCAAAGCCCGAACTGATCAATTCGAACTTCGCGAGCGCATCGCGCTTGAGCTCCTCGAGCCGGGCGGTGTTGGCGCCGCCACCATCGCCACCCTCTTCGTCTTCAAAATCGGCTTCTTCGGCAGGCGCGGGGGCAGGCGCAGCGACGAACTCGACCTCCTGAGCGTTCGGATCGATCAGCCCATCGACCACTTCGTCGATGCGCATGGTTCCAGCCCGTATTCGGTCGGCGTGATCGAGAACTTCCTTGATGGTGGTGGGACAAGCCGAGATCGCGAGGATCATGTGCTTGAGACCATCCTCGATGCGCTTGGCGATTTCGATCTCGCCCTCGCGCGTGAGGAGTTCGACCGAGCCCATTTCCCGCATGTACATGCGGACCGGATCGGTGGTTCGACCAAATTCGGAATCAACCGTGGACAACGCCGCTTCAGCCTCTTCCTCGGCGTCGTCGTCGGAGCTCGCTACCGGCGTGGTATCGGCCATGAGCAGCGTTTCGGCATCAGGCGCCTGGTCGTAAACCGCGATGCCCATGTCATTGAACGTGCTGACGATTGACTCGATCGCCTCCGCCTCGACCAGGTCTTCGGGAAGATGGTCGTTGATCTCGGCGTAGGTGAGAAAGCTTCGCTCCTTGCCGAGCTTGATCAGCGTCTTGAGGTTGTTTCGGGTGGCCTCGCGCTGCTCTTCGGTGATGCCCGAGCGGCCGCCAAGTTCCTTGAGAAGTTGCTTTTCTTTCGCGCGGCTGCCGCGTTTGGTCGCTTTGACTGCGGCCACCGGCACCTCGGGAATGGGTTCAGCTTCGGTGTCTGCGTCGTCGAACGCTTCGACCTGGTCTGAACCATCGCGGGACTCATCAAGGTCTTCATCGCCGTCGGACCGGGCACCGGCCTTGGCGGGCTTACCTGGCTTGCCTGGCTTTCCAGGTTTGACGGCTTTGGGTTCCTTGGTTTCCTTGGCAGGCGTGCCGGACTTGGCTTGCCTGGCTTCCTTGGCAGGCGTGGCAGACTTGGCTGCCCCAGCAGTGGGCTTGGCTGCAAGCGCTGTTTCAGCAGATTGCGGCTCGGCCGGCTTACCAGCGGCTTTGGCGGGGCTCGTAGCGCCCGCGGCCTTGTTGCCAATGGCGCGAGGCTCCTTCGCCGTAACGCCCGCCGTCGGGTTGGCCGCAGCCGCTGCAGGCTCCCTGTCTGCACCGGCGGCGTTAACCGCTTTCGGGGCAGGCTTCGGAGCGGTTGCGGCAACCGGTTGGACAGAGACCTTCGAGACCGACGCTCCGCCCGACTTGCCGGCTGCTTTCGAAGCCGCCTTGTCGGCCGGCTTGTCGGCCGGCTTTGAAACGGGCTTAGCAGCTATGCTAGGGACCGCCTTGGTCACCGGTTTAGCGGCTGATTTGCTGGCCGGCGCGGACGCCGGCTTGGATGCGGGCCTGGCGGCCGCCTTGGTGGCCGCCTTGGTGGCCGCTTTGGTGGCCGCTTTGGTGGCCGCTTTGATGACCGGCTTGGCTGTGGATTTGGAGGCAGGCGCAGCAGCAGACTTCGCCGACACTTTGACAGTGGGCTTCGCAGCGGGTTTGGCAGGCGCTTTCGCAACAGACTTCGCGACGCTTTTTGAACCGGTCTTCGATGCGGCCTGAGCCACCGCTTTGCCAGTCGCAGGCCCCTTCTTTGCGGGTGACGCCGCAGCCTTCGCTAACGGCTTGCCCGCTGCCTGGACGGCGACCCGAGACGGGGTTTTCGAACCGCGCGCAGCAGCGCGGGGCGACGCCGACTTGGCGGGCAACTTGGCAGTGCTACGCGCGGTTCCCTTAGCTGCAGACTTGGCCGCAGACTTGACCGCTGTTTTTGCGGCTGACTTGGCAACCGCTTTGGCCACTGACTTAACCGCCCCTTGCCTGGAACCTGCCGGCCTGGACGCCGCTGTTTTCGTACCTGTTCGCTTCATCAGTTACCCCAGTTTGCCTGAACGCTTGCCGCCCCAGCCTTGCCTTGTCGCCCCGGCCTTATAAAACAATCCCGTACGGATCAGCCCTGTCTATTCGGTCCCGACATAACACTCGGTTAAACCACTCGGCCAAACACCGCAAACACCGACTTGCTAAACGCCCCCGCGTCAATCACCACCGCTAATCCTCGGGTTTCGCGGAGAAAACCTATCATTTTACCACGACGCGGGTCATTTTGAGGAGCGTCGCGTAGCGGAGCCTCTGCTCCTCGGTACTGACCCCCGAGACCACCAATTGCTCGATCTGCTGGCGCGCCCAGCGGCTTTTCAACTGGCCAAGCGCCCCCCCCAGTTCAAGCGCTGCCTCCGCACCGCTCAACTCGGCAACCCCCGCGGAATCAGCGCCACCAGCGCGCTCCAGCCGGAGTACCTCTTCGGGATCCGAGCCACGCAACGCCTCGCAGACGCTCGCAAAAGTGCTCCCGGGCGGTAGCGCGGCAATTTTCCTGATCCAGTCGGCAAGCACGGCTGGAACCCAGGCCTCGCCCGCATCAAGCGTCCCGGCAAGTCCCGGGTGGAGCGCGAGCAGCAGGCGCGACCGCGCTTCAAGATCGGGGGCTGCAGCGGGCACCCGCAGGCGGGGAGGTTCGTTGCGATACCCCCCTTTGGCCGGGCCAGCGCTCTCTCCACGCGGCTTACGCAGGGCCCCCTCATAAGCCGTCGGAGCGCCCCCGCGGGAAGCTCGCGCGCCGTCAGCCCGGGACGTGCTCCGGTCGGCTCCACGTTCAAACCCCCGGACGCCTCGCTCGGGCTGAAAGAACCGCTCCACCTCTGCGACGGCAAGCTGAGCCAGCGCGGCGAGCCGATGAACGATCTGCAGGCGAAGCGCTGGCGCAGCGAGCTCGGCAATCATGGGGCGCGCCTTCGCGAGCAGCATCGCGCGGCCCTCGGGCGTACCGAGGTCAATTTGCTGCGAGAGCTCACGCAGCAGCACTTCCGAGAGCGGTGCCGTTTTTCCGAGGAGCTCACGCCACCCCTCTACGCCCTGCTCGCGGACGAAACTGTCCGGGTCATGCTCGGGCGGCAGGAACAGAAAGTCAATCCGACGGGTATCGGCTGTGTGCGGCAGGCACACAGCCAGCGCGCGCGAAGCGGCCTTGCGACCCGCAGCGTCCCCATCAAACGCAAACACCAGCCGCGAGGCCAGTCGGATCAGTTTTCGGACATGGTCGGGCGTGGTGGCAGTGCCAAGCGTTGCCACCGCATTGCCAACGCCATGCTGCGCCAGCATCACCACGTCCATGTAGCCTTCGACCACAACGACGCAGTCCTCGCGGCGAATCGCATCGCGGCCTTCAAAGATGCCGTAGATTTCCCGACCCTTCGAGAACACCGGCGTTTCGGGCGAGTTCATGTATTTGGGCTCGCCGCTATCGAGTACCCGGCCACCAAAGCCAATCACCTGGCCGCGCGGATTGCGGATCGGGAACATGATGCGGTCGCGAAACCGATCATAGCGACGCGTTCGGCCCGGCGTCTGCGCAACCGACACCTCCCCGCCGGAATCTGGCGTGCCCCGCCCCGAATCGTTATCGAGGGGCTTGCCCGAGATCCCGGCACTGGTGTCATCTACCGGCGACTCAATGACCAGGCCCGCGGTAGCCATCACCGGCGCCGAATAATCGGGAACTGCAGCCTCCAGGCCCCGCCACTGAGCGGGCGCATAACCGATTCCGAATTGCGCGGCGGTCTCGCCGGCAAGTCCCCGCCCCTTCAGATAGTCGATCGCACGGGGCGTGTCGCGCAGCCGCTGGCGATAGTGGCGCGCGGCGGTCTCCAGAATGGCGAGTAGGCTCTGAGATTCCGAGGCAGCTGCCGCGGCGGCAACCGGGTCAATGTCGCGCGACTCTGGAACCGTCATTCCCGCCTCGCGGGCCAGATCCCGAATGGCATCGACATATCCCTGACCGGCATGCTCCATCAGGAACCCGATCGCCGACCCATGGGCGCCGCAACCAAAGCAGTGATAGAACTGTTTGGTGGGACTCACGGTAAACGAAGGCGACTTTTCGCCGTGAAACGGGCAGAGCCCCAGAAAGTTGGCGCCCGCGCGCTTGAGTTTCACGTGCCGCCCCACCACGTCGACGATATCGACGCGGGCAAGCAGTTGCTGAATGAAGTCCTGCGGAATCACCCGGCGAGTCTAGCGCGCCAGCCGGGCCTTTACCTGAGCGGAAACCGCGGCCATGTCGGCTCGCCCCGCCAGAACCGAGCGGACCTGCGCCATGACCTTGCCCATATCCTGGGGACCTGCGGCGCCGGTGGCGGCAATGGCAGATTCGACGGCTGCCGCGATCTGGCTGGCATCGGCCTGCTCGGGCAAATAGGCGAGCAGCACCGTTAGCTCGAATTTTTCGCGGTCGGCGAGATCCTGGCGCCCGCCCGCTTCGAACTGGGTAATGGAGTCACGCCGCTGCTTGGCGAGTTTTTCAACGACCGCAGCAATTTGAGCGTCATCGAGCGTGATTCGCTCGTCGACCTCACGTTGCTTGATAGCAGCAAGCAATAACCGCAACGCTGACAGGCGATCGGACTCACGCGCCCGCATCGCGGATTTCATGTCTTCGCTGATTCGGTCTTTGAGACTCATGATGTCCCGGGGATTTGAGCCCCGAAAGATGTTCAGGCGGAAAAGGCTTTGGGGCTGGGACTGATCCCGCCACCGCCCCAGGCTTTCGCCTGCACCTGCTGCTGGAAAGCGCGCGCCCGGTTAAAGGGGCGCGCCACCTGTCATCAGTAGAGTTTCTTGGGCAGCATCTGGCTGCGGATGCGCTTGAAATGGCGCTTGACCGCGGCCGCCTTCTTGCGCTTTCGCTCAGAGGTGGGCTTCTCATAGAACTCGCGTGCGCGGAGTTCTGTGATGATTCCGGCTTTCTCGATCGTTCGCTTAAAGCGCCGTAGCGCCACATCGAACGGCTCGTTTTCCTTGACCCGGACTGTCGGCATTGAAAATCACCCCCTTTCAATCGAACCGGGGAGTTTACACACAAGTTGCAGACGGAGTCAAAGTGAAGGGAAGGTGCCGGTGAACCAGGTGCTTAACGACCCAGCGAATGGCCCGCCACATAGCCAGACGCCCAGGCCCACTGAAAGTTGTAGCCCCCCAGCCAGCCGGTGACATCGAGCACCTCGCCCACAAAGTAAAGCCCGGGCACGCGTCGCGACTGAAGCGTCCGGGGATCGATCTCGTCGGTCGCCACGCCTCCCGATGTCACCTCGGCCTTCCGATAGCCCTCGGTCCCCGTGGGCTGCAGCGACCATTCGGACAGTTGGGTGGTGAGCCGATCGAGATCGCGGCGCCCCAGCTCGGCAAGCTTGCGGCGCGCAAGCGTCTCTCCCAGCACGCGTTCGCTCCAGAGTGCCGCGAGCCTGCGCGGCATGCGGTGCGCCAGCACGCTGGCAAGCGGCAAGCGGCCCGATCCATTGCGTTCGTCGGCAAGCCAGCCGGAGGCATCTGCGCCAGCCAGCAGATCGATGGTGAGCGCCGAGCCGGGCCGCCAGAAGCTTGAGGTCTGCAGCACCGCCGGACCCGACAACCCCCGATGGGTGAACAGCAGATCCTCGTCGAAGGCAGGGGACTGCCCGGTCTGAATCCTGACTGGACATGCCACCCCGGCCAGAGTCACGAAATCAGCCCAGGCCGCTGGATCGAAGATGAGCGGAACCAGGGCTGGACGCGGCTCGACCACGCGGTGTCCGAACTGGCGAGCAATCCGGTAACCAAGGTCGGTGGCACCGATCTTCGGAATTGACAGCCCGCCGGTTGCCACCGCCACCGCCCGCGCATGAAACGCGCCCAGGTCGGTATCGACCTGAAAGCGGGACGCCTCCGACCCCGCATCCTGCCGGTGCAGTGCCACGAGACGGCATGGACGACGTTCATCAACCCGCCCCGCGGCGCACTCGGCCGACAACATGTCGATGATCTGCTCAGCCGACTGATCGCAGAACAGCTGGCCCTTGTGCTTTTCGTGAAAGCCGATGCGGTGAGCCCGAACCAGATCGATGAAGCGGTCGGGGGGGTAGGCGCGGAGCGCATACCGCGCGAACCGCGGGTCGGCGCCCGTAAACCGCTCGAGGCGATCGCCCTCCAGATTGGTGAAATTGCAGCGGCCACCACCCGAGATGCGGATTTTTTCGGCGCGCCGTTCACTGTGATCGATGAGCAGCACCCGCAGCCCGCGCTGGCCCGCCACTGATGCGCACATCAGGCCGGCCGCGCCACCGCCAATCACCACCAGGTCATACACGAGCGCAGAAGTCACCGTGCAATACTACGCCGATGCGCGTTCTCGGCATCGAAAGTTCCTGCGATGAAACCGGTCTCGCGGTCTACTGCACCGAGCAGGGACTGCTCGGACAGGCACTGCATTCGCAGGTCGACATGCATGAGCGCTACGGCGGGGTGGTGCCAGAACTTGCCTCGCGCGACCACATCCGCCGCATTCTGCCGCTTGCGCGTCAGGCGCTCGCCGACAGCAACCTCGAACCGGTAGATCTCGATGGCATCGCCTGGACAGAAGGCCCCGGACTCGCCGGCGCGTTGCTGGTGGGCGCAGCCGTCGGCGCAACGCTCGCCTGGGCGCTCGGCCGGCCGGGAATCGGCGTTCATCATCTGGAGGGGCATCTGCTCTCGCCGCTTCTTGCCAGCGATCAGCCACCCATGCCATTTACGGCGCTTCTGGTATCCGGCGGCCACACCCAACTCCTCGCGGTGGAAGACATCGGCTGCTACCGACTGCTGGGCGATACGCTCGATGACGCCGCCGGCGAAGCATTCGACAAGAGCGCGAAACTCCTGGGCCTCGGCTATCCCGGCGGACCGGCCCTGTCGCGGCTCGCCGCTCAGGGCAAGCCAGGGCGCTTCAAACTCCCCCGACCGATGCTTCACGAACCCGGGCTGGATTTCAGTTTCAGCGGCCTCAAGACAGCCGTACGCACCCAGGTGGCGCGCGGTCTACCCGACGAATCCGCGCGTGCAGCGCTTGCCCTCGAGGTCGAAACTGCCATCACAGAAGTGCTGGCAGCCAAGGCGATTCGGGCGGTCCGCGAGTCCGGGCATGGCCGACTCGTGGTCGCGGGCGGAGTGAGCGCAAACAGGCAGTTGCGTGAACGCCTCATTCAGGCTGCCGAGCGCGAGCGGTTCCGCGTCTGGTTTCCACCGCCGGCGCTGTGTACCGATAACGGCGCGATGATCGCCCTGGCCGGCGCCCTCCGCCTGGACGCCATGGCCCGCGCGGGCTGCCTGCCGCCGGCGCCCAGAAGCTTTCGCGTGAAACCACGCTGGCCTCTGGAAGCGCTCGAGACGATGGCGGGCAGGTCAAGGCCGTAAGCTCAGCGCAATAGCGGCCACAGCCACGCCGCCCCGCGCACGCCCGACGAATCACCGTGTCTCGGCGGCAGAAGCTGCGTATCGACCCGGTCCGAAAACACATAACGACCCCACGCGCGCGGCACCTCCTCATAGAGCTCGCTCATTGCGCTCAAGCCACCGCCCAGAACAATCGCATCCGGATCGACGATGTTGATGACCGTTGCCAGGGCCCGGGCAAGCCTGTCCACGTAGCGTCCGAAGCTGTCACGCGCCGCTGCATCACCCGCACGCATGGCATGGACCAGCGCTTCGGCGGACGCTTCGTGCGCGCCGGCATGACGCTCGCGATGGCGCGCGAGCCATCCCGGTCCGCTCAGAAATGTTTCCACGCAGCCGCGCCTGCCGCAATAACAGGGCGGACCTGGCCACTCCTCGGTGGCCATCACCGCATCGTCAGGGGCTGGCATCCGGTTATGGCCCCACTCGCCTGCAATCGCCATCCGACCGACGAGCGCCTCGCCGTTGATCGCGAGGCCGCCCCCGACACCGGTACCCAGGATCACGCCAAAGACAACCCGCGCGCCCGCTGCTGCGCCGTCACTCGCTTCGGACACCGCGAAGCAGTTGGCGTCGTTGTCGATACGGACGGGACGTCCCAGCGCGCGCTCGAGGTCGTCGGCAAGCGGGTGGCCGATCAGCCAGGTGGAGTTGGCATTCTTCACCAGCCCCGTGGCTGGCGAGATGGCCCCGGGAATGCCGATGCCGACGGGCGCCAGCGGCTGCGAAGCGCCTGACCCGAAAGCCTGTGCGGCTGCGCGGGCAGCGACCTCGCGCACCAGCGAGGCGATCGCATCGAGTGTGCGTTGATAGTCGCCGCGCGGGGCGGGGATCCGCATGCGAACCAGATCGTTACCGTCATCGGCAAGCACGATCGCCTCGATCTTGGTGCCGCCCAGATCCACGCCAATCCGCATGGTGCGAGCCCGCGTTCAGCGATCGGTATCGCCCGGCGCGGGTTCGGCGGGTCGGCTACGCGAGCCGCCAATACGGGACTCGGTGCCGTTCAGCAAACGGCCGATATTGACCCGATGCCGCCAGATGAGGAATGCCCCCATCACCGCCACCGCGAACGCGCGTTGATCGGCGCCGTGCAACAACACCTGCCAGAAGGGCGCGAACACCGCTGCCACTAGCGCGGCAAGCGATGAGTACCGGAAGAAGAACGCGATGATCAACCAGGTGGCAAGCGTGCCGCCGCCGACCAAGGGGTCGACGGCCAGCAATACGCCTGCCGCGGTGGCCACACCCTTACCCCCTTGAAAGCGGTGAAAAACCGGAAACAGATGCCCCATGAAGGCGGCGAGTCCAGCGAGCATCACCGTGTTTTCATCGAGTCCGAACGCCGGGCTGGCGCTCCGCGCGAGGAGCACTGCAATCCCCCCCTTGAGCGCGTCCCCCAGAAGCGTGAGGAGCGCGGCCAACCGGTTACCGGTTCGCAGTACATTGGTCGCCCCTGGATTGCCTGAGCCATACGTGCGCGGGTCGGCAAGCCCCATCACGCGGCTCACCACCACGGCGAACGACACCGAGCCGATCAGATAAGCCACCAGCAGCGTAACGAGCTGTGCGGTCATGGGTTCCCCTTCTGCTTAGGCTCGCCCTGAACTGAAGCCGCGCCGCTCATTTGTCGAGGGCGCACTGCACCGGGCGCGAGCCGAGCAGCGTGATGATCTGCGCGGGCGCAAGCGACACCAGATAGCCACGCCGACCGCCGTTCAGGTAGATGAGATCAAATTGTTCCATGGTGGACTCGTGATAAACCGGCAACGCCTTGCGCAGGCCAAACGGCGAGGTGCCACCCACCAGGTAGCCGGTGTGACGGTTCGCCACGTCTGGCGCACACGGCTCGACCGACTTCACGCCAATCTGGCGAGCAAGTGCCTTGGTGGACACCTTGCGGTCGCCGTGCATGAGCACCACCAGCGCACGCGCGCGCTCATCCTGCATGATGAGGGTCTTGAAGACCTGGTGTTCGTTCACGTCCAGCTGGCGCGCTGATTCAGCGGTGCCGCCGTGCTCGACATAGTCATAGGGATGTTCATCAAATGCCACCTGACGCTCGCGCAGAAAGCGCGTAGCGGGTGTCTCCGACACATGACGGACGCGTTCGTTCATGGGGTGACGGGTGCCTCGGGGTAGAGCCCGCGGGTGCGCGCAAAGAGGCGCGCAAGCCCGAGCAATGCGTCGACGAATGGGGTTTCAACGCCCACCGCCGCACCGATTTCCTGCACCGAACCCACCAGCGCATCGAGTTCGATCGGCCGATGGGCTTCGACATCCTGAAGCATGGAGGTCTTGAAAGCGCCGATCTTGCGGGTGACCTGATGACGCTCTTCCGGCGAAATGTCGATCGGCAGACCGATGCGGGCACCGATGGCCGATGCCTCGGTCATGGCCCGACTCACAAAGCCACGCACCAGCGGGTCATCGAGCACCCGGTCGGCGGTGGCGCCCGTGAGCGCCGACACCGGATTCATGGTCATGTTGCCCCAGAGCTTGAACCAGACCTCCTGCTGGATCCGGGCCTCGCGGTCGGTCTGGAAACCAGCGGCTTCGAAGGCTGCCACGGCAGCATCGCAGCGCGCGCTCGCGCGACCATCGGGCTCGCCAATGATGATCCGGACCGGTGTCGCGCGACGCACCACCCCTGGGGCGGGCGTGCTCGCCCCCAGATGAAGCACTGAACCGATCACCCGGGAAGGTGGCATCCGGGCCGCCAGGCTGCCATCGGGGTCGATCGACTGCCAGCGCCGCCCGGCCAGTGCGGCGTCGAGTCCGTGAAAGAACCACCAGGGGACACCGTTCATCGCCGACAAAATGGCGGTGTCGGGGCCCAGGAGCGCAGCCACCGAATTGGCGACCTCGGGTAGCGCAGGCGCCTTGACCGACAGCACCACCAGATCCACCCGTCCGAGTGCGCGCGGGTTGTCGCTCACCTCGAGCGGAAATTGCGAGCGCTGCTCACCGTCGGGGCCAGGCTCGATCAACTGGAGGCCATTGCGCCGCACCGCTTCAAGCGTTTTGCCGCGCGCGAGCGCACACACCTCGAGGCCCGCACGCGCCATCATCGCAGCGGTCAGCCCGCCAACTGCACCCAGTCCAACGATCGCAATTCGCACAGCCCGTCCCCTTGATCTCACCAGGACACGCCCCCAGGGCGGCCCGGCACGTGGCGCTGAAGTATGCCCGATTCACCACGGTGGGCGCGCGCGAAGAACCAGGCCGTGCTAGCCGCGCGGGTGGTGCTGGGCGTGCAGCGTCTTCAGGCGCTCGCGCGCGACATGCGTATAGATCTGGGTGGTGGAAATATCGGCATGCCCGAGCAGCATCTGAACCACGCGCAGATCGGCGCCATGCTGCAGCAAGTGGGTAGCAAAAGCATGCCGCAGCGTATGGGGCGAGAGCGGTGCAGTGATGCCGGCCACGATCGAATAACGGCGAATCAGCGTCCAGAACATCTGCCGGGTCATCGCCCGGCCACGCTGCGTCACGAACATGGCATCCGAGGCGCGCTCACCCAGAAGATCGCGCCGGGCCTCGCCCATCCAGCGGCCAAGCCAGTGGCAGGCATGTTCGCCAAGTGGCACCAGCCGTTCCTTGTTGCCCTTGCCGATCACGCGCACCACGCCCTGCTCGAGTGATACGCCCACGGACGGCAGATCGACCAGTTCGGAGACCCGCAGGCCGGTGGCATAGAGCGTCTCGAGCATGGCCCGGTCACGAAGCCCCAGCGGCGTGGTGACATCGGGGGCCTCGAGCAACGCCTCGACCTGGGCAAACGACAACGTGGAGGGAAATCGCTGCGGCTGGCGCGCAGTGCGAAGCCGAAGCGACGGGTCGTCAGAGCGCCGGCCCTCCCTCATCAGATGACGAAAAAACCGCCGGAATACCGATAGCCGCCGATTGGCACTCGCGGGACGTGAATCGGGGTGACGCGCGGCGATGTAGGCGCGCAGGTCGGCCTCGGTGGCAGCGTCGAGTTCGGCCTGACGGGTGCTGCCAAGCCAGGCAGCAAACAGCGCAAGGTCGCGCCGGTAAGCCGCCAGCGTGTTGCGCGAGAGCCCGTCCTCCAGGCCCACCGCATCGCAGAACGCCTCAATGGCTCGCAGGCCCTGCTCCGATACACTGTCGCCGCGCTCACTCATCATGAATACCGTCTGGCTCCTTTTGCCCGACCTGACGCTGATTGCGATCGGGTTCGTGCTCCACCGCAGCTATTTTCGCGATCAGGCCTTCTGGCCGGTCCTGGAAAAGCTTACCTATTTCGTGCTCTTTCCGGCATTGTTGTTTGCGACCGTCTCTCGCACCCCCATCAATCCGGCCGAGGCCGGGCCCACGCTCGGCGCAGTGCTGGGCGCGGTCGGTGCGGGCGTGGCGCTTGGCTATCTTGCCCGCCCCCTGCTCAATCCCGACCCGCGTCAGTTCGCCTCGGGCGTGCAGTGTGCCTTTCGCTTCAACTCCTACGTGTTTCTTGCGCTCTCTCACCGGCTGGCGGGCGACGCGGGCCTGTCGCTGGCTGCGGTGATCATCGGTATCGCGGTCCCGCCCATCAATGTCGCCGCCGTCTGGCCCCTGGCCCGAAATTCGGGCGGTGGCCTCATGCGTGAACTCGCACGCAACCCGCTTCTTCTTGCCACAGTCGGCGGGTTGGCTGCCAATCTGTCGGGGCTGCGGTTACCAGAGCTCATTGAAAACACCTTGCTGCGCCTGGGCTCCGCCTCGCTGGTGCTGGGGCTGCTGAGCGCAGGCGCGGGCCTGAAACTGGGAATCTTCGCCCAGGGCAATCCCGCGGCGCGCAAACGCACGCTGATGCTCGCGGGTTGGTTCATCGCGGTCAAACTTGCCGCCATGCCGCTGGTGGCGCTGGTGCTCGTACGCGTGCTCGAGCTTCCACCCGTTCCCGCTCAGATTGTGGTCGCCTATGCGGCGCTCCCCACCGCCCCGGCCGCCTACATCCTGGCGAGCCGCATGGGCGGGGATGGCGCGTTTGTGGCGATGCTGATCAGCATGACGCTGATCGCGTCAGCGCTTGCACTGCCGTTCTGGATCGCCCTGGTCTGAGCACGGGCTCAGGCGCTTGGCCTCGCGCCTCAGTTGGTCGATCGCCCAGGCGACATGCTCGCGTACCACCACCGACGGGTGCGTCTCGCGCGAGGAGAGCGCGGCAAGAAGACTGGCTCGCTCGTCGGTTGACCGAGGATCGGCGTTGCCGATTGCGACAGCGAGATTACGCAGCCAGCGCTCATGACCGATCCGGCGGATCGGACTACCCGCTGTACGCTCGGCAAAAGTCGCCTCATCCCAGGCGAGCAAATCAATCAGAAGCGCCGAATCCAGACCATGACGGGGCGCGAAGTCGCTGACTGTGGACGGCTGGGCAAACTTGTTCCAGGGACACACCAGCTGACAATCGTCGCAACCAAAAATCCGGTTGCCAATCAGTGGCCGAAGCGCCTCGGGAATACTGCCGGCATGCTCAATCGTCAGATAAGCAATGCAGCGCCTGGCATCGAGCCGATAGGGCGCAATGATCGCGCGCGTCGGGCACACCTCGATACAGCGGCTGCAGCGACCGCAGCGGTCGGGCTCGGGCGTCTGCTCGGCGAGCGGCAGGTCCGTGTAAAGGGTGCCGATGAAACTCATCGACCCGCGACGACGGCCGATGAGCAGGGTGTGCTTGCCCCGCCAACCCAGGCCAGCGCGCGTGGCGAGCTCGACCTCCATGACCGGGGCCGAATCGCAAAAGGCGCGATAACCGAACGGGCCGATCGCCTCACCAATCCGGTCGGCCAGACGCTGCAGGCGTTGCCGCACCACCTTGTGGTAGTCACGACCCAGCGCGTACCGCGCAACGAATGCACGCCCGCCATCGGCAATCGTTGACCAGGCGCGGTCGCGCCAGTGTGGCGCGCTGGGCGTGTAGTCAAGCGTCACCATCAGCGCGCTGACCGCACCCGGCATCAGTTCCTCGGGGTGCCCGCGTAGCCGCTCGTGGCGCGCCATGTAGTCCATCTCACCGTGCATGCCGGCGGCGAGCCATGCCCGCAGCCCGGATCGAACGTCGTGAGAGAGCGTGAGTCGCGTCGTACCGAGCGAGGAAAAGCCGAGCTCGGCTGCCCAGCGCTGCAGCTGGGGCAGATCGGGTAGCGGGGCAGCAGCGGGCGCCGCCATGGCCCCTTGCCGGGCGGGATTCGTTGATCCAGTCATACGGTCATTCTAGGAGGGTCGGGTACATTGCCGGCAAAGTCCTCGTCAGACGCTCCCCCGACCGATCCCCGCATGCCGCCCGCCGACCCTGACCCCACCCCGCGCCCCGCCCCGCTTCATGCCCGGGGCATGCTCGCAGGCGTGGACGCGACACACCGGCTTGCGGCCCGGGTCGCGACCTGCCTCACGCCGGGGTTTCGTCTCTATCTGAGCGGTGATCTGGGCACAGGCAAAACCACCCTGGTTCGCGAGTTGCTGCGGGCGCTGGGCCACCGGGGCCGCGTTGCAAGTCCCACCTACACCCTGATCGAACCTTATAATCTGTCGAGGTTTGACCTTCATCATTTTGATTTTTATAGGCTCACACATCCGGGTGCTTGGCGCGATGCAGGCTTTGAAGACGCTTTCGACAGCCAGACCGTGGTGGTGGTCGAGTGGCCCGAACACGCGGGCGATGGCTTGCCCGCGCCCGACCTGCATCTTTGGCTTTCCGCCGACCCTGGCGAGGCCGAGGACGCGCGCGGACTTGCTGCGACCGCATTCAGCGACCGGGGGCAGGCGTGTCTGACCGCGCTCCGCGACGCCGGCTTCTGCGCCACGGTGC
>CAMBZS010000012.1 GCA_945872335.1 Bordetella parapertussis | reverse complement strand
ACGGCGTGTCGATGAAGCGGTTCGAATCGCGGCCCGCCCGCCAGGGGAGCTGGGAGTATTACTTCTATATCGACCTGCTCGGGCATCAGGATGATCCGCCGGTGGCGGCCGCGCTCGCCGACATCCGCGACCATGCAGCGTTTTTCAAGGTGCTGGGGTCGTATCCCCGTGCGCTCGATCAGTCCGCCCAGGTTCCGCCCCGAACCCGGCCCGTTTCCGGAGAGTGATTCCGATGAAGTTCCAGTCCCCCGACTATGTCCGCAGCATGGCGCCTTATCAGGCTGGCAAGCCCGTCTCCGAACTGGCTCGCGAATACGGTCTGAATGAGGCCGAGATCGTGAAACTCGCGTCCAACGAAAATCCGTTGGGTATGCCCGAATCGGCGCGCCAGGCGATGATGGCCGCGGTGAGCGAACTGGGTCGCTATCCTGATGCCAACGGGTTCGAACTGAAGGCGGCGATCGCTTCGCGCTATGCGGTACCTGCCGACTGGATCACGCTCGGTAATGGGTCGAACGACATACTCGAAATTGCCGCCCATGCGATTTTGCAGCCGGGCACCTCGGCCGTGTATTCGCAATATTCCTTCGCCGTCTACGCGCTTGCCACGCATGCGGTCGGTGCCCGCGCCATTGTGGTGCCCGCGCGCGACTACGGCCACGACCTCGATGCGATGCTTGCAGCCATCGCGCCCGACACCCGGATGCTGTTCATCGCCAACCCCAACAATCCCACCGGCACTTTTCTCCCTGCCGCGCGCATCGAGGGGTTCCTGAAGCAGGTGCCGCAGCAGGTGGTGGTGGTGCTCGATGAGGCCTACAACGAGTACCTCGATCCGGCACTGCGTTTCGATTCCACCCGGTGGGTGCGCGAATATCCCAATCTCATGCTGTCCCGAACTCTGTCCAAGGTGTACGGGTTGGCGGGGCTGCGGGTGGGTTTTGGTCTCGCGCAGGCCGAACTCACCGATCTGATGAATCGGATCCGCCAGCCCTTCAACACCAACTCCATGGCCCAGGCCGCGGCGATCGCAGCCATTGCCGATGATGCATTCGTCGAGCGCAGCTATCAGCTCAATCGCGATGGGCTTGCAAAGCTTCAGTCGGGGTTTGCCGCGCTCGGTCTGCAGTTTGTGCCGTCGTACGGCAACTTCGTGCTGGTGCGGGTAGGCAATGCAGGCGCGGTCTATGAGGGATTGCTTCGGAAGGGCGTCATCGTGCGGCCGGTAGGCGGCTACGGTCTGCCTGAGTGGCTGCGCGTCTCGGTGGGTCTGCCCGAGGAAAATGACCGGATGTTGGCTGCGCTTGCCCAAGTGATGGGCCGGGCTGGCTGAGTCGTCACCGTGCGAATCGCAATTCTCGGCATTGGCCTGATCGGTGGCTCGCTTGCGGCGGCGCTTCGTGCGCGCGGAGTGACCGCCACCATCGCGGGTTGTGCGCCTGGCGGCGATGCGGCGCGGGCGCAGGAAATCGGCCTGGTCGATGAGGCCTTCACCGATCCCGTGGCCGCAGTCCGGGGGGCCGACTGGGTGGTGCTGGCCGCGCCCGTTCCCGTCATGGGCTCGCTCATGGCCCAAATCGCGCCAGCGCTGGGGGCTGCCACCCGCATCACCGATTGCGGCAGCACCAAGCGGAGCGTGGTCGAGTCGGCTCGGGCAGCGTTCGGTTCCGCCTTTTCCCGATATGTGGCGGGCCATCCCATTGCGGGGTCTGAGCGCAGCGGCCCGGACGCCGCCAATCCCGACCTCTTCCGCGGCCGCCGCTGGGTGCTCTGTCCGGTCAATGACGAGCAGCGCGCGCACTGCGCGGCTCTGCGTCATTTTCTGGAGCCTACCGGTGCGGTGATCTCTGAAATGTCGCCTGATGCGCATGACCGGCTGTTCGCAGAGGTGTCGCACTGGCCGCATGCGGTGGCCTTTGCGCTCGGTGCGGCCATCGGGCGTGGAGCGCTCGCGGAT
The DNA here is from genome assembly GCA_945872335.1 of Bordetella parapertussis. Taxonomy (GTDB): domain Bacteria; phylum Pseudomonadota; class Gammaproteobacteria; order Burkholderiales; family Burkholderiaceae_E; genus SYIM01. The sequence continues at coordinate 31,724 of CAMBZS010000012.1, read as the reverse complement.
TCCGCCATCGAGTTTTCCGGCGGTGGCCTTCGCGATACCAGCCGCATCGCCGCCTCGTCGCCCGAACTCTGGGCCGGCATTCTGCTCGACAACGCCGATGCGGTGCTCGAATCGGCGGCGCGCTACCGCGCTGAACTCGATCGCCTCATCGGCGCGATCGAAGCGCGCGACCGCACCACGCTGGTCGAATCTCTCGAGGCCGCAAGCCGCTGGCGGCGTCGGCTTGGCTGACCTCACGCGAAGGAACTGCGCATGACCCGACAATTCGATGTTCAACCCGGCGGCCGTCTGCAGGGACGTATCCGAGTGCCGGGTGACAAATCCATCTCGCACCGTTCCATCATGCTGGGCGCGATCGCGCGCGGCACGACCCATGTCAGCGGCTTTCTCGAGGGCGCGGACGCGATCTCCACCATGAATGTGTTCCGTGCGCTGGGTGTGCGGATCGACGGACCCGATCACGGCCGCGTGGTGGTGCATGGTGTGGGGCCCGGCGGACTGCGCGCGCCTGCGGGCCCGCTCGACTGCGGCAACGCCGGCACCGCGATGCGGCTTCTGATCGGTCTTCTGGCCGGTCAGCATTTCGGCTGCACGCTGATCGGCGACGAGAGTCTGTCCAAACGCCCGATGCGCCGCGTGGCCGATCCGCTCGCCAGAATGGGCGCGCGCATCCAGACCCAAGAGGGCCGACCGCCCGTGCGGATCGAACCGGTGACGGATGCGTTGAAGGGGATCGAGTATCCAATGCCGATGGCAAGCGCCCAGGTCAAGTCGTCGCTGCTGCTCGCGGGGCTTCATGCCGAAGGCGAGACCGTGGTGACCGAACCGGCCCCCACGCGCGACCACACCGAGCGCATGCTCGAGGGCTTCGGCGTAAAACTCAGCCGCGAGGGCGCCACCGTCCGCATTCGCGGCGGCCAGGCGCTCACTGCCACCGACATCGATGTGCCTGCAGATATTTCATCGGCAGCGTTCTTTCTCGTCGGCGCGTCGATTGCAGCCGGATCCGACCTGCTCCTCGAGCATGTCGGCGTCAATCCCACCCGTACCGGTGTGCTCGACATCCTCTCGCTGATGGGTGCCGATATCGAGCGTATCAACGAGCGCATCGTGGGCGGTGAACCGGTGGCCGATCTGCGGGTGCGCGCCTCGCGGCTTCGCGGCATCGAGGTGCCGCCCGAACTGGTGCCGCTTGCGATCGATGAATTCCCGGTGCTCTTCGTGGCGGCGGCGTGCGCGGAGGGCCGCACGGTGGTGACCGGCGCCGAGGAGCTTCGCGTGAAAGAATCGGACCGCATCGCGGTGATGGCCGACGGGCTGCGCGCGCTCGGGGTTCACGCAGAAGCGACGCCCGACGGCATGATCATCGAGGGTCGTGGCCAACACGCCGGGCCCGTGTTCTCGGCCGGTTCAGTGGCCTCGCATGGCGACCACCGGATCGCGATGGCGTTCGCGATGGCAGCGCTTCGCGCGGGCGGGCCGATCCGTATCGATGACACGCTCAATGTTGCCACCTCGTTTCCGGGCTTCGTGGCGCTGTCGGCGGGTGCGGGCCTGTCGATCCGCGAGATTGCCGCATGACCGGTGTGGTCCCGGTCATCGCCATAGACGGACCCACCGCGTCGGGCAAAGGCACGGTCGCGCAGCGCGTGGCCGAGGCGCTCGGTTGGCATTACCTCGATTCGGGCGCGCTCTACCGGCTGGCCGCGCTCGCCGCGCGCCGCGCAGGCGTGGCGCTGGATGATGAGCCGGCATTGGCGCGTCTGGCGGTGAACCTGCCGATTGAGTTTTCCGGGGGGCGGATTTTCCTGGCGGGCGATGAGGTGACCGACGCGATCCGCGCGGAAGTGGTGGGTGAGGCGGCGTCGCGTATCGCCGTCTTGGGGGCGCTGCGTGCGGCCTTGCTCGATCGTCAGCGTGATTTCCGACAAGCGCCAGGACTGGTCGCCGATGGCCGCGACATGGCGAGTGTCGTGTTCCCCGACGCGTCGCTCAAGGTGTTTCTCACGGCAAGCGCCGAAGCGCGCGCCGAGCGGCGCTATAAACAGTTGATCGAAAAGGGGTTTTCTGCTAACCTCGACGGTCTTTTGCGCGATTTGCGCGCGCGTGATGCCCGCGATGCCGGGCGAACCCATGCGCCGCTCGTTGCCGCAGAAGGAGCGGTTGTCCTCGATTCCACTCCGCTTACGGTGCTGCAAACCGTTCAGGCGGTGCTTGATCGATGGTCGGCCACCGGGCTTGCGACGCGCGCTGCGCGGCAAGAGTCCTGAAAGGGGACCGTCCTTGGGCGGTCAATCGTCAACTCCGCTGGGTTGCCGTGATCCGGGTGCGCTGCGAGGTTTCGCTGCGGGCACCAGGGGCCGTTGTCATCGGTTTTTCCGCTGACCGCCTCGGAGACGGTTGTTCGGCGTGCTTTATCTGGAAAACATTTTGACTACTACCGAAAGTTTTGCCGACCTGTTTGAAGAGTCGCTCAAGCGACAGGAAATGCGCCAGGGCGAGGTCATCACCGCCGAGGTGGTGCGTATCGACCACAACTACGTGGTCGTCAATGCGGGACTGAAGTCGGAAAGCTTCATCCCCATCGAAGAATTCCATAACGACCGTGGCGTCATCGACGTAGCCGAAGGCGATTTCGTCTCGGTGGCCATCGATTCGCTCGAAGACGGCTACGGCGAAACCCGCCTGTCGCGCGACCGCGCCAAGCGCCTCGCCGCGTGGGTGAGCCTGGAGAAATCCCTCGAAACCGGTGAACCGGTGTCGGGCACCATCACCGGCAAGGTGAAGGGCGGACTCACCGTCATGACCAACGGCATCCGTGCGTTCCTCCCCGGCTCGCTCATCGATACGCGACCAGTCAAGGACACCACGCCGTTCGAAGGCAAAACGCTCGATTTCAAAGTCATCAAGCTCGACCGCAAGCGCAATAACGTGGTGCTGTCGCGTCGCGCCATCCTTGAACTTACCCAGGGCGAAGAGCGCGCAAAGCTTCTCGAGATGCTGCACGAGGGCGCTATCGTCACCGGTTCGGTCAAGAACATCACCGACTACGGCGCGTTTATCGACCTCGGCGGCATCGACGGTCTGCTCCACATCACCGACATGGCATGGCGTCGCGTGCGTCATCCCTCGGAAGTGCTGCAGGTGGGTCAGGAAATCACCGCCAAGGTGCTCAAGTTCGACCAGGAAAAGAACCGTGTTTCACTGGGTGTGAAGCAGCTGGGTGACGATCCCTGGGTTGGCATCGCCCGCCGTTATCCGCAGGGCACGCGCATGTTCGGCAAGGTCACCAACATCACCGACTATGGCTCGTTCGTCGAGATCGAGCCAGGTATCGAGGGTCTGGTGCACGTCTCGGAAATGGACTGGACCAACAAGAACGTCAACCCGGGCAAGGTGGTGGCGCTGGGCGACGAAACCGAAGTCATGGTCCTCGAGATCGACGAAGACCGTCGTCGTATTTCGCTCGGCATGAAGCAGTGCCGCCCCAACCCCTGGGAAGAGTTCGCCGACAACCATCGCAAGGGCGATCGCGTGCGCGGCTCCATCAAGTCGATCACCGACTTCGGCGTCTTCATCGGACTCCCCGGTGGGATCGACGGCCTGGTGCATCTGTCGGATCTTTCCTGGCATCAGACCGGCGAAGAAGCCGTTCGCAACTTCAAGAAGGGCGATGAGGTTGAGGCCATGGTGCTGGCGATCGACACCGAGCGTGAGCGCATTTCGCTCGGCATCAAGCAGCTCGAGGGTGATCCGTTCAATAACTACGCGGCCACCAACGAGAAGGGCGCCTTGGTCAAGGGCACGGTAGCGAGCGTCGATCCGCGCGGTGCGGTCATCCGCCTGTCGGGCGATGTCGAGGGCTACCTGCGTGCGTCCGAGATTTCGCGTGACCGGGTCGATGACGCCCGCAATCACCTGAAAGAGGGCGATGAGGTCGAGGCCATGGTCATCAACGTTGATCGGAAGAATCGCTCGATCAGCCTGTCGATCAAGGCCAAGGACACCGTCGAAACGGCCGAGGCACTGCAGCGTATTGCCGCTGAAAGCGGTGCGGCAAGCGGCACGACCAATCTCGGCGCGTTGCTGCGGGCCAAGCTCGACAATCCTAAAGAGTAAGCGGTGCGGGGCATGCAGGCAGATGCCCGAAGCGGCCTGAACGGGGGCGTCGACGACGCTGCCGACCAGGCCGCGCCCGGCCAGATGACGCGATCCGAACTGATCGCCCGTCTGGCCGAGCGCTATCCGCAGTTGGTGGCAAAAGACGCCGAGTTTGCGGTTCGTACCATTCTCGAAGCGATGGCGCGCACGCTGGTTGATGGCCATCGCATCGAGATCCGCGGCTTCGGCAGTTTTGCGCTGTCGCATCGGCCGCCGCGGGTCGGGCGTAATCCAAAATCGGGTGAAAAAGTGATGGTGCCAGGCAAGCGCGTGCCTCACTTCAAGCCGGGCAAGGAATTGCGCGAACGCGTCGACGCCGGTCTGAACGGCGAGAAGGGCTGACCGCAACGTCTGCGGTTCTCAAGACAGGGGTCGGATCCGATGCGTATCCTTTCCTGGATTTTCTACATCCTGCTTTTCGTGCTGGCGCTTGCCTTTGCGCTGTCCAATACCGAGCCGGTTGAGGTGCGATTTTTCGCAGGCCAGGCCACCTGGCGTGCGCCGCTGGTGGTGGTGCTGCTGTCGTTTCTGGCGGCCGGCGTGCTTCTGGGTCTCTTTGCGTGCATTCCGTCTTTCTTTCGCCAGCGGCGCGCGATCGCCGGACTGCGCAAGGAATTGAAGGCTGTCGGTCGGCCCGTGGGAACGCCTGCCGCAGGGCCCTCGCCTGAACCTGCCATCCGTACGGAGGGCACTGCCGCGGCCGGCAGCGGCTCGGGCGGTGCTTCCCCGCCCCTGGGCGTCTAGGTCGGCGGCGGTCGTCGCCTTGGAATTTGATCTCCTCTGGCTGCTCGCGCTCCCGCTCTTTTTCGGGCTGGGCTGGTTGGCTGCGCGGCATGAATCGGCTGCCGGCCGTGGCGGGCAGGGCGAACTGCCGGCGGGTTATTTCCGCGGCCTGAACTTTCTCCTGAGTGAACAGCCCGATCGGGCGATCGATGCGTTCATCGATGTGGTCAGGGTCGACCCCGAGACCGTTGAACTGCACTTTGCGCTTGGCAAACTGTTCCGCCAGCGGGGCGAAAACGACCGGGCGATCCGGGTGCATCAGAGTCTGCTGGATCGGACCGATCTCGATCCGAAGGCGCGCGAGCAGGCGCTGTTCGAACTCGGACTCGATTTTCTCAAGGCGGGGCTGCTCGATCGAGCCGATCATGCATTCGGCCGGCTGGAATCGGGAGGCTGGTCCGAGCAGGCGCTCCGGCATCGTCTGGAAATCGCCGAGCTGGTGCGCGACTGGCCGCTCGCGATATCGCTTGCCTCGCGGCTGCCCGTTGATGGCGCGGGCGCTTCAAAGCGCGCGATCATCCATTTTCACTGCGAGCTCGCGGCCAAGGCGCTGGCCGCTGGTGACGCGGCCGGCCATGCGCTCGCTGGGCGCCATCTTTCCGAGGCCTTTGCGTTGGGGCCGGACCACCCCCGGGTATCGCTCATGCGGGCCGAACTCGCGATGGCGCGCGGCGAGTCCGAGGCGGCGCTTGCCGCCTGGGAGGCCATGCGCGCGCGCCAGCCCGAGTGGTTTGTGCTGGGTGCGCGGGCCTGGCTGCAGGCGAACCAGAAGCTGGGTCGGTTGCATGATGCGCTGGGCTCGCTCGAGGCGCAGTTTGAGTCGCAACGCTCGATCGAGCTGTTTCTCGTGCTCCTCGAGGCGCGGCTTGAGCAGGACGGTGCTCAGGCGGCAGTTGCGTGGGGGCGGGCGGCGCTTGCGCGCGCCCCCAGTCTGGTGGGCCTGGACAGGCTGCTCGATATCGAACTCGGGCAGGTCGACGGACCGCGTCGCGACGAACTCGCGCTCACGCGCGGTCTGCTGCGTGCGCAGGCTCAGCGGCAATCGCGATATGTGTGCGCCCACTGCGGCTTCAAGGCGCGCCAGTACTCCTGGCAGTGCCCGGGTTGCAGTCGCTGGGAGTCGTGCGCGCCGCAGCGCGCCGAGGAGCTGGAACGGGCCTGACGGGTGGGCATGTCGAGGTACCTTCCGGCATAGTTCGCCGGGCTGAGCTGCCTCGGTTCCGTGCCGCTGCCCAGGCGCAAGATGGTGCCCCTGATCGGTGGGTCCAAGGGGTGGCTCGTGCGCATGACATGGGGCAAGTGGGGGGTTTCAGTGCGAGGCGCCGCGCGCGGCCGCGGCCGCAAGGCGTTGGTTGCCGAGTTCGCGTTGGCAGCGGCCGGCATCGCACTGGTGGCCACCTTGCTTGGCGAAAACGTGGCGGCCGCTTCAGTGGTGTCGGTCGATGCGAACGCTGCGCCCGCAGCCGAGCTGGAGCGGGTGCGCGGCATCGGGCCCGCGCTCGCGTCACGAATCGTTGCAGCGCGATCGACCGGCGGACAGTTCCGCGATACCGATGATTTTCGGCGGCGGGTGCGTGGTGTGGGTGAAGCCAATCTGCGCCGCATGCTCGCCTCCGGGCTGGTCCTGGGCGGCGCTGCTGCCCAGATCGTGCCCGCGAGGGCCGCAGCGCGTGACAGGGTTGATCTGGTGGTGGGCAATGTCCCAGCCAAGTCCGAGTTTCGGGGGCTGGGGCGAATCGAGGAGGTCCGCTGCTGTGGGTCCCATGAGGCTGGCGAGGCGCAACGCCAGCGGGAGCCGGAGCGCGGGGCGGCGTCGGCTCCCGAGTTGCCGGTGAAGGCCGGAACGGCGCTGCAGGCCACCTCGCAGGGAGCCGCCCACGCCGCCCCCCACGCCGCCGCCCACGCCGCCTCCCACGCCGCATCGACCGCTCCAACCGAACCCGCGTCGCGCTCACGCTCGCGGCGGTAAGAAGCGCCGCGCCTCGTACCAGGCTGCAGGCCTCGAGTCGCTACACTAAGCGCGGGAGATCCTCGCCTTGCGCACCACCACCCTCATCGATCGGCTGGGCCTTTACTGGCGGCTCGTGCGTTTGCACAAGCCGATCGGCACGCTGCTGCTGCTGTGGCCGACCCTGTGGGCGGTCTTCATCGCCAGTTCGGGTCGCCCGGATGTCTATACGGTGTTCGCGTTTTGCCTCGGCACCCTGCTCATGCGGTCGGCGGGGTGCGCCATCAACGACTTTGCCGATCGCGACTTCGATCGTCACGTCAAACGCACCCGGGACCGGCCGCTAACTGCGGGACTGATTGCGCCTTGGGAAGCGGTGGCGGTGTTTGTGGTGCTTTCGATTGCGGCACTCCCGCTGGTCTGGCCGTTCAATCCGCTCACCTGGGCGCTCGCCGGCGTGGCTGCGTTTCTGGCGGCCAGCTACCCCTACACCAAGCGGTTCCTTGCCATTCCCCAGGCGTATCTCGGTATTGCCTTCGGCTTTGGTATCCCCATGGGATACGCGGCGGTGCTGGGTACGGTGCCGCTTGCGGGCTGGGTGATGCTCGCTGCCAACGTCGCGTGGGCGATCGCCTATGACACCGAGTACGCCATGGTCGATCGCGATGACGATCTGCGGATCGGTATCCGCACATCCGCGATTACCTTTGGACGCTTCGATCTGCTGGCGGTGGTGACGTGCTATGCGCTCGCTCTCGCGCTGCTGGGCTGGGTAGGCCTTCTCGAAGGACTCGGCCCAGCCTATTTCTCGGGACTCGCAGTGGCTGCAGCGCTTGCCGCCTATCACTACTCGCTGATCCGGTCGCGCACTCGAGAGGGGTGCTTTCGGGCGTTCAATCACAACAACTGGCTGGGAGCCGCGGTCTTTGGGGGGGTGCTCGCCGATGCCTGGCTGGGAGGCGCCTGGCGCTGAGCGAGGCGCCGGCGCCGGCGTTTGAGCCTATCGCCCGAACTCGTCGCCCAACTCGGCCCCGCGACGGGCCGCGGCAGCCAAGGCCTGCTCCATCGAGGCGCCCAGCCGGGACTCCTCCATCACCGCCAGCGCTGCGGCCGTTGTGCCGCCCTTGGAGGTCACGCGTTCGCGCAGGATCGAAGGTGGCTCCGACGAACGGGCCGCAAGCTCGGCGGCGCCGCGAAAAGTGGCCAGGGTGAGCTTGCGCGAGTCAGAGGGCGATAGACCGAGTTTGATGCCTGCCTGCTCAATGGCCTCGATGAAGCGAAACACATAGGCCGGGCCGCTTCCGCTTACCGCAGTCACTGCGTCGATCAGCGACTCGTCTTCCAGCCAGAGGGTCTCACCCACGGTTTGCATGATTGATTCGGCGGTGGCCCGGTCATCGGCGGCCACCTCGGCTGCGGCACACAGGCCGGTGATGCCCAGCCCGATCAGGGCCGGCGTGTTGGGCATGGCCCGCACGATGCGCCGGTGACCGGCAAGCCAACGCTGAAGATCCGGGATACGGATACCTGCGGCAACGCTGATCACCAACTGGCCTGAAACCCAGGCTGCGCAGCCCTCAGCGGCTTCCCGCATCTGCTGGGGCTTGACCGCGAACACCACGACGTCGGCGTCCAATGCGGCCGGCTCTGGCGCTGCAAAGCAGCGTGCGCCGAACCGCGCCTGCAACGGCTCGCGCTGCTGAGCAACCGGGTCGACAACCGATATCAGCGGGGCGTTCGGAGTCTTGCCGGCCAGTCCGCCGATCAGCGCGGTGGCCATGTTGCCGCCGCCAATGAACACTATCCGCATCGAAGTCTCCGTGAAGGTCGCATCGTTTGATGGCTGGCGAGGGTACCGGATTTCCGAGCCTTGCTTTGCGCCAGCGTTCAGTCCCTGCGTATGAATTGTCTTGGCCTCAGGCCCATCAGAAGGAGCGCGCCCAGATAGGTGGCGGCCGCAAGCGCCACCAGCGACAGGACCAGCACCGCGCGCACGAGCGGCATGGCCTGCAGGCTGATCCAATCAAACCTCGGCACGCTAAGCACAAGCAGCAGCGCCATCGCAGCGGCGGCGACCAACACCTTCAACGCGAACAGGCCCCAACCGGCGGCGGGTCGGTAGGTGCCGTTTCTGAGCAGGCCACGCAAAAGCAGTACCGCGTTGCACCAGGCGGCCACTGAGATCGAGAGCGCGAGTCCGGCGTGCGCGAGCCAGGGCACGAAAAACAGATTCATGAGCTGGGTGGCGATGAGTACGACCAGCGCGATCTTGACTGGCGTACGGATGTCCTGCCGCGCGTAGAACCCTGGGGCCAGCACCTTGACCGCGATCAAGCCCAGCAGCCCGACCGAGTAGGCGAGCACGGCCTGCCGGGTCATGGCGACGTCGTGCGCGTCGAACCGCCCGTAGTGAAAAAGCATCGCCGTGAGCGGTTCGGCCATCAGCGCAAGCCCGATCATGCCGGGAATTGACAACATCACACACAGTCGCAGGCCCCAGTCGAGGAGGCTCGCGTATTCACCAGTGTCGCTGCGCTGGCTGGCTCGCGCGAGGGAAGGGAGCAGTACCGTTCCCAGCGCAACGCCGAGCAGCGCGGTGGGAAACTCCATCAGTCGGTCACCAAAAGAAACCCAGCTCACGCTGCCGGGCGCGAGCCGCGAGGCAATGTGAGTGTTGATGACAAGGCTCAACTGGGCCACCGACACCGCGAGCACAGCCGGCCCCATGCGGACAATGATGGCGCGCACTTCAGGATCGGCAAACGCAGCAAACGGATTCAGTCCGATCGAGGGCAGCATGCCGATGCGCTTTAACGCGGGCCACTGCAGCGCAAGCTGGGCCACGCCCCCGGCAATCACCCCTGCCGCAAGCGCAAGCACCGGCGGATCAACGCGTGAGGAGAGCGCGAGTGACGCTGCGATCATCGCAACGTTGAGCAGCACCGGTGTGAAGGCCGGCACGGCGAAACGCTTCCAGGTATTCAGAATGCCTGCGGCGAGCGCGACCATGGAGATGAGCAGGATGTAGGGAAACATCCAGCGGGTCATCAGGATGGCCGCCGCCTCGGCTGACGGCTCGAGGCCGGCGGCCATCAGCCAGACCAGGAGCGGTGCGCCAACGATGCCGGCAAGCGTGACCGCGAGAAGTGACCAGAAAAGCGCGGTGGCGACCCGGCTCACAAAGGCGCGCGCCTGTTCGCTGTTGCCCTGCTCGGCCTCAAGCTTCCGTTCGGCCAGCATGGGAACGAATGCTTGCGAGAACGCGCCCTCGGCGAAGAGTCGCCTCAGCATGTTGGGCAGGCGGAAAGCCACGAAAAACGCATCGGTGGCGGCGGACGCGCCAAACAGGGTCGCGATCAGCGTTTCGCGAACGAGCCCGGTGATCCGGGAAAGCAGCGTAAAGCCGCTCACAGTCGCCGCGGCCTTCAGCAGGTTCACCTCAAGCGCTCCGCAACTGGCTGGCCCAGACAGCGCTGGCTCGCTGCAACCCAGCCGTTTGGCAATTTGGCGGGCCGCCCGAAATCGGGTTACACTTCAAAGCTTTCCCTTCGTCATTTTCCGGGTTCGCCGGATCTTTTCGGGATTGTCCCATGGCAAACATTGCGTCGGCGCGTAAGCGCGCCCGGCAGTCGGTCCGTCTCAATGCGCAGAACTCGAGCCAGCGCTCGACGCTTCGTACGGCAATCAAGAGTGTCCGCAAGGCGATTGGCGCCGGCGACAAGGCGGCTGCCACCCAGGTGATGCAGCAGGCTCAGTCGGTCATCGACCGCATCTCTGACAAGCGCATCATTCATAAGAACACCGCGTCCCGTTACAAGAGTCGGCTGGCAGCCGCCATCAAGGCGATGGCCTGAAGGCGAGGGGGTGGCCATCAAAGTGATGGCCTGAAGACGGTGAAAGGCCTGATGGTAAGAGGCCTGATGGTAAGAGGCCAGATGGCAAGAGGCCATCAAGGCGCTGGCCCAAAAGCGGCAAGGCGCCGGCCGAAAAGGGCGGTGCCCACCCGGACGAGCGTTGCCCCCTCGGCAACCGCTGCCTCGAGATCGTCCGACATCCCCATCGAAAGCGTGTCGAACCGGTTAGCGTCAATGCCTTGGGCGTTGAGGGTCTGCTGGATGCTTTCGAACAATTTTCTGAGCGCTGCAAAGCGCGACCGCTGCAACCCGGAGTCGTCACTGGGTTCGGGGATGGTCATGAGGCCTCGCAGTTGGATACCCGGCAACCGTGCCACAGCCAATGCAAGCGGCAGGGCTTCAACAGGCTCGCAGCCGCTCTTGCTCGCTTCTCCCGACACATTGACCTGCACGCACACCTGAAGCGGCGGGCTGCCCGCCGGGCGCTGCTCCGACAGTCTGATGGCAATCTTTTCTCGTTCGATGGAATGAACCCAGTGGAAGTGCTCGGCAATCGGGCGGGTTTTATTCGATTGAATCGGACCAATGAAGTGCCATTCGATCGGGCTGGATCCAGCAGCCTCAAGGGCGGCAATTTTTGCCAGTGCTTCCTGCAGATAATTCTCACCGAACGCGTACTGGCCGAGCAGGGCGAGCTCAAGCACGCGCGATGCGTCCCAGGTCTTGCTCACCGCAAGGAGCGATACCGAAGAGGGGGCACGCCCAGCGGCCGCGCAGGCCCGATGGATTCGCTCCTGCACGGCGGCCAGTCGCGAGGAAGCGGTGTCGTCTGTAGGCGACGCGGTGGGCATATTCATCGGGCCGGGCGGTCAAAGATTTCAAAACAGAACAGGCGGCACTCGATCGCGCCGTTGAAGAGCGGTGTGCGTCGCCTTGGCTGCATGCCGAGTTGTCGCGGCAGCTCGGGGTCGGGCGAGAGAAAACAGGCGCGCCAGCCGCCGAAATGCTGACGCAGTGTGGTGCCGATGCGCTGCATGGCGAGCTGGTGAGCGCGATCGGCGGCGGTCATGGGTGCAGGGTCCCCGGCTGCGGTCGAGCGCTCGCCGGACGCCGGTTCAGTGGGGGCGTGCAGCTGTGCATGGAGGCGCTCGCCGTATGGCGGGTTGGTCACGATGATGCCGCGCGGAGCCGCAGGCGGGGCCTGATTGGCGGGTGCGGGCGGGGCCGGCGCAGCGGGTACGGGTGCTGGTGCTGGTGAGGGTGCGACCCGCGGTGCGCCGAAGTCCTCCACCTTCAATACAACTGTACCGTCGGGAACGCCGGCACGCAGCAGATTGCGTCGTGTACGCTCGACGGCCCGGGGGTCGATATCGCCCCCGGAGATCCCAAGGGTCTTCCGCGAGGACACGACTGCCGCGCAGGACTCAGTCGCTTTCTGCTCCGCCGCCTGTTTCAGGTTGGCAAACGCCACAGCATCAAATCCCTTCAGCTTTTCGAATCCGAAACTGCGCTCCCGTCCTGGCGCAATGCCAAGCGTGTGTTGCGCGGCTTCGATCAGAAGCGTGCCCGACCCGCAGAGCGGGTCATGGAGCGGGGTACCGGGTTGCCATCCGGCGAGTGCCAGGAGCCCGGCTGCAAGGTTTTCCTTGAGAGGCGCTGCGCCCGCGGAATCGTCAACGCCGCGCCAGCCGCGCTTGAAAAGTGACTCGCCCGAGAGATCGAGATAGATAGTGGCGTCGATCGCATCGAGAAACACAAACACCCGGACATCGGGTGAGCGGGTATCGACGGATGGACGAGCACCCGCGAGCTCGCGAAAACGGTCACAGATCGCGTCCTTCACCCGCAGGGCGGCGAAGTTCAAGCTGCGAAGCGGCGAACGATGTGCCGACACATCGACACGCAGGGTAAGCCGCTCGCTGAACCAGCGCTCCCACTCGATTCGACGCACCAGCTTGTAGAGTTCGTCCTCGTCGCGGCAGCGGGCTGCTTCAACGCGCATCAGGACGCGGCTCGCGATGCGGCTGTGCAGGTTGACCGCCATCGCGAGCGTGGCGTTGCCGCTGAAGGCCACGCCGCCGCCGGTGGGCTGGCACGCGTCGGCACCCAGCGAGGTGAGCTCCTGGGCGAGGGTCGGTTCGAGTCCGCGTGGACACGGTGCAAACAGCTGCAGACCCGCGCCCGGGCGCGGCGCGACGGTTTGCTGCGAGGTTGGCTGTTGCGGGCGGGGCTGCGGTGAGCGCGGGCCGTTTCGGGGCGTACGCCGGTCGGAGCGGGGCGTTTCCGGTGGATGCGCCATATCAGCCGCGCGCGCCGACGCGGCTGGCCAGTGCCCGCTCTAGGAAGTCGAGCCGATCCTGGCCCCAGAACGGTTCGTCCTGCCAGACATACCAGGGAGCGCCAAATACCTGGCGGGCGATCGCTTCCTTCGTGTTGGCCTCGTAGCGGACGATGGCATCGGGGCGCCGGGCAACAATGGCCTCACCATCCAGGCCGGCGTCGGCGATCAGAGCGGCCATGACTTGCGGGTCAGCGATATTGCGCTCCTCGGCCCAGACCGCACTCAGCACGCGCCCGGCCAGATCGAGCGCAGCCGGGTCGCCATGATGCAGTTGCGCGCCGATCAGGACGAGCGCGGCATCGTCGCCGCTCACAGGAAAGAATCGGGGCTGCAGGTTGAGGGGGAGTCCCGTGATGTCGCGCCAGCGCGCAAGCTCGACCAACCGGTAAGCCTGCCGCTGGGGCGCGCGCTGGGGCAGCGGCAGCCCACCCGATTGCGGGAACACCTTGCCCAGATCGATCGGCATCATCCGGATCGGAATGGCATGACCCGTGCACAGATCGCGCAGTCGCTGATGGCCCAGGTAGCTCCAGGGTGATGACGGGGCCATGAAATAGTCGAGCGTGTGGGGCACGAAGGTGTCCTCGGGAGTCAGAACGGTTTGACGACAACAAGGATCACCGAGACCACCAACAGGATGACCGGGGCTTCGTTGAACCAGCGAAACCACACATGCGAATGGCTGTCGGTGCCACTTGCAAGGCGCTTGAGCATGCGTCCGCAGACATGGTGATAGGCGAGGAGCACAAGCACGATGGCAAGCTTGGCGTGCATCCAGCCGCTGCCTGCACCCACGCCATAGCCCAGCCACAGCCACAGGCCAAAAAGCAGGGCGAGACCCATTAGCGGCTGCATGAAACGCCATAGCTTGCGGGCCATGAGCAGCAGACGCTCACGCTCGTCTCCCGCTTCGGGAACCATCGCGAGGTTCACGAAGATTCTGGGCAGATAGAAGAGCCCTGCGAACCAGCTGGTGATGAAGATGATGTGAAGCGCCTTGATCCAGAGGTAGCCAGTGCTCATCGGGTGAAGTCCTTTGGAAGCCGCACGCCTCCGAAGCGGGGCGGTCAGGTGCGGATCTGTCCGCTGCCAAACACCACGAACTTGAGCGAGGTGAGACCTTCCAGGCCCACCGGGCCGCGCGCATGCAGTTTGTTGGTGGAGATGCCGATCTCGGCGCCCAGGCCATATTCGAACCCATCGGCAAATCGAGTCGAGGCGTTGATCATGACCGAGGACGAATCGACTTCCCGCAGAAAACGCATGGCATGGCCGTGGTGCTCGGTCACGATGGCATCGGTGTGCTGCGAGCCGTAGCGCGCAATGTGGTCGATCGCCTCATCGAGTCCGCCCACGACGCGGATCGAAAGAATGGGTGCCAGATATTCGGTATGCCAGTCTTCCTCGGTGGCCTCGCCGCACGCAATGGAAACCTTTCCAAGCAGCGCCCGGGTGTGGGCATCACCGCGCAGTTCGACCCCCTTGTCGGCATAAATGCGGCAAAGCGGGGGCAGGATGCGCTCGGCGACCGATTGCGCAACCAGCAGTGTTTCCATGGTGTTGCAGGGCGAGTAGCGCTGGGTCTTGGCGTTGTCGGCAATGCGGATGGCCTTGTCGATGTCGGCGTGATCATCGATGTAGACATGACAGATGCCGTCGAGATGCCTGATGACGGGCACCCTCGCTTCGCGCGAAATGCGCTCGGTGAGCGACTTTCCGCCCCGCGGCACGATGACGTCTATCCAGCGTTCGGCCGCGATCAGCGCGCCCACCACCGCGCGGTCGGTGGTGTCAACCACCTGTACAGCGTCGGCGGGTAAACCGGCGGCGGCGAGCCCCTCGCGGATGAGGGCAGCCAAGGCCTGGTTGCTGTGGATGGCTTCGGAGCCGCCTCGCAGGATGGTGGCGTTACCCGATTTGATGCACAGCCCCGCAGCATCGATCGTGACGTTGGGCCGGGATTCATAAATGATGCCGATCACACCCAGCGGCACACGCATTTTTCCGACCTGGATGCCGGATGGTCGGTAGCTGAGCCCGCTGATTTCGCCGACCGGGTCGGGCAGCATCACGATCTGTTCGAGTCCCTCGGCCATGGTCTGGATGACGCGCGGCGTGAGAGCCAGCCGGTCGACGAAGGCCTGATCATGGCCAGCCTCGCGCGCGGCCTCCAGATCGAGGCAATTGGCGCGTTCGAGCGCTGCGGCCTCGCGGCGGATGGCCGCGGCGGTTGCGGTCAATGCGCGGTTGCGGGCATCGGTTGATGAGCGTGCGATCTCCCGACCGGCTGCACGCGCGCGCCGACCCAGGTCATCAACATAGGCGATGCTGTCGATTGGCTGCTTGTCCACGATGTCAGTTGTCTCCCGGTAGCGGGACGCCCGCCAGCCTCATCACGAGTCGCTCCAGGGCGAGCCAGGCATCGCCGTCGCCAACCCCTTTGAAGATTCTATCTGCGAGCGCTGCTGACCGCAGGGCCTGCTCGCAGTCGGCCATGGAAATACGGCGGGCGGCAGCCTCGAACGCGCGCTCGCGTGCGCCGAAGATACGCGCGCTGCGCAGCGCTTGCGCGAGCGCAAGTCCGGATGCACGCGCCGCGTGAAGGCGCAGGAGCGTGCGCACCGCATCGCTGATTGCCCAGATGAGGAGCGGCGGCGCCTCGCCCTCGGCATGCAGACCCTCCAGGCTGCGGAGCGTGCGTTCACGGTCTCCCAGCAGCATGGCGTCAACCAGATCGAACGCGTCGTATCGGGCCACGCTCAGCACCGCAGCGCGCGCCTGGGCAGCGGGGATTTCGCCCTCGGGAAACAGGAGGCCGAGCTTGCTTACCTCCTGATGCGCGGCAAGGAGGTTACCTTCGACCCGCTCGGCGATGAGTTCCAGGGTCGCGGAATCCGCCCGCTGCTTCTGGCGCCCGAGGCGGCCGGCAATCCAGCGGGGCAGCTCGCGCCGCTCAACCGGATAAACCGGCACGATCAACCCGGCCCGTTCGATTCGTCCAAACCAGGCGCTTTCAGTGGTGGTGCGATCAAGCTTGCCGCTGAGAACCAGAAGCCGGAGCGACGCATCGGCCGATTCGGCAGTGCTCGCGATCAGTTCCCCGATCTCTTTCCCGGGTTTGCCGCCAAAACGCAGTTCCAGTAATCGTGCCGCGCCAAACAGCGACAGCGACCCCGCCTCGGCGACGAACCGGTCGGCCTTGAAGTAGCGGTCGACCTCGAATACCTGGCGCTCCTCGGCACCCGCCCGACGCGCGGCGGCGCGCAGCGAGTCGGCCGCCTCCTGGATCAGCAACGGTTCGTCGCCGTAAACCCAGGCGATGACCGGTACCTTCTTTGAAAGCGCCGCTTCGAGGGTATCGGGGCGAACCTGCGCCATGGCCGCTCAGCCTCTGGGCTTCAGCGCCGACAGTCTGCGCAGCAGCTGCTGGACGAAATCAGACTCCATCTCCCTGAACAGCAGCTCTTCTTCCTGCGCACGGTTGACCACCTCGATGTCGCTCGAGGTAATTTCACGCCGCAGTACAAGCTCGGTCGCTGGCATCCACTCCAGACCCTTGGCATCGGTGACCCGCACCCGGATTCGAAGCCGCAACTGGTATTCGCGTGGCCGCCCGGTGCCGGTGAAGCCCACAATTTCGCGTTCCCGCCGCTCATACAGCACCTCGAGGCGCGCGTCGGCTTCATCGACCCGTTCGACGATCGTGGTGTCGCTGTTCACCCGGATGAGCGCACGCAACTCGGAACCGATGGCGGAGTTGCGCGCAAAGCCCGAGTGGAGCTTGCGAAACGGGAGCTGGGCTGCCCCGCGCAGTTGGAAGCCACAGCCGCCGAGCGCGGCGAGCGTGGCGCCGGCAACCATCAGCGCGCACCGCCGCGCGGCATTCGGCAGGGTGGGGGTGGCACGTATCAAGGCGGGCAGCCTGGCCTCAGATCACCACGTTGACCAGCCGGCCCGGCACCACAATCACTTTCTTTGCGGTGCGGCCCTCGGCATGGCGCAGGAAAATGTCGCTTGCCAGGGCAGCGGCTTCGATGGCGGTCCGATCGGCCGTGGCGTCAACCGACACGCTGCCCCGCACCTTGCCGTTGATCTGCAGCACAAGCTCGATGCGGTCCTGTTGCAGGGCCGACTCGTCGACCGTGGGCCAACCTGCGTCGAGCAGGTCACCGTGACGCGCTGCAAAGCCCAGCTCGACCCACAGTGCGTGGGTGATGTGCGGCACCACGGGATAAAGAGCCCGGATCAGGATGGACAGGGACTCGGCAAGCACCGCGTCGCTGGCTGGCGAGTCGGCGAGCTTTGCGCCTTCAATCGCGTTCAGCATCTTCATGGCGGCCGACACCACCGTGTTGTACTGCTTGCGCTGGTAATCGTAGTCGGCCTGCCTGAGAATCGCGTGAATCTCCCTGCGCAGCGCCCGCTGGGCATCGTCGAGCGCAGCCGGGATTGCGCCTTCGGCGCGCGCCACGGCGGCGTGACGGTTGTGGGCAGCGTTCCAGAGCCGACGCAGGAACCGATGCGCGCCCTCGACGCCAGTGCCAGACCACTCGAGCGTTTGCTCTGGGGGCGACGCAAACATGACGAACAGACGCGCGGTATCGGCGCCATATTGGTCGATGAGCGATTGCGGATCGACCCCGTTGTTCTTGCTCTTGCTCATTGTGCCCACGCCGCCGTACTCGATGGCGCTGCCATCGGACTTGAGGCGTGCGCCGGTGACCTGGCCGCGCGCATCGTGGACGTTTTCCACGTCATCCGGCCAAAAGTATTCGATGCCACCCTTCGCGGCTTTCCTGAAATAGATATGGTTGAGCACCATGCCCTGGCAGAGAAGATTCGAGAAGGGTTCGTCGAATTTCACCAGTCCGCGCGCCGCGTCGCCGGGAAAGTCGCCGGTGATGTCCCGCATCACCTTGGTCCAGAAGCGCGCGTAGAGAAGGTGCAGCACTGCATGCTCGATTCCGCCGATGTATTGATCCATCGGCATCCAGTAGTCGTTGCGCGCGTCGACCATTGCCTGATCGTTGTCAGGCGAGCAGTAGCGCATGTAGTACCAGGATGAATCGATGAAGGTGTCCATGGTGTCGGTTTCGCGGCGCGCGGGCTTGCTGCATTTCGGACACGCGCAGCGCAGGAACGCTTCGTTCTTGGCAAGCGGGTTGCCGCTGCCATCGGGCACCAGATCTTCGGGCAGCACCACGGGCAACTGTTCATAGGGCACGGGTACCGCACCGCAGTCGTCGCAGTGGATGATGGGGATCGGCGTACCCCAGTAACGCTGGCGCGAAATGCCCCAGTCGCGCAGCCGGTACTGGATGCGCTTTTCGCCCAGGCCCTTTGCCGCCAGATCACCGGCGATAGCCTCGATCGCGGCTTCAAAGGCCAGCCCGTCGTAGCGGCCGGACTGCACACAGTGTCCTCGCTGCTTGTCTTCGTACCAGGGCTGCCAGGTATCCTGGTGAAAATCCTCGCCGTCGATTCCAATGACCTGCCGAATCGGCAGACCGAATTTACGGGCGAACGCGAAGTCGCGCTCATCGTGCGCCGGCACACCCATGACTGCGCCATCGCCATAGCTGTAGAGCACATAGTTGCCGACCCACACCTCGATCGGCTCGCCGGTCAGCGGGTGGGTGACGGAGAGTCCAGTGGGAACGCCATCCTTGTCGCGGGTGGCAAGCTCGGCCTCGGTGACACCCCCCTGCTTGCAGGCATCAATGAATGCGGCGATATCGGGACTGCGTGCCGCGGCGACCGTAGCGAGCGGATGTTCCGGGGCGACCGCCACAAAGGTGACACCCATGATGGTGTCGGCGCGCGTCGTGAACACATAGAGACTGCCATCGCCCACCAGTTGGCCTGCGGCATCGCGGATGTCGTGCGGGAATGCAAACCGAACGCCGGTCGAGCGGCTGATCCAGTTTTCCTGCATCACCTTGACCCGCTCTGGCCAGCCCAGGCCTGACAGATCGGAGAGCAGTTCATCGGCGTAGCGGGTGATTCCCAGGTAGTACATCGGGATCTCGCGCTTTTCCACCACCGCGCCCGAGCGCCATCCGCGGCCATCGATCACCTGCTCGTTGGCGAGCACGGTCTGGTCGACCGGATCCCAGTTGACGATTCCGTTCTTCAGGTAAGCGATGCCGTGTTCGAGCATCTTGAGGAACAGCCACTGATTCCAGCGGTAGTAATCGGGCGAGCAGGTGGCGACCTCGCGGCTCCAGTCAATTGCCAGACCCATCGCCAGCATCTGCTTCTTCATGTAAGCGATGTTGTCCCAGGTCCATTTCGCTGGCGCTACGTTGTTCTTCATCGCAGCGTTTTCGGCCGGCAGGCCGAAGGCATCCCAACCCATGGGCATGAGCACGTTCCAGCCCTGCATGCGCAGGTGCCGGTACATCACGTCGTTGATGGTGTAGTTGCGCACATGGCCCATGTGAAGCTTGCCCGACGGGTAGGGCAGCATGGAGCATGCGTAGAACTTGCCCTTGGGGAAGCGGGGGTCGTGTTCGATCGCACGATAGGCGTCGATCGACTGCCAGTGCTGTTGGGCGGCGCGCTCGATCGCGCCTGCGTCGTACTTCTCTTGCATGACTGGGAACCGGGCTCTGGGAAACCCTCGAGTTTAGCGGGTTCGCTGTCGGATGGCCCGGAGCGTCCGGGCGCGGGGCCGGCACGCAATGGCCGACTGCCCCGTCGCCGGGTTCGGCTGGCACGAGTTCTGCATGCGTCCAAGCTTGTATACAACTTTGTGCACCACTCTGGTTCGAACTCCATGCCTCTCGCCGTTGATGAACTCCGATTGACCGATTTGCGTGCCTGGCGGGCCGCGCTGCTCGCAGGTGCCGACGTCGGCGCACTGCTCCGCACGCGTCATGCCCGGCTCGCTGCTGATCGGGCGCCTGCGGCCTGGATTCACTTGGTTGATTTGCCCGCGCTCGCCGAGCGGATCGACACGCTGGATGCGCTGTCGAGACAGTCCGCCGACCGCGCGGCACTGATCGCCACCTACCCGCTTTTCGGTATGCCCTTTGCGGTCAAGGACAACATCGACGCCGCCGGTATGCCGACCACTGCAGCCTGTCCGACTTTCGCGAGGACTCCGGAACAAAGCGCCACCGTGGTGCAAAAGCTGCTCGATGCCGGTGCGGTGCTGTTTGGCAAGACCAACCTTGACCAGTTCGCTACCGGCCTCGTGGGGGCGCGGTCACCGTTTGGCGCGCCCTCCAGCGTATGCAGCCCGCCGCATATAAGCGGTGGATCGAGTTCAGGCTCGGCGGTGGCGGTGGCGCGCGGTGAGGTGCTGTTTGCACTTGGAACCGACACGGCGGGTTCGGGGCGGATTCCGGCGGGCTTCAATGGTCTGGTGGGCTTGAAGCCTACGCCGGGGCGGGTCAGCACAGCCGGTGTCTTGCCCGCTTGTCGCACGCTCGATTGCGTGTCGATCTTTGCGCATACCGTGGACGATGCAGCCTCGGTGCTTGCCGTGATCGAGGGGGCCGACACGGCCGATGAATATTCCGCCTTCATACCTGGGCGGGCGCGGTTTGCAGGCATCAAGCCGCGGGTGCTCGTGCCGGAGGGTCTGGCGCTTGCGCATGACGGATACGGCGCGGGCTGGACGCGCGCGCTCGACACCATCACCCCCCTGGCTGACTCGGTGACCCCGATCGATCTCGAACCGCTTTATCAGGTGGCACGACTGCTCTATGAGGGGCCCTGGGTGGCCGAGCGCTACTCGGTGGTGCGCACGCTGATCGAGTCGCAGCCCGAGGCAATGGATCCCACCGTGGCGGCCGTGATCGGGCGGGCCCGCCAGTTTGACGCTGTGGCAACTTTCCAGGCGCAGTACCAGTTGCAGCGTGCACGCCAGGCGCTCAACGCACTGTGGGCCGATGCCGACATCCTCATGGTGCCTACTGCCCCTCGCCATCCCAGTCACGCGGCGCTGGCTGCTGACCCGATCGGCGTCAACGCCGAACTGGGTCAGTTCACCAATTTCGTGAACCTGCTCGGCTGGTGCGCGCTTGCCGTCCCGGCCGGGCTGAGCGCCACCGGCCTGCCGTTCGGCGTCACCTTTATTGCACGCGCCAACGATGATGCAGCGCTCGCGCACTGGGCCCGCACGTGGGAGGCATCCTTCACGCAGCGTGCAACCAGTGAGTCCCCGCCCCACCCCGGCCCCGCAGTCGAGGCGACCATGCCGATCGCTGCAGTGGGCGCGCACATGTCCGGTCTGCCGCTCAACCGGCAGCTGACCGAGCGGCGCGCCGTGCTTCGTGAACGAACCCATACCGCTCCCCGCTACCGGCTTTATGCGCTCGCGGGTGCAGCGCCTGCGCGGCCCGGCATGGTCCGGGTCGACGAAAGCGGTGTTGCGCTGGAAGTCGAGGTCTGGAATGTGCCCGTGACCGAGGTCGGAAGCTTTCTTGCGCTGATTCCTTCACCCCTGGGGCTGGGCACGGTCGAGCTTGCGAGCGGCGAGCGCGTGCATGGGTTTCTCTGCGAGGCCGCCGGCCTTCACGGTGCGCAGGACATATCCGCCTTCGGTGGCTGGCGCGGCTACCTGGCCTCGCGCAGCGCCGCTCTGCCTGCCCCCAACCCCTCGCCCGGTCTTGCGCAGACCGCTCGAGTTTCCTGACCCGTTTCCTCTCAATACTTCACGGAGCCCATCATGGACCGCAGGCAATTTATTTCGCAGACCGCCGCAGGATCAATGGCCTTGGGCAGCGGGCTTCCGCTGGCCGCTCAGGCCCAGTCACGTCCGGCCGACGTACTGGTCGTCGCCAATGAATTCGGGCCCAATTCGCTCGATATCCATACCGTAGGCGCCAACCGCCCGGCGTATGGCGTGAGCTGGATCTGCTATGACCGGCTGATGACCTATGGTCGGAAGACATTGCCCGACGGTCGGGTGGTCTATGACCGCGACAAGCTCGAGCCCGAGCTCGCCGAAAGCTGGCAGATGGCCGCTGATGGCATGTCGGTCACCTTCAAGCTGCGCGCGAACGCGCGCTTTCACGATGGCACGCCGGTCACCGCCAGAGATGTGAAATGGAGTTTTGACCGCGCGGTGAGCGTGGGAGGCTTTCCCACCTTCCAGATGGCAGCAGGCTCGCTCTCCAAGCCCGAGCAGTTCGAGGTGGTCGATGACCTGACCTTTCGGGTGAAGTTCCTGCAGAAGGACAAGCTCTCCATGCCCGATCTCGCGGTGCCGGTGCCTTCGATCTTCAACAGCGAACTGGTCAAGAAGCATGTCACGGCGCAAGACCCCTGGGGGCTCAACTGGACACGCAACAACACCGCAGGGGGCGGTGCCTACCGGGTTGAATCCTGGAAGCCTGGCCAGGAGATCATCTACGTTCGAAACGACAACTGGACCTGTGGCCCGATGCCCAAACTGCGTCGGATCGTGCAACGTGACGTGCCCAATGCCGGCAACCGGCGAGCGCTTCTCGTGAAGGGCGATATCGAGATCACCTACGACCTGCCGCCCAAGGATTTCTCCGAGCTCTCATCGGAAACCTCGGCTGTGAAGGTCACCTCGATGCCGATCGAAAACTCGATGTTCTATCTTGGGATGAACGTCACTAAACCGCCGTTCAACAACCCCAAGGTCCGCCAGGCCGTGGCCTGGGTGCTGCCCTACGACAAGCTGTTCGACAACGCCATTTACAAGCGCGCGGCCAAGCTCTACGGCGGCTCGTCCAAGGTGTCCAGCATTGCGTGGCCGCAAGCCACGGGTTATTCAACCGATGTTGCCAAGGCGCGTGCGCTGCTCGCCGAGGCAGGTTACGCGAACGGCTTCGAAACCACGATCAGTTTCGATCTTGGCGGGGCGACCATCGGCGAGCCGATGACGGTGCTGATTCAGGAATCGCTCGCCTCGATCGGGATCAAGGCGCAGATCAACAAGATCCCGGGCGCCACATGGCGTGCGGCGCTTCTCAAAAAGGACATGCCAATGATTGTCAACCGCTTCGGCGGCTGGCTCGATTACCCGGAATATTTCTTCTTCTGGTGCTATCACAGCCAGGACGCGGTGTTCAACACAATGAGCTACAAGAACCCTGCGCTCGACAAGCTGATCACGACCGCGCAATTCGCGAGCGAGCGCTCGGTCTACGAAGGCGCGGTCAAGGACATGATCCAGATCGCCTACGATGAGGTGCCGCGGGTACCGCTCCTGCAGCCCACCATGGATGTCGCGATGCGGCGTGATGTGCAGGGCTACATGTACTGGTTCCATCTGCAGCCCGATTACCGGCAACTGTCGAAGGGCTGAGCGGTGGTCCGAACGCTCACAGCCCCCAGCACGCCATGTTTCGGCTGATTGCCAGGCGCCTGATCGCCGCGGTGCCGAGTCTGTTCGGCGTCGTGGTGATCACCTTCATTCTCACCCGCGCCCTGCCGGGGGATCCGGCAGCCTATTTTGCCGGGGGCGCGGCGACCGCCGAGGCGATCGAGCAGGTGCGGCGGCAACTCGGGCTCGACCGTTCGCTGGCCGAGCAGTTCCTGCGCTACCTCGGCGATCTGGGGCGCGGTGAGCTCGGTCTGTCACTCACGACAGGGCAGCCGGTGCTCACGGAAATCGCGCAGAGGTTGCCCGCTTCGCTCGAGATCGTGCTGGTCGCGCTCGTGGTGGCCTGTGCGATCGCAGTGCCTTTGGGCGTGCTTGCCGCGGTTAGACAAGGCAGCTGGATTGATCAGGTCTGCCGGGTAATCACGACCGCTGGCGTGTCGCTGCCCACCTTCTTCACCGGGCTGCTCCTTGCCTACTTCTTCTACTACCTGCTTGGTTGGGCGCCTTCGCCGATGGGACGCCTCGACCCGATGTTTTCCGCACCCCCCACGGTGACCGGCTTTCTGCTGATCGATTCGCTGATTGCTCGCGAGGGTGCGGTTTGGTGGGCGGCGATGAAGCAGCTTTCGTTACCCGTGGCCACCATGGCGATTTTCGTGCTGGCGCCGATTGCGCGCATGACCCGGGCGTCGATGCTGGGTGTGCTCGGATCCGATTTCATCCGCACCGCGCGCGCCTCCGGGCTCACGCCCATCACTGTGCTGTTTGCCTACGCGTTGCGTAACGCGCTCCTGCCTGTGATCACCACGCTCGGCATGGTGTTCGGCTTCATGCTGGGCGGCAGCGTGATTGTTGAAAAGGTGTTCGGCTGGCCCGGCATTGGCAGCTACGCAATTGATGCGCTCACGGCAAGCGACTACGCCCCGGTGCAGGGCTTCGTGCTCACCATGGGCGTGTTGTTCGTGTTCGTCAATCTGCTGGTCGATCTTCTCTATCTCGTGGTCGATCCGCGCGTGAGCGTCGACGCATGAGCGCGCCGCGCTCAGGGGTGGCCCATGCGCGGCATGTGCTCACCGAGAATCCGGTGACGCTGCTTGCGGCGCTCCTCTTTGCGCTGCTCGTGGTGCTTGCCATTGCCGGTCCCGCGATCGTGCCCTATGACCCGCTCGCGAGCAACGCGGCGGCTGCGCTTCAGCCGCCCTCGGCGCAGCACTGGTTCGGCACCGATGCGCTGGGTCGCGACATGCTGTCCCGGGTGATTGTGGCCACCCGTCTCGACCTGGGCATTGCGCTCGCTGCGGTGGCGGCGTCGTTTGTGATGGGTTTGCCGCTGGGTCTTGCAGCGGGCTATTTCGGCGGCTGGTGGGATCGTCTGGTCACGCGGTTCTCGGACACCATCATGGCGTTTCCGCTCTTTGTGCTCGCAATGGGCATTGTGGCGGCGCTTGGCAACACGGTAGGCAATATTGTGCTCGCCACAGCAGTGATCAATTTGCCGTTCTATATCCGGGTGGCGCGCGCCGAGGCCAATGTCCGCCGGGGTGCGGGCTGGATTGAAGCGGCGCGGCTATCCGGCAATCGTGACCTGCGCATCCTGGTGGTGCACCTCTTGCCGAACGCGCTGCCAGCGGCTGCGGTTCAGGTGAGCCTCAATATGGGCTGGGCGATTCTCAATGCAGCGGGACTCAGCTTCATCGGACTGGGCGTGCGCCCGCCCGAGGCCGAGTGGGGCATTCTGGTTGCAGAAGGTGCGCAGTACATCGTGTCGGGCGAGTGGTGGGTGAGCCTCTTTCCCGGTGCGGCACTGATGCTTGCAGTGTTCACCTTCAATCTGCTGGGTGATGCACTGCGCGATCTGCTCGATCCCCGGAGGCGCACATGACCGCCCCGCCGCCGGCGCGCGGGAGCGTACCCAATCCGCCGCTTCTCGAGGTCCGCGACCTCAACCTCGAATTCCGAACCCGAGACGGCGCGGTGCAGGCGCTCGAAGGCGTGAACCTGCAGATCAGGAAAGGGGAAATCGTCGGACTGGTGGGTGAGAGCGGCTCGGGGAAGTCGGTGTTGAGTTATGCCCTCCTTGGGATCAGCGATCGCGCCGCGCGGATCACCGGGGGCGAAGCAAGCTTTGGCGGCATCGACCTGTTGCGTGCCGATGCCCGGGTGCTCGCCGAACTTCGCGGCCGCGAGATCTCAATGGTGTTTCAGAGTCCGCGCACGGCGCTCAATCCGATCCGAAGGGTGGGGCGCCAGATTGAAGACGTGCTGCGCCGGCACGCGCTTGCCCGCGGTTCAGACCTGTCGCGCGGCCTGCGGGAGGGGGCGATTCAGGCACTTCGCGAGGTGGCGATTCCCGACCCCGAGCGGCGTCTGAACGCTTATCCGTTCGAACTCTCGGGGGGCATGTGCCAGCGGGTGATGATCGCGCTGGCACTGGCCTGTCGCCCGGCGCTCCTGATTGCCGATGAACCGACCACTGGGCTGGATGTGACGACCCAGGCCGCGGTCATGGACCTCATCACCGGACTCGCGCGCGAACGGCAGATGGCGACCCTTTTCATCACCCACGACCTCGCGCTTGCCGCCGATTATTGTGACCGCATCGTGGTGATGCACGCAGGGCAGGCGGTCGAGGATGCGGTCACCGGATCGCTGTTCGCCGCCCCGCGTCACCCCTACACGCGCCGGCTGATCAGTTCCACCCCGGGGCCCGCGGGCTCGATTGCGTCACTCGCGCCGGTGCCTGGCAATCTGCCCGACCTGCGGCGAACCGACCTGCCCGCCTGTCGGTTTGCCGAACGTTGCGATCGGGCCGACGAGCGGTGCCGGCGGATCCGTCCGCTTCTGGGTGAGTCGCAGGCGCGCGAGGCATCGCATCGGGTGGCATGTTGGTATCCGGATGCGGCGGACGCTGCCGGTTCTGATCCGGTGCTTGCCGGGCGGGAGGGCTGAATGAGCGACTTGCCTGACCGGCTGCTGCGTGTTGAGCGGCTGAAAAAATATTTCCCGGTGGCGGGTGGCCGGGGCTCGATGCTTCATGCGGTCGATGATGTGTCGCTCGAGATCCGTCGCGGCGAGAGCGTGGGACTGGTCGGGGAATCGGGCTGCGGCAAATCCACGCTCGCACGTCTGCTTGCGCGCCTCCACGATCCCACCGACGGTCGCATCGTGTTTGACGGCGCCGATATCGGCGCGCTGCCCGCGGCGCGTTTTGCGCGCAGCCCCGAGCGTGCCCGCATCCAGATGGTGTTCCAGGACCCGACCGACAGCCTCAACCCCCGCTTCACTGCCGAGGAGGCAATCGCCGAGCCGCTCAAGCTCCTCGCGTCGCTGGGACGGGGAGCGCTGCGGGCGCGCGTTGCCGAACTCGCGACACAGGTCGGGTTGCCGGCGGAGTTGCTTGCGCGCTTTCCCCATCAATTGTCGGGCGGGCAGAAGGCCAGGGTCGGTATTGCCCGCGCGCTGGCGGTGCGGCCCGACCTGCTGATTCTGGACGAGCCGACTGCAGCGCTCGATGTGTCGGTGCAGGCGGTGGTGCTGCAACTCCTTGAGCGCCTGCGCCGGGAGCTCGGCCTGTCGATGATCTTCGTGTCGCACGATCTGAATGTGGTGCGGCTGCTCACTGAGCGGGTGGCGGTGATGTATCTCGGTGAAATCGTCGAGGTCGGGCCGTCCGACGAGGTATTTCGCGCGCCCTTACACCCCTACACGCGCGCGCTGATCTCATCGATTCCCGGGCAGGGACCGCGAATCCGTCTGCAGGGTGAAGCGCGCAGTCCGGTGGATCCTCCCGCCTCGGCCTGTCGCTTTCACGGTCGTTGCCCCGATGGGCAGGACCGCTGTGGTCGCGAAAAGCCCAGGCTCGTCAGCGTCGGCGTTCGCGCGGCCGCCTGCCTGCTCGCAGCGAATCGGGTATCCTCGTCGGAATGATTCAGCTCGCTTCCACCGACTCGGCTGCCCGCTCGCGCGACAAGCTCTCGGAACAGGTCTATCAACGGCTCAAGACCGATCTGCATAAGTTTCTCTTCACCCCGGGCCAGCGCCTCTCCGAGGCGGCATTGGCCGAACAGATGGGGGTGAGCCGAACGCCCATCCGCGAGGCGCTGACCCGGCTGCGTGATGAGGGGCTGGTCGAGGTCGAATCGAAAACAGGCTGGTTCGTGCGCCCGATCGACTTTGATCGGATCGATCAACTCTACGATCTGCGGGTGCTGCTTGAACTCGATGCAGTGACCCGGCTCTCCCAGGCCGAGGCGCCCGAGCAGCTGCTCGCGCCGCTTCGCCAGGCCTGGCTGCTGCCTTCAGGCGAGCGCCTTCGCGACGGACCCGCAGTGGGTGAGCTCGATGAGCGCTTTCACTCGGCGCTTGTGAAGGCGGCGGGCAACGACGAAATCGCCCGGGTTCATGATGATGTGACCGGACGGATACGGATCGTGCGCAGGCTCGACTTCACCCGCGACGACCGCATCGATGCCACCTACCAGGAGCACGCGCGGATTCTGCGGGCAGTGCTGCAGCGCAAGGCCGATCAGGCGAAGATGCTGCTTCGCGCTCACATCGAGCAGAGCAAGGCCGAGGTGCGCAGCATCACGCTGCACACGCTGCATCAGGCACAGCGCCGACGCATCGCCTGACCGCCTCGTGCGCGGGGGGCGGTTTGTCCCCTTGAGGGGAAATCCGGCCAAGGCCCCCGGTGTTCCGTTTTTCGCGGCCTAAATTTCATTTCACAATCTACGGGTTTGCCCTTATATTTGACGGCGAGCCCCGAGGGATTCCCCTCAGCGCCCCAAGAAGCACCAGCAGGCCCTGCCTGAATGGTGCCTGGCGCAGCGGCTCATGGCGCTCACCAGGGAGGAGTCAACATGTCCAGTCAGGTTTTGCCTATCGAAGATGATGCAGTCCCTTCGGGGTCTGCGGTTCTGCGTGCGTTCAAGATCATCGAGGCGATTGCCTGCAGCCAGACGCCGCCCCAGTTGGCGGAGCTGTGCAAGCAGGTCGATCTGCCCAAGCCAACGGTCTTCCGAATCCTGAGCACGCTCGAATTCGCCGGGTTGGTGGGCCGAGAGCCCGGCAGCAAGCGCTACCAGGGTGGCGAGCGGCTGAACCGGCTGGCCGGTCAGGTGCTGCTCAGCTCTCCCGGTCGGGCGGCACGCCATGCAATCCTTGAGGAACTGGTCGAGACAGTCGGGGAAACCTGCAATCTCACCATTCCGAACGGCAATGCGGTGATGTACCTCGACCGCATCGAAACCGGCTGGCCGCTCAAGCTGAGTCTGGGTGCGGGTTCGATCGAGCCCCTCTATGCCTCGGCCAGTGGCAAGCTGTTTCTGGGTTACATGAACCGCCGGGCGCGTGACCGCTTCATTCGCCAGAGTCCGCTGGTCCGTCACACGCAGCGCACCATGGTTGATCCGTCGAGGCTGTCCGAGGAACTCGATCGGGTGCGGCAGCAGGGTTACGCCACCGATTCCGAGGAATATCTGGCCGGGGTCAGCTGCCTGGCCGTACCGGTACTCGATGTGGATGGTCGCGTGGTGGCTGCCCTTGCCATGCATCTTCCAGCCTCGCGCCTGGGTCTTGCCGACGCGATGGAGTTCATTCCTGCCATGCGTGCGGCGGCCGAAGAAATGGCGCAGACAGTCGACTGGTAGACATGCGCACTGACGACTCGATTCTGGTCCTCAACTGCGGATCATCGAGCGTCAAGTTCGCGGTCTACGCGGCCGATCGGTTGCGGGCGGTCGCGCTGGCTGCGTCCGGTGCAGGCGCATCGGAGGCAGCGACTGCGCGAATTCGCGGCCAGGTCGCCGGACTGGGCGGCAGGCCCGGCGCTGCCCACCTCGAATGGCGGGTGGCGCACGATCCGGTTGTCACCAGCTTGCTGCCCTCGGTGCAAAGCCATCAGGACGCAATCGATCATCTGATGGAGGCGCTTGAACGCTCGGCGGGCCTGCGAGGCACCCTCAAGGTGGCGGGTCATCGGATCGTTCACGGCGGTGGGCATTTCGAGCGGCCGGCGCTGCTCGACAATGCAGCAATTGCCGCGCTTGAGGCGCAGGTGCCGCTTGCGCCGCTGCATCAGCCGCACAACCTCGCTGGGGTGCGTGCGCTCGCGGCGCGGCAGCCCGATCTGCCCCAGATCGGCTGTTTTGATACCGCGTTTCATGCGAGCCAGTCGCCGCTTCACACCACCTACGCGCTCCCGATCGAGATGCGCGAGCGTGGCGTGCGACGCTACGGATTCCACGGCCTGTCCTACCAGTTCATTGCGGACCAGCTCCCGGCGGTGGCCGGACCGCTCGCCGACGGGAGGGTGATCGTGGCCCATCTCGGCAACGGCGCAAGCGTTTGCGGCATGCTCGAGCGCCGCTCGGTTCGCAGTTCGATGGGCATGACGGCCCTTGACGGCCTGGTGATGGGAACCCGGCCCGGCAGCGTCGATATCGGGGTGGCACTGCATGCCATCACGGCGCTTGGCATGGATGCCGACACGCTGTCGCACGCCCTCTATGACCGGAGCGGCCTCCTGGGGCTCTCCGGCATCAGCCATGATGTGCGCACGCTGCTCGCGAGCACGGACCCACGAGCAGCGTTTGCGATCGAGGTCTTCTGCGAGCGTGCCGCGCAGGAAATCGCTGCCACGGCGGCGGCGCTGGGGGGCTGTGATCTGCTGGTCTTTACCGCCGGAATTGGCGAGAACAGTCCGCCGGTCCGCGCCCGCATTGCCGACCGGCTGGCCTGGATGGGAGTACGGCTTGATCGTACGTTCAACGAGTCGGGCGCCGCGCTTGTCAGCGATCCTTCAGCGCGCGTGGCCGTGCGCGTGATGCCAACCGATGAGGAGTCGGTGATCGTGAGTGCCTGCCTCGAACATCTCGCACGCCAGGGTTGAATACGGGCGTCGCCTTGCGTGGGGTCAGATCACGCCCGCCGCTTTCAGCGCACTGACCTCTGCCCCGTCATAGCCGAGTTCGGCCAGGATCGCTCGGCTGTGCGCCCCCAACTGGGGTACGGGGTCGAAGCGGGCGGCGGTTTGCCCCGGCGGCAGCAGCGCAGGGACCGGGCCGTGTTCGGTCTGCACCGATTGCCAGCGACCGCGGGCGGCAAGCTGTGGGTGCGCCCACAGGCCCGCGATCGTATTGACTTCGCCGAAGGCAATCCGCGCGGTGTCGAGCAGCGCGATCACCTGCTCGGCGGTCATTGACGAGAACCGGGCGTTGATCAGGCGGTGGACCTCGTCGCGTGCGGCCAGTCGCCGGGAGTTGCTGTCAAAGCGGGGGTCGGTGGCAAGATCAGCCTGGCCAAGCACCTGCTCGCAGAACGATTGCCATTCGCGCTCGTTCTGGATGCCCAGCATCACCGTACGGCCATCGCCGCAGGCAAACGGACCATAGGGGCAGATCGAGGCATGCATGGCCCCGGCGCGCGGCGGGGGCGGTGCGCCGTCAAACCCGTAGTAGAGCGGGAAGCCCATCCACTCGGCCATCGATTCGAGCATTGAAATGTCGATGCGGCAGCCGCGACCGGTCCGCCCGCGTTTCAGGAGCGCAGCCAGAATCGCACTGTAGGCATACATGCCTGCGGAGATGTCCACGATGGAACAGCCCGCCTTGGCCATGTCGTCGGGGCTGCCGGTGATCGACAGAAAACCCGACTCGCTTTGCACCAGCAGATCGTAGGCTTTGCGGTCGCGATAGGGGCCGTCGGACCCGTAGCCCGAGATGTCGCAGACGATCAGTGCCGGGTAACTTGGCGCGAGGGTGTGATGGTCCAGCCCCATTCTTGCGGCGGCGCCCGGGGCGAGGTTTTGCACCAGGACGTCGGCGCGACCGATGAGACGCTTCAGCGCGTCGAGTCCGGCCGGTTGCTTGAGGTCAAGCGTCAGACTTTCCTTCGATCGGTTGGTCCAGACGAAGTGCGAACTCAATCCCTTGACCCGGCTGTCGTAGCCGCGGGCGAAATCACCGCCATCGGGCCGTTCGATCTTGATGACGCGGGCACCGAGGTCGGCGAGCTGGCGGGTGCAGAACGGCGCGGCGATGGCCTGTTCGAGCGAGACGACCGTGATGCCTTCGAGGGGAAGTTCGGCTGGGGTCATGATGAAAGAGCGGGCGCGGGGAGGGCACGCCTAGGTGCGGGGCGGGTCGGCCGGTGTGCGGGGCGCTTCGGGCGTTGGGGGGGGCGGTGCGGGAAGCGCTTCGGGCGGCGTCGGGGGCGGCGCGTAGCGTCGGGCGAGTGTCATGTAGAGCGGCGGGCAGAAGAGCCGCGAGATCCAGCTCGCAAACAGCGCCACCGCCATCAGCGCAATCACCTTGGAATAGCCGTCAACCATCT
>CAMBZS010000011.1 GCA_945872335.1 Bordetella parapertussis | reverse complement strand
CGATATCAACGCCGCCACCGGACAGGATGGACTCCCAGGACGCCCGCACCGCCTCGAGGCCGACATGGCGCGGACCGTTCGGGTGAGCGCAGATCACCTCATCCTCGTCGGCCCACAACGCCATCATGGCGGCGAGGTCGCCGCGCCGCATGGCGTCATAAAAGGCTTCTTCGACGGCCTCGGCGCTGAGCGGCGTCTGCAGGGGCGGGGGCATGGTCGGCTTGGACGATCCGGTGTGAAAGCTGCGCAAAGGGCTGGTATGGAACGCTACAGGTCAGTGGTGACCGTGCCGCGCGCTGCCAGGCTTGAGCCGGTAGGTGGTGCCGCAATAGGGGCAGCGGGCTTCGCCAGTGGTGGTGACATCGAGAAAGACGCGGGGATGACCTGACCAGACAGGCATGGCCGGGTTGGGGCAGAAGGCGGGCAGCGCAGCGCCGTCGAGTTCGACGGCGGGTGGTTGCGCGGCGGAATTGGCGGTTGGAGTCATGGCTGCCGGCTGGGTGATGAGGGACGATCAGGCTACCGGCGTGAGCCAGTTTGCATACCGCTGCGCGCGGCCGCCGACGATGTCGAAGAACACGTTCTGAAGTTGCTCGGTGATGGGGCCGCGGCGGCCGCTCCCGATGGTGCGGTCGTCGACCTCGCGAATGGGGGTGATTTCGGCAGCGGTGCCTGTAAAGAAGGCTTCGTCGGCGCAGTAAACCTCATCTCGCGTGATGCGTTTTTCGCGCACTTCAATGCCAAGATCACGAGCGATGGTGAGGACGGCATCGCGCGTGATGCCGTCAAGACACGAGGCGACGTCGGGTGTGTAGATGACCCCGTTGCGGACGATGAACACATTTTCGCCCGCGCCCTCGGAGACATAGCCTTCGGTGTCGAGCAGCAAGGCTTCATCGTAGCCGTGGGCGGTGACCTCGGCGTTGGCGAGGATCGAGTTGACGTAGTAGCCGCTCGCCTTGGCGCGCACCATGGAGACGTTGACATGGTGGCGGGTGTAGGAAGAAACCTTGACGCGGATGCCGCGCGACAGGCCGTCTTCACCCAGGTAGGCACCCCAGGGCCAGGCGGCAATCGCAACATGCACGGTGTTGCCGCGCGCCGAGACGCCGAGCTTGGCCGAGCCGATCCAGGCGATCGGCCGGATATAGCAGGACGCAAGCTTGTTCTCACGGACGACATCTTTCTGCGCCTGAGCGAGCGTTGCCTCATCGAAGGGCAGCGCCATCTGGAAGATCTTTGCCGAATTGAAGAAGCGGCGGGTGTGCTCTGCCAGGCGGAAAATGGCAGTGCCGCCTACGGCGTCGTAGGCGCGCACACCTTCAAACACACCCATGCCGTAGTGCAGGGTATGAGTGAGCACGTGGATCTTGGCATCACGCCAGTCGACCATCTTGCCGTCGAACCAGATCAGTCCGTCGCGGTCGGCCATCGACATGGGGTTCTCCTGGGAAGTAACTGGGGCACGCAGTCGGGAGACTTGCGCAGAGTCCGTTATTCTAGCGAAGCCGGTCTCGTTCTGTCCTGACGCGTTCAGAGACCCGCGTTTCGGGCTGCTAGACTGAGCGATTCTCCCTTCGGCCCAGGGCTTCGCCATGCTCGCCACCCTCAGGTTTCAGGTCGGTCTGCTTACGACCCTGCAGGCGCTTCTTCTCATCAACAACGCCACGCTCATCGCAGTCAATGTGCTGGCCGGACTGCAACTGTCCAACGACAAGATGCTTGCCTCGCTCCCGGTCACGTCCTACGTGATTGGTAGCGCCATCTGGTCGATGCCGGCAGCAGCGGTCATGCGCCGATACGGCAGGCGCGCGGGTTACAGCGTCGGTTCGGTGGCTGCAATGGTGAGCGCGCTGGTCGCGTTCTGGGCCATGACGATCGAAAGTCTTCCCCTGCTGTGTCTGGGCACCTTCCTCTGCGGCATCTACAACGCGTTTGGTGCGAGTCTGCGCTTTGCGGCGGCCGATGCAGCCGACGCTTACGAGCCGGCGTTCAAGACCAAGGCGATCTCGCTGGTGCTCACCGGCGGGTTGATCGGCGGCATTCTGGGCCCGGAGATTTCGAAGTGGTCGCGCACGGTTCTGTCACACCAGTTTGCCGGCACCTATCTCGTGTTGATGGTGTTCGGGCTCTTGTCCCTTGGCCTGATACAGCTCCTGCGCATCACCCTGCCCTCGGGACCGGTGCTGGGCGGTGAAGCGCGGCCGCTCTCCGTCATCCTCCGCCAACCCATGGCGATACTCGCCATCGCCTCGGCCGCGCTGTCCTATGGCGTGATGAACCTGCTCATGGTGGCAACGCCGCTTGCCATGGAAGTCTGCAGTCTGTCTTTCAACGAAACGGTGTTTGTGCTGCAGTGGCACGTCATCGGCATGTTTGCGCCGGGTCTTTTCACCGGCACGCTGATCACCCGCTACGGCATCCTGCCGATCATGGTGATCGGGGTGCTGCTCAATGCGGGCTGCGTGATGGTGGCGCTGTCGGGTGTCGATCTCATGCACTTCTCGATTTCGCTCTTTCTCCTCGGCGTGGGCTGGAATTTCATGTACACGAGCGGGACGGCGCTGCTTACGCGGTGCTATCGGCCCGCTGAAAAGAACAAGGTCCAGGGCTTCATGGACATGAGCGTCTTTGGCGTGATGATCACCAGTTCAGCTGCCTCGGGGGCGCTCCTCTTCGTGAACGGCTGGTCGGTGCTCAATCTGCTGTCGCTGCCCTTCGTGCTGGTGTGCCTGGTCGGTGCGATCTGGGTGGCAAAGCAGGCAGGTTGGGGGCTGGGGCGTGTGGCGCGCGCTTCGCCCTGAGGCCCCAAGGCGTTGCTGAGGACCGTGGCAGACGCAGGACAGCGCCCGGCCGCCGCCGCGCGCCGGGCTCGATTCGCGACGGGCGCCCGGCTGTCGGTGTCCGGCATGGTCGGCACGTTTGTCTGGGGCATCATCGCAGGCGTCGCCATGATTCAGGCCGGCATGAGTGTTGCGCAGTCTGTCGGCATGACGCTTATCGTGTTCTCCGGCACCGCGCAGTTGGCGGCGCTCCCGCTGATGGCATCGGGTGCGTCGTTTGCGCTGATTGGTTTCACCACGTTTCTCACCAGTCTGCGGTTCATGATCTATAGCGCATCACTGTCACGTGATCTGTCGCGACTGCCGCCCGCCCTTCGTTCGTTTGCGGGCTACATGACAACCGATTCGGGCCTTGCGGTGTACCAGACGCTTTCCGGTCGCGAACGCCGGGCCCAGCGCACGGCGCTCTTCATGGGGCTCAATCTGCCGGTTTGGGCCGCCTGGCAGGTGGGCTCGCTGCTCGGCATTGCGGTGATGGCTTATGCGGAGCCTGGGCGCGACCTGGGGTTTCTCGGCACGCTCGCCGTACTCGCCCTGATTGCCCAGGCCATGAGGGTGAGCCTCGCCTGGCCAGTGGTCATTGCAGCGACCGTGGTGGCGCTGATCGGGGTCGAGTGGCCGCATCGGGCCGGCATGCTGCTCGCGGTGCTGGCGGGCGTGGTCACGCCGCTGGTCCTGGAGGCGCGTGCGCGGTCGCACCGGTCTGCACCATGAACATGACCGCTCTGGACATCTGGATTGTCACGGGGATGCTTGCCGTGATCATCTTCGTGCTCCGGAACGCGTTCCTGTTTGTGCCGGCGAGCTTGCGTCCGCGTGGTCTGCTTGAACGGGCGCTGCGCTACGCGCCGCTTGCAGCGCTCACGGCGCTGGTCGCGCCGGAAGTGTTCAAGCCCTGGCTTGCCGCATCAGCCTTCTCGCCTGCGCTCCTGGTTGACTCGCGCCTGCTGTCGGCGATGGTGCTTCTGGGGGTGGTCAGGCTGAGCGGAAACGCGCTGTACGGGCTCCTGGCGGGATCGGCGGTGTTCCTGCTGCTCGGCCGCTGACCGGAACCCGGGGTGCGCCACATCCCCAGCTACAACGAGACCTGCGTAGGGCGAGACCGCGGGTGCGCTAACCACCCTCGCCCGCGGCGGTCTCCAGGGTCTGGCGCCAGAGCGATATGACGGACCCCGCCTGCCCCGCGACGACCTCGGTCGCCACCCGCGCAAACTGGGTGTCATCGAGGCGCAGCCTGTGCTGCAGCTGGCGGTAGCGCCGGTAGGCGTTGGCCACCTCGTCGGCCAGCGTGCGATCGATCAGCCCGGCCTGCGCAGCACGCCCGAGTAGCGCAATGTTGCCGGCATTGTCCAGCAGTTGCGGATGAGACCGCGCGTGCGCAAGCACCAGGTACTGGACAATGAACTCGATGTCGACCATGCCGCCGCGATCATGCTTCAGGTCGAAGAGTTCGCTTCGGTTGGGATGGCCGTCATGCATCTTGCGCCGCATGGCGATTACTTCTTTCGCGAGCGCGTGAGGATCGCGCGCGATGGACAGCACCGACCGCCGGACCTGCTCGAAGCGTTCACCAAGATCGTGGTCGCCCGCCGCAAAGCGTGCCCGCGACAGCGCCTGGTGCTCCCACACCCATGCGGACTCACGCTGGTAGCGCTCAAAGGCCTCGACGGTGGAGACCAGAAGCCCGGCCTGGCCGTTGGGACGAAGCCGCAGATCGGTTTCGAAGAGCAGGCCCGCCGCCGTGCGCGTCGACAACCAGCCGCCGAGGCGCTGCGCGAGAACTGAATACGCCTCGGTGGCGCGATCGTCGTCGTTGTCGTAAAGAAACACCAGATCCAGGTCGCTCGCGTAGCCGAGTTCCTTGCCACCGAGCCGGCCATAGGCGATGGCGGCAAAACGCGGCGGGTCGCAATAGCGTTGTCGTAGCTGCGACCAGACCAGATCGATGACCAGCCCGAGCACCTGGTCGGCGAGCTCACTCAGAAAATCCGAAATGCGCTCTGTGCTGTGGCGGCCCTCCAGGTCCTGGACCATCAGGCGAAATACCTGTGCATGATGGGCTTCCCGAACCAGATCCATCTGAAGCTCGACATCGGGCGCCTCGCCGATTCGCGCTGCGACCACGCGTTCGCGAAGCTGTCTCGCCCAGTCGGAATAGTCGGTGCTCTCGAGAAGCTGGCCGTCAAGGAGTTCATCGAGCACGACCGGGTGGCGCATCAGATACTCGGCCGGCCACTTCGACCAGTCGAGCACGCGCAGCACTCTGCCAAAGACGAGCGGATAGCGCGCGAGGAGCGCCACATAGGCCGGGCGGCGACACACCGATTCGAGCAGCTCCACCAGACGGATCATGCCGGCGCTGCCGGTGCGCTGCGCGATCGCTTCACTCAACAGGCGTTCGATCGCCGCCCGCGTGTCGGAGCGCGCGGCTGCATATCGGGTGCCCTCACGCAGGAGCCCGATCCGGCGAACCACATCGGGGTCGTCTGCGGCCGGCGCGGTGTCGCCCGCATCGTGATCGGGTGCGCGCGACCGATCGTCGGGGTCGGGGGCGAGCAGCCGTTCGAAGATGTTGGCCACTGCCTGGGTGGCCTCGGTGATGGCCTGATCGAAGTCGGCAGGTGCCATACGCAGCATCGCTGCGATGTGCGCCCGTTCATCGGCCGAACCCGACAGCCGGTGGGTCTGCTCGTCTTCGCGAAACTGAAGCGCGTGCTCCGTACGGCGGAGCAGCTGATAGCCCTGTGCCAGGGTGTCGCACTCCTCGCGATCGAGCACCGAGCGGCGGGCGAGGGTGGCGAGTGTCGCCAGGGTTCGGCGGTCGCGCAGGCCGGGGTCGCGGCCACCGCGAACGATCTGGAAGAGTTGAGCTGTGAATTCGATCTCGCGGATGCCGCCACGGCCAAGCTTCACGTCGCGCGCAGTCAGGTCGCGTGCCGAGCGGCGGGCCACCTCGGAGCGGATCAGCCGATGCAGATCGCGCAGCGACGCAAAAGCGTCATAGTCGAGGTAGCGCCGAAACACGAAGGGCGTGACGATTCGTTCGAGTGAATGGGTGTCGTCGCGCAGGCCCTGCTCGCCTGCCTGCGCGGTGTCCGCAATGACATTGGACTTGAGCCAGGCGAACCGCTCCCACTCCCGCCCCTGCGAATAAAAATACTGTTCGAGCATGGAGAGCGAGGCAACCAGCGGACCAGAGTCACCGTTTGGCCGCAGACGGGTATCGACGCGGAACACAAACCCGTCGGCAGTGATTTCGGAAAGCAGTTCAATGGTGCGGCGTGCGGCGCGATGCATCCATTCGCTACTGGCAATAATGCGGCCGCTCGAGCCGCCCGCGCTCTGGCCTTCATCGCGAAACACAAACACCAGATCGAGGTCGGACGACACATTGAGTTCGTCGGCACCGCCCTTGCCCATGGCAACAGCGAGCAGGTCCTGCGGGCGCCGCTCGCCATCGAGTGCCGCGCCGAACTGCTGGGTAAGCTCGGACCCCGCCACGCGCATTGCGCAACCGGTGGTGCGTTGTGCGAGGTAAGTCATCGCCCTGCAGACCTCGTCGAGATCGGCACGCCCGGTGAGATCGCGCTCCATCAGAATCAGCATGACCCACTGGCGCAGGCGCCTGAGGACGCTTGCCGTGTGCGCGCCGTCGGCCTCGAGCGGCCGGCCATCGCTCTGCGCATCGAGCAGGGCGTCGATCGCCGACGCGTCAACCGGCGTTGATACCCGCTTGTCCAGCAGCCGTCGAATCAATTGGGAGTCGCCGCTTTTTGCTTCGAGCGCGGCGAGCGAGCGGCGGAAGTAGCCTGAATAGTCTTCAGAGACGAATCGCATGGGCCCAACCCCGAACAGGGTATTCTTGATAGCTCGATGCTACACCCCGCCTTGCCTCCCACGAGACACTGTCGTGCCTGCCCCCGCTGACCTTGCCCGGCCTTCAGTCGCGCAGTCGTCTTCACCTCGTGCGGGTTGGGTGCGACGGGGGGTGGGCTTGGGCGGCTGGCTACTCCTCGCGTTTCTGGTGTTCGTCGCGAGCATGTGGCTTTTGTTTCGCCATTGGTTTTGGCCTGGGGTGGATCAGTGGCGGCCGCGAGTCGAGCAGGCGCTGTCGGCGGCCCTGGAAACACCGGTCACGATGGGCGAGCTCTCGTCCGGGTTCGAGGGCTACCGACCCTCGTTGCGGGCGCGAGCCGTACGGGTTGGGTCAGGGACCGACGCTGCGCTCACCATTGAAGAGGTGTCGG
This sequence comes from Bordetella parapertussis, assembly GCA_945872335.1. Lineage (GTDB taxonomy): Bacteria > Pseudomonadota > Gammaproteobacteria > Burkholderiales > Burkholderiaceae_E > SYIM01. The sequence goes on along the minus strand of CAMBZS010000011.1, from coordinate 26,903 downwards.
CCGTTCTGTCATTGCGTGCGCTGGTGCGTGGTGAGGCGGGGCTCGCTTCGCTTGAATTGCTGCGACCGGTGATTCGCGTCGAGCGCCTGGAGCCGCGCCGGTTTGCAGTGGCTGGCGCGCTGGTCGATCTTGACCGGACCGGCTCGTCAGCGGCGCTCGCGTGGTTGCTTGCCAGTCGCTCAATCTCGGTTAGAAATGCCCGCGTCGACTGGCGCGACCGGCTGGGTTCCGAGCCCGCCGTGATTGCAGGCGTCGACCTGCTCAGCACGAGCGATGGCATGCGGCACCATTTTTCTCTGCGTGCACCGGCAATGGGGCTGGGGCTGAGCGGGATCGAATTCGCCGCCGATTTCACGACCCCCACGGCATCGGATCTGGCCGACTGGAAGAAATGGCGTGGTGAGCTCTATGCCTCGGCGCGCGAGGTCGAATTTGTGCCGCTTGTCAGAATGCTCCGCGGCTGGCTGTCACCCGCGCAACCCGAGCCACAGGTGGTGCAAAGCGGCCGGGGACCGGTCAAGGCCTGGCTGCGGTTTTCCGACGGGCGCGTGATCGATACGCTGTTGAAGACTGTCACGGAATCGATCGATCTGCGGATAGGCGGCGGTCGGGTCGCCTTGCGATCGCTTTCGATCGAGGCGGTCGGCCGCTTCGATCCGGCCGGGCCGATTACCGTCCATCCGCGAAAATTCACCGCTGTGGACGCTGCGGGGTTCGCGTTCACGCTCGACGAGCAGGCCGAGCAGCGCATCACCCTTGCTGCCGAGACGCTGCGGCCCGTGGCAGGCCAGCTGTCGTTGCGAGGGTTTGACGCCAACCGACTGCTCGAGGCCGCGCGCCGACTGCCATTGCCGGACCGATGGCTCGTGCCACTTTCGCAGGTGGCAGTGAGCGGACGGGTGACCGCAGCCTCGATGGCCTGGGACGCGGCGGGCGGGCAGCCCTCGGTCAGTGTCGGTTTTGAGCGCCTCAGCGTGCGGCGTGCCGAGCCGCGTGGCGCACCTGCGAGCCGCTGGCCTGCGTTCACAAACCTGAGCGGCAGCGTCGACATTGCCGGCAACTCGGGCCAGCTCCGGCTCGAGTCATCCGGGGCGTCCATTCGGCTTCCGGGTGTGCTGGCCGAGCCGCAGGTGCCGCTCGCGAGCCTCGCCGGCACAGTGGGCTGGCAGATCGGGTCACCTGACGAGAGCGGCGCGCAGGGTGTCATCGAGCTGTTTGCGGCGGGTCTCAACTTTGCCAACACCGACCTCGCCGGCTCACTCAGCGGACGGTGGCGAAACACGGGTCGTTCCGCCCTGGGCGAGGTCGATCTCGCCGCCACGCTCACCCGGGCGAACCCCGCGCGGGTGGCGGCCTATCTTCCGGTCAGCATCGATCCCGGTGTGCGCAGCTGGGTGGGTCGCTCGGTATCGGGTGCAGCGCGCACGGAGGCGCGGCTTCGACTGCGCGGCGACCTCGCCGATTTTCCCTTCCGCGAGGCAAGCCTGGGCGAGTTCAGGGTGGAGGCAAAGCTCGATCAGGCGACGCTCGGTTTTCTTCCGCAATGGCCCGCCATCGACCGGATCCGTGGCACGCTTGCGTTCGACCGCGCGGGCATGGATCTGAAGGCCGAGTCTGCCGCGACGCTTGGGGTCGGACTTCGTGAGATCAGCGCCCGAATTCCAGACCTCGCCCGTCCGGTGATCGCAATTCGTGGCCAGGCGCACGGACCGCTTGCCACGATGCTCGACTATATCCATGCCAGCCCGATCGGGCGCGACGTCGATTCCCAGATGAAGGGCTGGCAGACCGAGGGCGCAGCCGACCTTGCGCTCGAACTTGATATTGGTCTGGGCCAGGGGGGCGCAACCGGCTATGGCGGGCGCGTGGTCTTCAACAACAACGAGCTGCGCATAGCGCCAGGCGCGCCCGCGATCACCGGCATTGCGGGCGAGATCCGATTCGATACGCGGGGTATCCGCTCGGAGTCGCTCAATGCCCGCTGGCTGGGCGGGCCCCTCCTGGCAAGGTTGAATGCCCCAACCGGTGGGGCGCTTCGGATCGACGCGCGTGGCGCGCTGCCCGCGGCCGAGTTGCGGACGCTGTTGCCTTACCCGAGGATCGATCAGATCACCGGGCACGCCGACTGGCAGGCAAGCGTCGATGTAGGCCCGCAGGGCGTTCACGGACGTCTCGATTCGCGGCTCGAATCAATCGCCAGCGCATTGCCTGCGCCGTTTGCGAAGAAGCCGGGTAGCGTCTGGCCGCTGCATGTCGACTGGACCCGTCCGCGCGACGCGCAGCGGGTTGAGACCATCCGCATCCGATTGCGCGACGATGTCCAGGCGATTTTCGAGCGCTCGGCTGCCCCCAATGCGGCAAGGGCGGTCATCGCGGTCGGCACGGCTGCCGAGCTGCCAGCGGAGGGCGTGGCGCTCGACCTCCGGATTCCGCACCTCGACATTGGCGCGTGGGAGCGCGCCCTCGCGCCGCCGCAGCCCGATGCTTCGGCGCGCGCGATCGCCACGCCCGTGCCGATGCCGGGTGGCAGCCCGGCTAATGCTCTCGCGCAGAGTGCGTTGGCCGAGCCCATCGCCATCGATCGTGTGTCGCTGATCACCGACTCGCTGGTCGTGGGCGGAAAAGATCTCACCAGCGTGGTGATGGGTGCGACACGGCTGGATCACGTGTGGCGCGCCAGCATCGCTGCGAGGGAAATCAATGGGCTGGTCGCGTGGCAACCGGCCCGCGCGGGCCTGCCTGCCGGCGCGGTTCAGGCACGGCTCTCGGTGCTGAACGTACCGCGCAATCGCCAGAGCGACATCGAGCGTCTGCTGGATGCTGCGCCGACGCGGTTGCCGGCGCTGGACATCGAGACCGACAGGCTGGTCCTGTCGGGGCGCGAACTCGGGCAGATGAGTCTGCGCGCCGCCAATGCGGCCGATGGCGATCACCCGACGTGGCAGCTTGAGCGTCTGCGCATCGACCATCCGGGCGGGCGTCTTGATGCGACCGGCACCTGGGAAGCGAGCCGCCTGGGAGCGGCGCGCTGGACGGCGCTCAATTTCGAGCTGGGCCTTCGCGAACCAGCGCGCCTGCTGGAAACCTTCGGCGTGGTGGGCACGGTAAGTGGCGGCGGCCCGGGGCGGCTGGCAGGAAGCGTGCGCTGGGAGGGCTCCCCGCTTGCGATCGACTATCGATCACTCACCGGCGAACTCGAATTTCAGGCCGGTAAGGGGCAGTTTCTGAAAACCGAGCCGGGGCTTAGCAAGCTGATCGGCGTGTTGAACCTGCAGTCGCTGCCGCGGCGGCTGTCGCTCGATTTTCGCGACATCTTTGCCGAAGGCTTCGCCTTTGATGAGATAGGCGGCCGTGCTGCGATCGCCTCGGGCGTGGCCACCACCAATGATTTCCGCATGCGGGGGGTCCAGGCTCAGGTGGGTATTCGCGGCTCGGTGAACCTTGCCGAGGAGACGCAGAAGCTGCGGGTCGAGGTTCGGCCGGAACTCAACGCAGGCCTTGCTTCGCTCGCCTATGCCGCCGTGGCCAATCCCGCGATCGGGCTCGGAACCTTTCTTGCACAGTGGGCATTCCGCAAGCCCCTCCAGGACATGTTTTCCTATGAGTACGATGTTACCGGTTCGTGGGCCGACCCCAGTGTCGTGGAGCGCGCCCGTCCCCGGTTTGATGTGCCGGCGGCGCCTGCGCCCCGCTGACCGTCGGGTGGTCGCTGCGCGCACCGCCTCGCCTGAGTTAGGATCACAGCATGAAACCAGCCCATCTTCCCCTCCAGCATCTGGCAGTTGCCCGATCGCTCCTCCTTGAACCCTATGGCCTCGACGAATCGCGGCTGCAGCGGGTACTCGCCGAAATTTTCGAGCATCGGGTAGACCATGCCGATCTCTATTTCCAGTTCACGCGCAGCGAAGGCTGGAGCCTCGAGGAAGGCATCGTCAAATCCGGTAGTTTCTCGATCGATCGCGGCGTGGGGGTGCGTGCGGTGAGTGGCGACAAGACCGCATTTGCCTATTCCGATGACATCAGTCTCGATGCGCTTCGCTCTGCGGCGCAGGCTACCCGCACCATTGCCCGGCGAGGCAGCGGTCGCGTGAAGGTGGCCTCGGCGATGAAGGGTTCAGGCGGTCACGCGCTGTACGGGCGTGATGATCCGATCATCGGCATGGAGGCGGCAGCCAAGGTGGCACTGCTCGAGCGGGTCGAGAAAATGGCGCGCGCCCGCGACCCGCGTATCGTGCAGGTGATGGCGGGCCTCGCAGGCGAGTATGACGTGGTGCTGGTGGCTCGTGCCGATGGCCTCATCGCAGCCGATGTACGGCCGCTGGTTCGACTGTCGGTCACTGTCATCGCCGAGCAGGCCGGGCGTCGCGAGCAGGGGCATAGCGGCGGTGGCGGTCGCTCGGGGTTCGACGTCTTTGATGACGCGGCGCTGTCGCGCTACGTCGACGAGGCAGTGAGAGCGGCGCTCACCAATCTGGAAGCGCGGCCGGCGCCCGCCGGCACCATGACCGTGGTGCTTGGCGCGGGTTGGCCAGGGGTTCTGCTGCACGAGGCCGTCGGACATGGTCTGGAAGGCGATTTCAATCGCAAGGGCTCGTCGGTGTTTTCGGGCCGGGTTGGCGAGCGGGTGGCCGCCCCCGGGGTCACGGTGGTCGACGACGGCACCATCACCGGCCGGCGAGGGTCGCTCAACATCGACGATGAGGGTAATCCCACGCAGCGCAACGTGCTGATCGAAGACGGCATTTTGCGGGGCTACATGCAGGACATGCTGAACGCGCGGCTGTCGCGGTCGGCCATCACCGGCAACGGCAGGCGCGAATCGTTTGCGCATCTGCCCATGCCGCGCATGACCAACACCTTCATGTTGTCGGGCACGCGCGACCCCGAAGAAATCATCGCGTCGGTGGATCGCGGTATCTACGCTGCCAATTTCGGCGGCGGTCAGGTTGACATCACCAACGGCAAGTTTGTTTTCTCTGCGTCCGAGGCTTGGTGGGTAGAAAAGGGCAAGCTGCAGTATCCGGTGAAAGGCGCGACGCTGATCGGCGACGGTCCGGAGGCGCTCAAGCGCGTGACACTCATCGGTAACGACATGCGGCTCGACTCAGGCGTAGGTGTCTGCGGCAAGGATGGGCAGAGCGTGCCGGTGGGCGTGGGCCAGCCGACGTTGCGCATCGAAGGCCTGACAGTGGGCGGAACGGGCTGACGCCGCGCAGTGGCCAGCTTGGCCGCCTCACTCAGTAACCGAGCACCCGGGGCAGCCACAAGGCGAGCTCGGGGATGGCCACAATCGCCACCAACACCACGCCCATCGCAAAGACCAGCCACATCACCCACGGCACGGTCTGTTCGATCCGCACGCCCGCGAGCCGCGCTGAGACCATGAGGTTGACCGCCACCGGGGGCGTGAACTGCCCGATAGCCACCATGTAGGTGAGCAGTACGCCAAACCATACCGGGTGCCAGCCGTAGGCCTTCATCAGTGGCATCAGGAGCGGCACGAAAATCAGAAAAATCGATACGCCGTCGAGCACCATGCCGACGAACAACAGCACGACGATGATGGCGGCCAATGCACCGAACGAGCCGATACCGCTGTCGAGCACCGCGCGGGCGAGTGGGTCAACGATGCCAAGCGTGTTGACCGCATAGGCGAAGATGCTGGCAAGCGCGATCACGATCATGATCACGCCGGACACCTCGGCCGCCTCAACCAGAATGTCGGTGAGGTCGCGCAGGCGGATCGTTCGGTGAATGAACATGCCCACGAAGAGACCGTAAAACACCGCCACCACAGCAGCTTCCGTGGGGGTGAACCAGCCCGCGCGCATCCCGCCCAGAATCAGCACCGGCGCGAACAGCCCCCAGGTGGCCTCGCGCAGCGCCCGCCAGAAGGGCGGGCGTGGCTCGCTCGCCTCGGCCGCGCCGAAGCCGTGGCGCCGGGCGAGCCACACCGCCGGTACGATGAGCGCAAGGCCTGCGAGAATGCCGGGGATCATGCCCGCTGCGAACAGTGCCGGAACCGATGCCCCCGGCACCATTACCGAATAGACGATGAAGGCGATGGAGGGCGGAATGAGGATGTCGGTGGCCGCGGCCGCACCGATCACGCTCGCCGAGTAGGCGGGGGGATAGCCCGCCCGCGCCATGGCTGCAAGCATCACGCCACCGACGGCAGCGGCATTGGCAGGCCCTGACCCCGAAATGCCACCCAGAAACATCGCCACCGCAATCGCAACGAGCGGCAGCATACCGGGGCCGCGCCCCACAATGGCGATCGCAAAATCGACCAGGCGTCTGGCCACCCCCGAGCGGTCGAAAATAGCCCCGACCAGCACGAACATGGGCAGCGCCAGCAGGGGGTACTTCGCAATCCCGGAATAAAAATTGTTCGGGATCGCGAGCCAGCCGAGCCCACCCACCCCGATGCCGACTGCGCCACCCAGCATCAGTGCAATGCCGATCGGCACACCGGCCACCATCAGCGCAATGAAGACCGCAAAGATGAGCAGACCGGTCACGGTTTGGGTGCCCAGAGCCTGACCAGGCGCTGCATGCAGCGGGCTGCGAGGAGGAGTGCCAGGATCGGTAGCCAGATCGTGTACCACCACTGCGGCAGCCCGATGCCAGGGGTGGTGACATCGAACCGATAGTCATCCCAGGCGAGCCGCGAGCCCAGACCGGTGAGCAATAGCCAGGCGATCACCGAGGCGAGTGCGGCGAGCGATTCAAGCGCGCGCAGCCGGGCGGGTGAAGCGCCATCAATCAACACTTCGATCCGGACATGCGCGTTGCGCACCACGGCGGCGCTGGCCGCCACCATGGTGAGCAACACCATCAACACGACCGACAGCTCTTCGGTCCAGGCAAACGACTGGTCGGTGAGATACCGGACCACCACATTGGCGAAGGTGATGAGGGCGAGCAGCGCCATCAATACCGCGCCAATCCGGTCCTCGGGCAGCAGCCGTCGCCGGGCCGACTGCCCCAGCGCTAGTCCCGGCTCGGCTGCAGGCGCAGAAGCCGGGGGCGGCGGGGATTCGGCCACGATGCTGAAGGATCAGCCGCGGCGTGCGACCGCATCTTCAGCGATCTTCACCAGGTCGGAACCGATCGTCTTGGCCCACTTGTCATAGACCGGCTTGAGCACGCGCTGGAACTCGGCCTTCTCCGCCGGTGTGAGCTCGGTGACCTTGACGCCCAGCGCCTCAACCTCGCGGATCATGGAGGTGTCGGTCTTGGTGAGACCCTTGCGGGCAATGGCGATTTCCTGCTTGCCTGCCTCGATGGCGGATGCGCGCACGATTTCCTGGTCGGCGGGCGACCACGACTGCCAGACCTCGCGGTTGACCACGAAGATGAGGGGATCTGCGACATAGCCCCAGCGGGTCACAAACTTCTGCGCGAGCGTGTGAAGCTTGGCCGCGGTGAAGATGTGCATCGGGTTCTCCTGACCCTCCACCGCACCCGAGGCGAGCGCGGGCTGCGCGTCGGCCCAGCTCATCTGCGTGGGGTTGGCACCGAGCGCGGTGAACACCTCGGTGAAGATGGGAGAACCCACGATGCGGAACTTGAGCCCTTTCATATCGGCGGGCGAGCGGATCTCACGGCGCGAATTGGTGAGCTCGCGGAATCCGTTTTCGCCCCAGGCAAGCGGCACCACGCCGGCCTTATCGACGATCTGCATGGTGCGTTTGCCCACCTCGCTGCCGGTGATGGCATCAAGACCCGCATGGTCCTGGGAGAGGAAGGGCAGTGAGAACAGGTTCAGCTCTTTCACCTGCGGTGACCAGTTGATGGTCGAGCCGATGGCCATGTCGATCACGCCCTGACGGATGGCGGAGAACTCACGCGTCTGGTCGCCGTTGATGAGCGATACGCCGGGATACATCTTGATGTTGATCCGGCCCTGGGTGCGTTCGCGCACCAGGTTGCCCCAGATCTCGCCGCCCTTGCCCCACGGGAAGGCGGGCCCGACCACCGTCGACAACCGGTATTCAGCGCGGTATTGCTGAGCGTGGGACGGGCGGATGATGAACGGGGCAGTGAGCGCGGTGGCGCCGGCAGTGCCGGCCTTCAGGACAGAGCGACGGTCCATGGTTGGTCTCCTCATCAGGGGTGATCGATGGCAATGCAACGGTCATAGACCGATGCTGCATCCGGCATTCTAGTGCAGCGGCGCATGGCAGCCGCGCCCGATCAGCTTGCCAGCGCCCAAGCCCGGGCGGCAATGGCGTCTGGGGTGAGCCTCGCCTGGGCCTCGAGCCCGGGCGAGTAGCCCACCGGAATGCGCAGCGCTCCCAGGCGGGCGAGCCGCACCTCGGGCGCGAGTTCTGCGATGGTGGCGGCGATTTCGGCGCCAAAACCTGCGACCTGCACGGCCTCGTGGACGATGAGAAGGCGCCCCGTTCGCGCGGCGGACGCCAAAACGGTTTCGCGGTCCCAGGGCCAGAGCGTTCGCAGGTCGATGAGCTCGGCGTCGATGCCCTGCGATGCGAGCGCCGCGCAGGCCTCTGCGCACTGGTGCACGGAACGGCTCCAGCTCACGATGGTGAGGTCACGCCCTGGGCGCACGATTCGTGCGCGGCCGATCGGGAGCGCCTCGGTGGCAACGACATCGCCCTCCATCGACCACAGTTCCTTGTGCTCCAGATAGGCCACCGGGTCGCCACACGCGAGCGCGGCCTGCAGCAGATCGTGGTTATCCTGTGGCGTGGCGGGCGCAACCACCACCAGGCCGGGAATGTGTGCAAACCAGCTCTCGAGCGACTGCGAATGCTGCGCGGCCGACGACGACCAGATCCCGATCGGCATCCGCAGCACGACCGGCACCCGCCCCTGGCCGCCGAACATGTAGCGATTCTTGGCGGCCTGGTTGACGATTTCATCCATAGCGCAGAGCGCGAAATCGATCACCCGCAGTTCGACCACTGGCCGCATGCCGGTGAGCGCCATGCCGACCGCCGCACCCACGATCGTGGCCTCCGAGATCGGCGTATCGATGACGCGCGAGGCGCCAAACCTGGCCTGCAGCCCGCGGTACTGGCCGAAGATTCCGCCCCGGCCGATGTCTTCACCCATCGCAATCACCGACGGGTCTGCCTGCATGGCAGTGCACAGCGCATCGACCGCTGCTTGAGAGTATGTGCTCACAGCCATTGCCCGGCTCCCGTGCTCTGAATCTCTTCAAAGGCCGCGGTCACCGACGGCCAGGGCGCCGCAGCGGCAGCGGCGAGCGCAGCCTTGACCTCGGCATGCGCCTCGTCGTCGATCGCGGTGATGGTGGTTCCTTCGACCCCGAGTTCGCTCAGCCGCCGGCGGGCCAGGGCGATCGGATCGCGCTCGAGCGCTCGTGCGAGTTCGGCCGGGTCGCGGTAGGCAGCCGGGTCCACCGATACGTGGCCCTTGAAGCGGTAGGTGCGTGCGTGCAGCAACGCCGGTCGTGACTCGTTCCTGACCCTGGCAATGAGTTCCCCTGCACAGGCAAGGACCGCCTCGACATCGTTGCCGTCGACCTCCACCGCCTCGATGCCGTAGGCGCGGGCTCTGGCGGCGGCGCCCCCCCCGGCAGACAGCGTGTCGGTGCGCGTGGTGGCCGACCACTGATTGTCTTCGCAAACGAAGAGCAGGGGCAGGTGGTAGGCAGCTGCCCAGTTGAGACTTTCCGCGAACGGCCCCCGGTTGATGGCACCGTCGCCAAAGAATGCGGTAGCGATCGCAGGGCGGCCCTGCAGTCGGATGGCGTGCGCAGCACCGACCGCGATCGGGATACTGGCTGCAACCACGCCGTTGGCGCCCAGCATGCCGACCGAGAAGTCGGCGATATGCATGGAGCCGCCGCGGCCGCCGCAGAAACCGCTCGCCTTGCCGAAGAGTTCCATCATCATCCGGGTGAGATCGGCGCCCTTGGCAAGCGTGTGACCATGGCCTCGATGCGTGGAGGTGATCGGGTCATCAGCCTTCAGGTGCGCGCACACGCCCGCAGGCACGGCTTCCTGACCGGTGGACAGATGCAGGGGGCCGCGCACCTGCGCAGGCGCGGCGCCAGTTGCCTGGTCGGTCTGCGGCCCCCAGGCCGCCAGGCCGCCGCGACTGGCTATTTCGGCTGCGTCTTCAAAGGCGCGGATGCGCGCCATGGTTCGATAGAGGGCGAGCAGGGTCGCTTCGGGGTCGGGGCTGGACATGTCGGCTCCGTGAACGCACATCGGGCAGGGAAACGGCGACGGATGCTAGCAGACCGGAACCTGCGCCGGCTTGCAGCGCGGTACGGGCTGCGGCTACACTCGAGGGCATGTGCACAGCGATCCGCTACTTTGAGTTTTATTCGTTTTTCGGCTTTCCGCCTGCCGGCGGACTGAGTCGGGAGCGCGTTCGCAGCTGACACGAATCCCACCCGACAAAGACCGCCGACCTCAACCCCCGGCGGTTTTTGTTTTTCCGGCGCCCGTGTCGCAGCGGGCCATGTCCTGTTTTCTGTTGACTGGAGTCGAGCACCATGAGCGTCACCACCGATGACACCCGGATCCGCGGCTACCGCGAGTTGTCCCCTCCCGCTCATCTGCTGCGCGAGTATCCGCTTGATGACAGCACCGCGCAGGTGGTGGCGGGTTCCAGGCAGGCGATACACCGGATTCTGCACGGCATGGATGACCGGTTGCTGGTCATCATCGGGCCATGCTCCATCCATGATCCGAAGGCTGCACGGGAGTATGCGAGCCGACTGGTGGCCGAGCGCTCGCGGCTCGCCCAGGACCTCGAGATCGTGATGCGGGTGTATTTCGAGAAGCCCCGCACCACCGTGGGCTGGAAGGGCCTGATCAACGATCCCACACTTGACAACAGTTTCGACATCAATGAAGGGCTGCGTCGCGCGCGCGAGCTGTTGCTCGATATCAACCGGATCGGACTGCCCGCGGGCTCCGAGTTTCTCGACATGATTTCGCCGCAGTACTTCGCGGACCTGATTGCCTGGGGCGCGATCGGTGCCCGCACCACCGAGTCGCAAGTGCATCGCGAGCTCGCCTCGGGGCTGTCCTGTCCGGTGGGTTTCAAGAACGGAACCGACGGCAACTTGCGGATCGCGCTCGATGCGATCAAGGCGGCCTCGCAGCCGCACCATTTCCTGTCGGTCACCAAAGGCGGCTACTCGGCGATCGTGGCCACCAACGGCAACGAAGACTGCCATGTGATTTTGCGCGGCGGCAAGCAGCCCAACTACGATGCGGCGAGTCTTGATGCCGCATGCAAGGAAGCGGCGGCGGCGGCGCTCGCTTGCCGACTGATGATCGACTGCAGCCACGGCAACAGCCAGAAGAAGCCCGAGAATCAGGTGGGCGTTGCCGCGAGCATTGCCGCACAGATCGCAGCGGGCGATTCGCGAGTCTTCGGCGTGATGGTCGAGAGCCATCTCGTGGCCGGCCGTCAGGACCTCCGGCCCGGGCAGCCGCTGGTTTACGGGCAGAGCATCACCGATGGCTGCATCGGATGGGAGGAGAGCATCGGTGTGCTCGACACGCTCGCAGAGGGCGTACGGGCTCGCCGCGTGGCCAATGGCGACTGAGCAGGTGGGGGGCGCGCTACTTGTTGCGGCCCTGCTGCCACAGCACGTCGTTGCCCCCTGCGTGGCGGTTCAGCACGCGCGCGAGTACAAACATCAGATCGGACAGGCGGTTCAGATACTGGCGAAGCGCCGGACGCACCGCTTCGTGTTCGCCTAACGCCACCAAGGCGCGCTCGGCGCGTCGGCAGACGGTTCGCGTGACATGAGCAAGCGCCGCCGCCCGCGAGCCCCCGGGGAGAATGAACTCCGCGAGCCGCGGCAGTTGGGCGTTGTAGTGCTCAAGCAGTGAGTCGAGTCGGGCAACCTGCGTTTCGGCCAGATTGTCATAGCCCGGAATGGCGAGTTCGCCGCCCAGATCGAACAGATCGTGCTGCACGCCGAGAAGCGCCTCGCGTAATTCCGTGGGCATGGGTTCGGTGAGCAGCAGCCCCAGCGTCGAGTTCAGTTCATCCACATCGCCAATGGCGGCGATACGAAGGCTGTTCTTCGACGTGCGACTGCCGTCACCCAGTCCCGTGCTGCCGTCATCGCCGGTTCGGGTGGCGATGGCCGTGAGTCGAAGACCCATTTATTTTTTCGGCAGTCGGCTGGCAACACCCTGGACGTAGTAATCCATCTTGCCCAGTTCGTCATCGCCCATTACTTTGCCCGCCGCCGCGCGCTCCTTGCCGTCCTGATCGATGACCGGTCCGGTAAACGGATGGAAGCTGCCTGCCGTGAGATCGGCCTCGAGTTTCGCGATGGCGCTGCGAACCTCTGCCGGCACTGCGGGATTGAGGGGCGCGAGCTTGACCATGCCCTCCTTGTAACCGCCCCAGATGCTGCCCGGCTTCCAGTTGCCAGCCAGCACCTCGTTCATGGTGCGGGTGTAGTACTCGCCCCAATGATGCGTGGCGGCGGTGAGATGCGCCTTGGCGCCGTACTTGGACATGTCGGAGTGGTAGCCGATGGCGTATTTGCCTGCCTTCTCGGCGGCCTGAACCACCGCCGTGGAATCGGTGTGATGCGTGACCACATCAGCGCCTTGCGACAGGAGCGTATTGGCCGCGTCGCCTTCCTTGCCTGGGTCGTACCAGGAGTTGACCCAGATCACCCGCACTTCGACCTTGGGGTTGACACTGCGCGCGCCGCGCGTGAAGGCGTTGATGCCCTGCAGGACCTCGGGGATGGGGAAGGCTGCGACATAGCCGAGCACGTTTGAGCGCGACATGTGACCGGCCACGATGCCGGTGAGGTAGCGGCCTTCGTAGAAGCGCGCGTTGTAGATGCCCATGTTGGGGCCGGTCTTGTAGCCCGTGGCGTGCACGAACGCGACCTTGGGGAACTGCTTGGCCACTCGCTCCATGTAGTTCATGTAGCCGAAGCTGGTTGCGAAGACCACCTGATGGCCGCTTTGCGCGAGTTCGCGGATGACACGCTCGGCATCGGCCCCTTCAGGCACGCTCTCGATGAAGCGCGTTTCAACCTTGCCCTTGAGCGCCTGCTCCATTTGCTTGCGGCCGGTGTCGTGCTGGAAGGTCCAGCCTGCATCGCCGATCGGGCTGACATATACAAAACCTGCCTTCACAGGCGCCTGCCCGAGGGCAAGGCCGGAGGCGGCAAGCAGGCCGGTGCCTGCGGTGGCGGAGAGGAAAGCGCGGCGTTGGGTCATGGTCGGGCTCCTTGTCACAAAGGGGGGAGGGCTAATGGTCGGGTCGCCAGGGCTGGCCAAGCGAGACCGGGGAGTTTAGCCGGATCAGTTCCGGCCGTCGCGAGATCAGTACCAGAACCACAATGGTGGCAAGGTAAGGGAGCGCGGATAGCCATTGCGCCGGGATATCCCATTGGAGTCCGGATCCCTGCACGAACATTTGCGCGATCAGCATGCCGCCGAATAGCCAGGCGCCCAGCGCCACCCGCAGCGGGCGCCAGGTGGCAAAGACCACCAGGGCGAGCGCGATCCAGCCCCGTCCTGCCACCATGCCTTCAGCCCAGAGCGGGGTATGAAACACCGAAAGGAAGCTCCCGCCCATGCCGCACAAGGCGCCACCCGCGAGCACTGCCCCGTAGCGGATCCGGATCACCGGGTAACCGGCCTCGTGCGCCACTGCGGGTGACTCGCCCACTGCGCGGAGCACGAGCCCGGCGCGCGAGCGATGCAGAAACCAGGCCACCGCAGCCAGCAGCAGCCACGACAGATAGACCATCGGCTGATGGCGAAAGAGCGCCGGTCCTAGAAGCGGGATATCCGACAGGACTGGAATCGCCCAGACCGGCACAGCCGCCAGTGACAGCGACTCATAGGGCTTGCCCGCAAAGGCCGAGAGCCCGATACCGAAGAGCGAGAGTGCAAGGCCCGATGCAACTTGGTTGGCGAGCAAGGTGAGCGTCAGCACCGCAAAGAGCAACGCCGCAGCGGCGCCTGCCATCGCCCCGGCTGCGACCGCGGCGGAGGCGCTGCCCGAGTGATGGGCAGCCGCAAACCCCGCGAGCGCGCCGAGCGCCATCAGACCTTCGGCGCCCAGGTTGAGTACGCCTGACCGCTCGTTGATGAGGAGGCCGAGCGCTGCGATGAGCATGGGCGTGCCGGCGACGATTGCCGCTGAAATGATTGCAGCCGCGAGGGTGGTGATATCCATCAGAGACCCCCGCCCGAATCGCCCCGCCTGGCCGCGACCAGCCGGTACTGCGTGAACAGATCCGTGCCGAGGAGATAGAAAAGCAACATGCCCTGAAACACCTTGGCAACCGACGAGGGTAGCGCGAGGTATTGCTGGGACTGCTCGCCCCCCAGCACCATCAGCGCCATGAGGAGGCTCGCAAGAAAAATCCCGAACGCATGGAGTCGTCCCACAAACGCCACAATGATGGCGGCAAAGCCATAGCCCACGCCCACCTTGGGTGTGAGCTGACCCATGGCGCCCGCCACTTCGGCCATGCCGGCCAGCCCGGCCATGGCGCCCCCCGCCAGCATGCCGATCCAGACCGTACGAGAGGCGGAAAAGCCAGCGTATCGGGCGGCGGCTGGCGCCTGGCCGGCGACGCGCAGCTGAAACCCCACGAAGCTTCGCTGCATCAGGAGGTGACCCGCCGCGAGCGCCACCAGCGCAATCGCAAACACATGGGTGAGTCGTGTGCCTTCGATCATGGCGGGAAGAAGCGCAGCGTCGTCGAACATGCGCGTCTGCGGAAAATTGAAGCCGTCGGGATCGCGCCAGGGGCCGTGCACGAGCCAGGAGACGACGAGCTCTGCAACATAGACCAGCATCAGCGACACCAGTATTTCGTTCGCGTTGAAGCGGGTGCGAAGTGCGGCTGGGATGGCTGCCCATGCCATGCCGCCTGCCATGCCGGCGAGCGCGAGCAGTGGCAGGAGGAGGGCGGCGTCGACCGTGCGGTCGAGTAAAAGCGCAGCCCCGCTTGCAGCGATGGCCCCCGCAATGTACTGGCCCTCTGCGCCGATGTTCCAGACATTGGCGCGAAAGCCCACTGCAAGGCCGATCGCGATCAGCATCAGGGGGGCGGCCTTCAGGAGGAGCTCGGAGACGCCGTAAAGATCCTTGAGCGGAAACAGAAAGAACACGCGCATGGCGTGAAACGGGTCTTTTCCGAGCGCGGCGAAGATCAGAAAGCCTGACAGCAGAGTGAGTGCGGCTGCGATCAGCGGCGCACTGATCTGAAGCGCGGCCGAGGACTCGGTGCGTCGCTCGAGCCTAAACCGCATGGCTGTCTGCCCGGGTGGCGTGTTGGACGGCGCCGCTCGGCAGCGCCGCGCCCATCATCACGCCGATCGCGCCGGCATCGAGGTCGGCGGCTGGATGTGCCGCGGAGAGCCGGCCGCCGGCCAGCACCGCGATCCGGTCCGAGACCTCAAAGAGCTCATCGAGGTCTTCGGATACCACGAGGATGGCGCAGCCCGCGTCGCGCAGGTCGATCAGCGACTGGCGGATGAAGGCGGCAGCGCCCACGTCAACGCCCCAGGTCGGTTGCGCGACCACCAGCACCCGGGGGTTCTGGAGCACTTCACGACCCACGATGAAGCGCTGAAGATTGCCGCCCGACAGCGAACGGGCCGGTGAGTGTTCGTTGCGGCAACGCACGGCAAAGCGCTCGATGCACCGTCGCGCAAAAGTGCCGAGCGCGCGACGATCGATGAAAGCGCCGCGCAGCATGGTGCCGCGTGCGGTGAGCAGTGCGTTGTCAACCAGGCTTAAAGCGGGCACCGCGCCCCGGCCGAGGCGTTCCTCGACAATGGTGGCGAGACCGAGCGCGCGACGAGGCGCCACCCCCAGGCGCCCAGCCGGCCTTTGCTCGATCAGGATGGCGTCGCCGTGCGTGGCGAGCCGCTCACCCGACAACAACTCGATCAGTTCCCGCTGGCCGTTTCCCGATACGCCAGCGATGCCGACGATCTCGCCCGAACGCACCTGCAGGCTGATGCCATCGAGCGTAGTACCGAACGGGTCATCGGGCGGCATGGTGAGGTTGGAAAGCGCGAGCCGTACCGGACTGGCCTCGGGCGCCACGCGCCGGGTGACTTCGGGCAGGTTGCCGCCAATCATCATTCTGGCGAGCGACTCATGCGTTTCTTCAGCCGGCGTGCAGCGCGCGCTCACCTTGCCGCCGCGCAGCACAGTGGCGCGGTGACAGAGCGCCCGGATCTCGTCGAGCTTGTGGCTGATGTAGAGCACGCTGCAGCCTTCGGCCGCAATGGTGCGAAGCATGCCGAACAGGTTCTCGATTGCCTGGGGGGAGAGCACCGAGGTGGGCTCGTCCATGATCAGAAGCTCGGGCTCCTGGAGCAGGCAGCGTACGATTTCCACGCGTTGACGCTCGCCGACTGATAGCGCGTGTACGGTTCGACGCGGGTCGATTGGCAGGCCATAGCGCTCGGAAATGACGGTGATGCGTTGCGACAGTTCGTCGAGCGCCGACCCATCGCCGAGCCCGAGCGCGATGTTCTCGACCACGGTGAGGGTCTCGAACAGCGAAAAATGCTGAAACACCATGCCGATGCCCAGCCGACGCGCCTCGGCCGGGCTGGCAATGCGCACCGTCTGCCCATCCCAGATGATCTCGCCGGCGTCGGCCTGGATGACGCCGTAAAGAATTTTCATCAGCGTGGATTTGCCGGCACCGTTTTCGCCCAGAAGGGCGTGGATTTCGCCTGGCATGACCTCAAGGCTCACCGCATCGTTGGCGGTCACCGACGGCCAGCGTTTGGTGATTGCCCGAAGTTCAAGACGCGGGCTCATCAGTGCTGCGGGGGCAGTGGGGTAAACGGGGCCGACTGTTGCGGCGCTCAGTGCGCGCCCTGGCCGCGATGCGCCCAGGCTGTAGTGTGCCGTTCGATGTATGAGAAGAATTCATACATGGCCATGGCCATCACGGCGACTACGAGGAGGCCCGCAAATGCCAGCGGCATTTTCATGGCCGACCCCGCCGAGATGAGCAGATAGCCGATGCCCTCGTTCGATGCGCTCATTTCAGACACGGTGGTGCCCACGAAGGCGAGCGTGATCGCGACCTTCAGCGACGCGAAGAAATAGGGCATGGTGCGTGGCAAACCGACCTTGATGAGGACGTCGAGCCGCCGGGCGCCCAGCACGCGGAGCACGTCTTCAAGCTCGGGCTCGAGCGTGGCAAGGCCGGTGGCGATATTGACCATGATCGGAAAAAACGAGATCAGGAATGCAGTGAGGATGGCCGGCCCAATCCCGATACCGAACCAGACAACCAGAATGGGCACAAAGGCCGCCTTCGGCAATGCGTTGAAAGCGGTCATGAGCGGGTACATGGCCGCGTAGGCAAAGCGAGACGATCCGATGATGAAACCCAGCACCACACCCACCGCAATCGAGATGCCGAAGCCCACCATGGTGGTCCAGAACGTGCGCCAGGCGTGTCCCATGATGGCGCCCCACAGATCGAAGAGCGCGTACACGATCTGGATCGGGCTGGGGAAGATGAACTCGGAGACATTGAAGAGCGAACAGACGGCCTGCCAGATCGCGATGATGGCGACGAGCAGGAAGAGCGGGGCGAATTTTTCCGTCGCGCTTGAATTCATGGGCAGGGTCCTGTTGGGGCTCAGGTCTTGCGGATGGCGCCGATGCGCGCACGCAGTTCGTGAACAGTGTCGGTGAACTGCGGGGTGTAGGTGATTTCGAGGTCGCGTGGACGTGGCAGATCGATGGCGCGACGCTCGACCAGCCGGCCCGGGCGCTTGCTCATGACATAAACGGTATCTGCCAGATAGACGGCCTCACGCAGATCATGCGTGACCAGGATGACGTTGAAGCGCTGTTCGGTCCAGAGGTCACGCAGCACGTTCCAGAGCTCTTCGCGGGTGAAGGCATCCAAAGCCCCGAACGGCTCATCGAGCAGCAGCATGCGGGGCTCGTGAATGAGCGCACGGCAGATGGACGCGCGCTGCTGCATCCCGCCTGAAAGTTGCCAGGGAAACTTGTCTTCGTAGCCCTGCAGGCCCACCGTACGCAGGAGCCTGCGTGCCCGTTCGGCGAATTCCTGGCGCTTGGCGCGGAACTGCGAACGATAGGGCTCGACGATTTCAAGCGGCAGGAGCACGTTGTCGAGCGTGGTCCGCCAGGGCAGCAGCGTGGGCGCCTGAAACGCCATGCCCACGATCTTGAGCGGGCCACTGACCGATTGGCCACCGATCCGGATACTGCCGCGACTGGGCATCTTGAGCCCGGTGGCGAGCTTCATGAAGGTGGACTTGCCGCACCCGGACGGACCCACGATAGCGATGAACTCGCCAGGACGGGTGCTGAGCGAGATGTCTTCGACTGCGAATTCGCCTCGCGCAAGCAATGTGGGGTCGTAGGCGAGCCAGACGCCGTCAAAGTCGACGAATCGCTCGCCTTGAGGGATGCTGGCCGCAGCCGCCGCGATCGCGGCGCTGCGGTCTTCCTGCGCGGAGGCAGCCGAGGTCATCGGCTTATTTCCCGAGAATGTCGCGCTGCTCCTTGCTGGGCAGGAAACTGCCGTTCCAGATCTTGTCGGGATCGATGCGGGTCTTGGTGGCGAAGGCGTCGGCAACCTGGGAGGCCATCAGCGCAAGCCGCGCCGGGTTGACATCACCGAAGGTTTCGGCGCGTGCATCAGGGGTGACAATGGCGGTGTTGATGGCCAGGCGGAGCCGGCGCTTTTCAAGCGCTTCATCGATGATCGCATCGCGCTGCTTCACGAAGGCAATCGAGCCATCCGGATCGGCGATCACGTCTTTCGCAGCCTTGGTGAACGCCCGCAGGAACGCTTTGACCGCTTCCGGATTTTTCTTCATGAACTCTTCGGAAGCGATGATCGCGTTACCGTAGAGCTTCACCCCAAACTCCGGGTAGGGCAGAACAACCACGTCTGCGTCCTTCACGCCACGCGCGTTCAGATTGAGAAGCGAGGTGAAGGTGAAGCCCGTGATGGCATCGACGTCACCGCGCGCGAGCATGGTTTCGCGCAGCGGCGGGTCCATGGCGGTCCACTGGATGGACGGCAGGTTCAGGTTGTTGGCCTTGGCGAAGATGGGGAATGCCTTGCGGCCGGCGTCGAACACCGGCGCGCCGAGCTTCTTGCCGTTCAGGTCGGCCGGCGACTTGATGCCGGACTTCTTGAGCGCGAGCACGGCCGCCGGGGTGTTGTTGTAGACCATCATGATGGCCACCGGCTTGCTGGGCGCGGTGGGGTTGTTGCCCACGAACTCCATGAGTGCGGCCAGATCGGCAAAGCCCATTTCGTAGGTGCCCGAGGCGACCCGGTTGACGGCGTTGCCCGAGCCGTTGCCGGCATCGACGGTGACGTCGAGTTTTTCCTGCTGGAAGTAGCCCTTGGCGCGGCCGGCGAGGAAGAAGGCCGACGGGCCCTCGAATCGCCAGTCGAGCTGGAACTTGATCTTGGTCTCCTGCGCGGCGGCTGGCAGCGCGGTGAGGGTGCTGGCGGCCAGAGCAACGGCGGCAAGGCGACTGAGCATGTGTTTCATGAGGCGGCCCTTTTTGTGTGTGGGTTTGGGGAGAGTCAAGCCTGCTGAGCGGCGCGGACGAACGTCCATTATCAGGCAAAGTGCGGGCCAGGGCGAGGAAGCTCGGGATTACGCACGGGCGCTGCCCCATCCGAGCGGTGCGGTGGGCCCTGACAATGACACCCAAGTGCACGGCGGGCCGCTCTGCTGCGCCACGACTGTGCGCGCTGCACGATCTCGGTGCGCGCCCTACAATCCGGTATCACCCACGGGAGTCCGCCGATGAATCATCCCTATGCGGTTGCGCAGTCATTGCGCCGCCCCCTGCCCGATTCGCTTGCGTCCGCGCTTCGGGCGCGTTTTGGCGATCGCTTCAGTACCGCTCGTGCGGTCTGCGAACACCACGGGCGTGACGAGTCTCCGTTTCCGGTGACCCCACCCGATGCGGTGGTCTATGCCGAGTCCACCGATGACGTGGCCGCGGCGGTCGCGCTCTGCCGCGCGCACAAGGTGCCGGTGATCCCGTACGGCGCGGGATCGTCGCTCGAGGGGCACCTTCTCGCGGTGCAGGGCGGGGTCAGCGTCGACGTGTCGCGAATGAATGCGGTGGTTTCGATCAACGCAGAGGACCTCACTGCCACGGTCCAGGCGGGCGTTACCCGCAAGCAGCTGAACGAGGCGATCCGAAGCGAGGGCCTGTTCTTTCCGATCGATCCCGGGGCGGATGCGTCGCTGGGCGGCATGTCGGCCACGCGCGCCTCCGGCACGAATGCGGTTCGCTACGGCACGATGCGAGAGAACGTGCTGGGGCTCACGGTCGTGAGCGCTGACGGCAAAGTGATCCGGACCGGTAGCCGCGCAAAAAAATCCTCGGCGGGCTATGACCTGACGCGCCTCTTTGTGGGATCGGAGGGCACGCTGGGCGTGATCACCGAGGTCACGGTGAAGCTCTATCCGGTGCCGGAAGCCATGTCGGCGGCGGTGGTCAATTTCCCGAGCCTCGAGGCGGCGGTCCAGACGGTGATTCAGACCATCCAGCTGGGCGTACCCATCGCACGAAGTGAGTACCTTTGCGAGAACACGATTCGCGCGGTCAACGCGGCGAGCAAGCTCGGTCTGCGTGAGCAACACACGCTGTTCTTCGAGTTCCACGGCTCTGAGGCGGGGGTTCGCGAGCAGGCCGAGACCGTGCAGGCGCTTGCGGCCGAGCATGGCGGGCAGGACTTTGAATGGGCCACGCGCCCCGAAGATCGTAACCGCCTATGGGACGCGCGCCACAAGGCGTATTTCTCGTGCCTACAGGTTCGGCCCGGCTGTCGTGCAATTTCGACCGACACCTGTGTACCGATTTCGCGGCTGGCCGATTCGATCAGCGGCGCTCGGCGCATTCTTGATACGGCGAGCTTTCCCACCATGCTGCTGGGTCATGTGGGCGATGGCAATTTTCACGCGGTGGCGCTCATCAATGCCGATGATGCCAACGAGGTGGCCGAGGCCGAACGGCTCAATGACGAGATCGTGCGGCTTGCGCTTGCAATGGACGGCACCTGCACCGGCGAGCACGGCGTGGGGCTCCACAAGATCGGCTTTCTGGAAGAAGAGGCGGGCGATGATGCGCTCGATCTGATGCGGGCAATCAAGCGGGCGCTCGATCCGGACGACATCATGAATCCGGGGAAGATTTTCAGGGTTTGAGACGCTGCTGATCGGGGACGAAGACTCGTGGCGCGGGCGGTGAGCGCGAGGCGCCGGTCTGGCGAGTTGATACCCGAGGCCAGCGCGCTCAGTGCGGTCGAAATTGCCAGGGGTCGATGACTGCAACGCCGGCCGCTCGAAAAGGCGCTGCGTCTCGGGTGGCAACGGCGTAGCTGCTGGCAGCGGCAATGGCTGCAATGTAGGCGTCTGGGGCGGGTAGGCCCTGACCTGCTGCGCGAGCGCGCAGCGCGCTCGCCGCGTGGTGACGTGCCGCGTCGGTATCAAACGCAAGAATGCGCCCGAGAAAAAGTGCGATCAGCCCGTCGACTGCCTTGGCGAGCGACTGGCGCCGCCGTCCTGCGGGGAGGGCACCGATGCCGTACCAGAGCTCGGCGAGCGTGACGCTGGTGAGAAAGAGGGTGCTCGCGTCCTGTGCATCAAACCAGGCCTGCACCGCTTGCGAAGGCTGCGGCTTGATCGCCTCGGAAATAACGTTGGTGTCGAGAATGATCATGCGAGCCTCAACGGTTCCGCGGGGGTGCGATCGCGCAGCCCCTCCAATGCCTCGACGTCGCGATTGGTGAGCCCCGCATCTCGACCGAGTTGCGCGAGCGCGCTGCCCAGGAGCAGGCGTTGAGGCGGGCACACGCTGTTTTCGAGAATGAAGCGAATTTCGGCTTCTGTGCTCCGCCCGTTTTGTGCGGCACGAAGCCTCAAGGCACGATGCACTTCGTCGGGTAGGTTTCGAACGGTGAGATTGGCCATGGCGGGATAGGTCGAAATCAATGATAGCATTTTGAGCCTTTTGATATCAACTTGCAAGTCAGTGTGCAGAGGTCGGATTGGACCGGGAATATGGTGTCCTCGGAACAGAGTTCTCGACCCTCGGGCTCAGCCGGGGGGTCGAGGCAGGCGGTTCCGTGTCGGCAACCGGCGATCTGTTGTCGCGCTCGGTGCGCTAGCGCCGATACCGCTTCGGTACAAACGGCAGCGACACACGCTCGAGCAAGGGGCGTTTATCGCGCACCACTGCGCGAAGCACCTTGCCTGCGGCCAAGGCCTCGTTCTCAACGAGCGCGAGCATGACTGCCTTGCCAAGCGTGGGCGAGATCGTGCCGCTCGTGACCTCACCCACCACGCGATCAGCGCTATCCACCACTGCCGCATGCGCGCGAACCGGAATCCCCTCACCCGAGGTCAAACCGATCAGCTGCCGCGGCGCCCCGTGAGCGAGCTCTGCGAGCACGCGCGACGCGCCGGGAAAGCCGCCCGCCTTCGCGCCGCCTGCGCGTCGCGACCGCGCGATCGCGAAAGCGAGCCCGGCCTCGATCGGACTGATCGAAGGCGAGATATCGTTGCCGTGGAGCGGGAGCCCGGCCTCCAGGCGCAGCGTGTCGCGAGCGCCCAGCCCCACCGGCTGAACCGCTGGGTCGGCGAGCAGACGCCGCGCCACGCGGAGCGCAGCATCAAGCGGCACCGAGATTTCGTAGCCGTCCTCGCCGGTGTAGCCCGAGCGTGTGGCAAAACAGGTGGCGCCATCGAGTGTAAGCGCGCAGGCCTGCATGAAGACCGGTCGCACCGCATCGCGATCGAGCGTTGCCAGTACGCGCTCCGCAGCGGGACCCTGGAGCGCGAGCAACGCCGCGTCGATCTCCTCAATCAGCAGCTCCGGACAGAGTGCCCGGAGCCGCGCCAGATCCCCCCGCCGATTGGAGGCATTGACCACCATCCGGATCTCGGGTCCCTCGGCGAGATCCGGGCGAAGCACCAGCATGAGATCGTCATCAATGCCGCCCTGGTCGTTTAGCAGCACCGAATAGCGTTGCTGCCCAGCGGGCCAGCCATCGCAATCGAGCGGAAGCGCACGCTCGATTGCACGGGTAAGTGTGGCGAGCGTGCCGTCGCGGGCACCCAGCCGCAGCTGTCCCATGTGTGAGACATCAAACAAACCTGCCGCGCCCCGCGTGTGCAAATGCTCGGCCTTGAGTCCGGCCGGGTATTGGATGGGCATGGCGAACCCGGCAAACGGGCCCATGCGCGCGCCGAGTTCACGGTGAAGCGCGCCGAGCGGCAATTCGAGCGTCTGGGGCGATGTCGTGTCGGTCATGGTGACCCCGGTCACTGATAGTCGCTTACCGGCGCGCAGCTGCAGACCAGTTGTCGGTCGCCTGCCGCGTTGTCAATGCGCTTGACCGAGGGCCAGAACTTGGCCGCCCGAATCCACTCAAGGGGAAAGGCTGCACGCTCGCGCGAATAGGGGTGGGTCCATTCACCCGCCAATTCGGTGGCAGTGTGCGGGGCCTGCTTGAGCGGGTTATCCAGTGGGTCAAACTCGCCCGAAGCGATCGCCTGCAACTCGCCGTGGATGGCGATCATGGCCTCGCAGAAGCGATCGAGTTCGGCCTTTGGTTCGGACTCCGTGGGTTCAATCATCAGTGTGTCGACGACTGGAAATGAAAGCGTGGGCGCGTGAAAGCCATAGTCCATCAGGCGTTTGGCGATGTCCTCTGCCGTGACGCCATACTGTGCTTTCAGATGCCGCAGATCGAGGATGCACTCGTGTGCCACGCGACCGTGTTCGCCGGTATAGAGCACCGGGAAATAGGGTGAGAGCCGTGCGGCGATGTAATTCGCATTCAGGATCGCAACCTCGGTAGCCGCCCGAATGCCACGGGCGCCCATCATTCGGATGTACATCCAGGAGATGGTGGTGATGAGTGCGCTCCCAAACGGTGCCGCCGACACCGAGCCGACTGATCCGTTTGCAATGACTGACCGGGCGCCCGCGGTGAATGGATCCTCGGGTAAATGCGGTGCAAGATGCTCGGCCACCGCGATCGGCCCCATGCCCGGGCCGCCGCCACCATGCGGGATACAGAAAGTCTTGTGCAGATTCATGTGACAGACATCGGCGCCGATGAGCGCGGGCTGGGTCAGCCCGGCCTGGGCGTTCAGGTTTGCGCCGTCCATGTAGACCTGCCCACCCGCCTCATGGACCCAATCACAGATATCACGGATTGCCGCTTCGAAAACGCCGTGCGTGGAGGGGTAGGTGACCATCAGCGCGCACAATTTCTCGCGATGGGCGTCGATCTTCGCGCGCAGGTCAGCGGCGTCGATGTTGCCCTGCGCATCGCAGGCGACCACCACAATCTTCAGGCCCATCATCTGCGCGGTGGCAGGGTTGGTGCCGTGCGCCGATGATGGGATCAGGCAGATATCGCGCGCCGTCTCGCCGCGCGCGATCTGCCAGTTGCGAATGGCAAGAAGCCCTGCGTATTCGCCCTGCGCGCCGGAATTGGGCTGAAATGAGACCGCTGAAAATCCTGTGATGGCGCATAGCCATTGACCCAGCTGCGCGAGCATGACCCGATAGCCTTCCGCCTGCCCGGCCGGCGCGAACGGGTGAAGATTGGCGAACTCGGGCCAGCTGACCGGGGCCATCTCAGCGGCGGCGTTCAGCTTCATGGTGCAAGAGCCGAGCGGAATCATCGCGTGCACGAGCGACAGGTCGCGGTTCTCAAGTCGCTTCAGATAGCGGACAAACTCGGTTTCGCTGTGATGACGGCTAAAGACCGGGTGGGTGAGGACCGCGTCGCGACGGCGAAGCGAATCGGGCACGGTGGCGGGCTCGATTTCGATGGCAGCGGCGAGCGCATCCAATAAGGTGGGCTGCGGCCGGTCGCCGCTGAGCACGTAGGCAAGATCAGCAATGTCGGCGAGCGTGACGGTTTCATCGATTGCGATCCCCAGCAGACCTTGCGCGCCTTCGGCAGCAAGGTCGCGCAGGTTGATGGCAAGCGCCCTTGCGCGAGCTAGCACTGCGGCGTGTGCCGGGCCGGCGTCAAAGGTGAGCGTATCGAACCAGTGATCGTAGATGGGTAAAAGCCCCGCGGGCGCCACCAGCTGCGTAAGCAACCGTCCCATGGCGTTCACGCGAAGGGCGATGCGCAAAAGCCCCTGAGGCCCATGCCAGACCGCATAGAAGCCCGCCATATTGGCAAGCAGGGCCTGCGCGGTGCAGACATTGCTGGTCGCCTTGTCGCGCCGGATATGCTGCTCGCGGGTCTGGAGCGCCATCCGCAGCGCGGGCTTACCCGCCGCGTCGTGCGAGACCCCGATGATCCGGCCGGGCATCATGCGAACGAGCGATTCGCGAACCGCCATAAAGGCCGCGTGCGGCCCGCCATAACCCAGCGGCACACCGAAGCGCTGTGCCGAGCCGATTGCAATATCGGCGCCCAGCGAACCAGGCGAACGAACAACCAGGCTTGCAAGCGGGTCGCAACCGATGGTCACGAGCGCGCCCTGGGCATGAAGCCAGTCGATGACCGGTGACCAGTCGCGAAGCCGCCCGCGCGTGTCGGGCCACTGCAGGTGAGCGCCGAAAAATTTGCCATCGGTGACACTGGGGACGGAAGCGTCCGTGAGCACGACCTCCCAGCCCAGCCAGCGTGCGCGCGTGCACAGCACCGCGATGACCTGAGGGTGAGTCCCGACATCAACCAGATAACGGTTCGAGACTGCCTTTGACCCCCGTCGTGCAATCGCCATGGCTTCCGCGGCAGCGGTGGCTTCATCGAGAAGCGATGCATTGGCGATTGGCAGGCCGGTGAGGTCGATCACCATCTGCTGATAGTTGAGGAGGGCCTCGAGCCGGCCCTGCGCAATCTCCGCCTGGTAGGGCGTATAGGCGGTGTACCAGCCCGGATTCTCCAGGACGTTTCGTCGGATGGGTTCGGGCGTGAGGGTGCCGTGATAGCCCGCGCCAATGTAGCTGCGCCATACCTGGTTGCGCGCGGCAATGGCGCGCAATTCGGCGAGTGCCGTCGTGTCTGATGCAGGGTCGGGGAGCGCGAGCGGAGCGCGAAGACGGATCGATTCCGGCACCGTGGCATCGATCAGCGCATCGCGGGTGGCAAGGCCCAGCGCTTCCAGCATGGCGCGTTCATCTGCGCCTGCCGGGCCCAGATGACGCGCGTGAAACGAGTCCTCGCCGGTGAGTGAGGCAAGGCCGCGCCCGATGGTTTCGTGAAGGCTCATTGCATACCCTCCGCTCAGAGCGCGCCGGGGCCAGCGAGATAGGCCTGCGCCGTGAGGAGCGACTCGATTTGCGAGGCGTTGGCGGGCCTCACCCGGATCAGCCAACCGGTGTCGTAGGGCGCACTGTTGACGCTTTGAGGCGTGTCGGCGAGCGCGCTGTTTACCTCGACCACTTCGCCATCGATGGGCGCGTAGACGTCCGAGGCGGCCTTCGTCGATTCCACGACCGCGAAGGCCTCGCCTCGGGTGAGGCTGCGACCGACCGCTGGCAGCTCGACATAGACAAGCTCACCGAGTTGATCTTGCGCATGGGCCGTGATGCCGATCGTGACGCAGCCATCTGCGTCGATGCGGACCCATTCGTGCGAGTCGGTGTAGCGAAGTGAGGCGGGCGTGTCCAAGGCGAGGGCTCCTGACGGGCATCCGTGAGGGATGCGGGTTGGGGGAGCCCCCTCTGTCCGTTTGCCTGAGACATTCAGCGCAGTCGCGGGCTGCGGGTAGGTTGACCCGGGCCGCGTGCAACGCGTGTTTCCTTCGGCGAACCGGATCGCTGCGCCTTTGCGAACAACGCCGGTTTCTCTCCAGAGTGCCTGACCCGAAGCAGTCCTTTTGCCTGAGAGTTTTCGGGGCGATACACCTTCGGCGTCAGCG
>CAMBZS010000010.1 GCA_945872335.1 Bordetella parapertussis | reverse complement strand
CCGTGAGCAGCGACACCTTGCAAAGACCGGTATCGATCGTTTTGATCGCCTCACGACCGTCCCAGTCGAAGCTGTAGAAATGCACGTCGCCAGCGTAGACGCCAGGACCACCCTGCGCGTAGTACCACCAGTTTTCCCGGCGATTGGTTTCGGGTGTGGTGGGTGCACAGAGACCCATGGTGTAGCTTGCGCAAAGTTCACCACCGTGCACGGCAGGGTGGTGCAGGAAGTCGTTATAGCGACCTGGCGCGTACGCGGCCGCCTCCAGCCCGACGATGCCACGAAGCTCGCGCTGATAATCCACCGCCATCTTGAGCACGATTGCCCCGCCCATGGAGCAACCCATGATGACCGGACGATCGAGACCCAGCCCCTTCCAGAAGGCCCGGATCATGTCGGCATAGAGTTGCGAGGTGAGCTGATATTTGCGCAGCCACCACTCGTCGGGCGGGTTTGATCGCCCGTGATAGGGCAGATCGAAAGCAAGCACCCTGAACCTGCTCGTGACATCGGCGTCGTTCAGAAGATGCCGCCACTGGCGCGAGTCGGCGCCTGCGGTGTGCAGGCAAATAAGCGGCACGCCCTCGCCAGCTTCCTCGAAAAAAATACGATGGGCTTCGCCCTGGATATCGACCGTGACATAGCGGCCGCTGATCGGTTCGAGGCGGTTCATGCGGCTTCCTTTCGCATCAGGTTCATCATCCGCTGCAGTGCACGGCCGTTTTGCATGGCGACCAGGCCGTCGCCCTCCAGCACAAACTCCGGTACGCGCATCAGCATGGCAAAGAAGTCGTTATAGAGCGGCGGCGGCGTGGCGCTCACAAACCTGGCCCAGGTGTCCATCGGCGCACGGAATCCGAAGGCAGGACGGGCATCAAAGCGCGGCGCGAAATTGATCTGGCTGATACGCCCTTTCTCAACCGTGAGCACGCGGCGGGTATCGCCCACAGTGATCGAGAAACGCGCGCTGAACCAATTGCCGATCACCGAGAGTTCGCGATCGGCATTGACGCGGGCCTGATAGGCCCTGAACCAGTCTTCATCAGGAAAGGCTGACATCGTGGAGTCCTTGAAACAGGATGGAAGAAAAGCTCGAATCAGTCGGCGATCGGATCGGCATCCAGCCTCACCGCAATACCGCGCAGCGCATCGCTGGGCGCCGGATAGCGCTTCATGACCAGCGGATCGTGGCCAGGGATGACATGCGCCGGCGAACTGGCAAGCGAATACACGCGTCGATAGGCTTCATGCATGTCGGCCTGGTTGTAGATGAGCGGAAACGGCCGATCGGATTCGATGTTGGCATAAAAATGCGAGGCATCGCTCGCAAGCACCACCCAGCCGCGGCGGGTGTGCACGCGCACCACCTGTAATCCCATCGTGTGCCCGCCCACCCGGTGGAGCGTGATACCCGGTGCAATTTCATCGTCACCATCGTGAAAGCACACACGGTCCTCGAACACCCGGTCCACCATGGCTTTCA
This sequence comes from Bordetella parapertussis, assembly GCA_945872335.1. Taxonomy (GTDB): domain Bacteria; phylum Pseudomonadota; class Gammaproteobacteria; order Burkholderiales; family Burkholderiaceae_E; genus SYIM01. The sequence goes on along the minus strand of CAMBZS010000010.1, from coordinate 33,944 downwards.
CGTCATTCACGTCAAACGGAAACCGCATGGGCTTGAAACACATGCAGCGCCCAGTTGCGAACTGCATCTCGCGGTCCTGCAGGTGATAGCGCGCCCGCCGAAAGAGCTGAGCATTGCCTGCATGGTCGTAATGCATATGCGAGATGATCACGTCGCTCACCGACTCAGGATCGATGCCGAGCAGTGACAACCCCTGTCCGGGGCAGCGGAGAAAATCGCGCCCGCGCTGCCTGGCGACCTCTTCGGAAAACCCGGTGTCCAGCACCCAGGTGCGGCCGCCCCCCCGGATCGCCCAGACGAAATAATCGAGCGGCATGGGCACGTCATGACTGTCCCCGCCCACAAAGTTGTCGCGCGAACTGCGGTCGTGGTGCGCGTACTTGACCGCGTAGATTTCGTAGGTGGGGAGTGTCATCTGGCAGATCTCCGTTGAGAGTTCGATGTAAACCGTGTGCCCGCATTCAGCAGATTACGTGAAGCGACGGATCAAATCGTCTTTGCGCACCTTGCCCGTGATGGTGAGCGGCAGGTCACGCTCTTCAATCACCAGAAACTGTTTCGGTCGCTTGTAGCGGGCCAATTCGCGGGCGCACAAAGCCCGCACCGCCTCGAGATCGATGATCGCCCCATGCTTGGGCACCACCACCGCGCCAAAGACTTCATCGAGCTCGGGATCAGGGAGCGGCACACAATAGGCGGCCATCACGCCGGGGTGCCCGGTGAGCACCTGCTCCACCTCAACAGGCGACACATTCATGCCACCGGTCTTGATCATTTCCTTGATCCGACCCCGGAAATAAAGGTGCCCGGTGGGCCCGAACAGCCCGAGATCGCCCGTGCGGAAGTAGCCGCGCTCATCAAAGGCTTCGCGGGTGCGCTCGGGGTCCTTGTAGTACTCCTTGAGCACGTGGCCCTTGACGCGAATTTCTCCGATGTCCCCGGGTGCGCACTCCAGTCCGGAGCTGCTGTCGATCACCCGGATATCGAAGCCCGCGAGTGGCTGGCCGATGCTTTCAAGCCGCAGCGCCAGATCGTCAGCCGCGTCAGTGACCGAGCAGTTGCCATAGGTTTCAGTGAGCCCGTAGATGTTGCAGATCTCGGTGAGGCCGGCATCGATCAGCCGTCGGATCTGATCCGGCGTGCCGATCGTGGCCCCGCCCCGCATGGTGCGAAGCCGCTCTCGCCGATAACCGGGCGTGCTGAGGAGTGCCTCGGCCATATTGGGCGTGCCATAGAACATCGTGCAGCGCTCACGCTCGATCAACTGCAGCGCCTCCTCGGCGTCAAAGCTTTCCTGCAGCACGATGCAGCCACCATGGGTATAGAGGTTGAAGAGCGCGTTTTCGCAACCCAACCCCCAGAAGAGCGAGACGGCCAGCCACAGGCGGTCATGATGCGTGACGTGCTGGCGCTGGCCGATTCTCCACATGTTTTCGACCAGCCCCCGGTGCTGAATCACCACGCCTTTGGGCAGCGCGGTAGAGCCCGAGGTGTAGAGGATGTAGGCCGGATCGTCGGGCCTGACGGCTGCCCGCGCTTCGTTCAGCCGGGACGCAGCGGCGGGATCGGGCTCGCGCATCGCATCGGTCCAGCGCAGATCGCCATCGCGCACATCGTCGCCCACCACCAGCACGCGCTCGAGTTGAGGCAGTCGGGACTCGGCTCGCAGTTCGTCGATCATTGCGCGGTAATCATGGCGCAAAAACCGGCCGGTGGTGATGAGCAGTCGTGTGTCGGAATGCTCGAGCACATAGGCGAGTTCCCGTGCGGTCACCCAGGTGTTGACCGCCACCATCACCGCACCAATCGAGGTGATTGCAAAGTCGGCAATGATCCACTCGGGCAGGTTGCCCATCAGAACGGCTACCTTGTCGCCCTTGCGGATACCCGCCTGCAACAGAAACGACGCCGCCTGGTTCACCGCCCGCTCGATACCCTGGTAGGTGAAGCGGTGATGGGCACCCACCACCGCTTCGCGATCCGGATAGCGGTTCGCCATCTCGGCAACCAGCGCGGGGATGGTCAGGCTCTTTGGAGCCAGTTCGGGCGGGGCAGGCTTTTGCATGATCGGGTCGGGCGACACCCCAACTGGGGCGCGGCAAGTATAGGCAAACCTGGCGCTGCGCGGCCATAACGGAATCACTTTCGGATCGCTGGCTTCTCAAGGGGCGGATCCGGTGCGATCCTTCGGACTGATCGGCGATGACCGACCGGGTCAGCCACACATCTCGGAGATTGCAATGAATCTGGGCTTCATCGGATTGGGAGCCATGGGTGTCCCCATGGCCGAGCGCCTGCTCGATGCCGGGCACACCTTGATGGTGTTTGATGTCAACCCTGCTGCCGCCCAGGCCTTGGCCGCCCGCGGCGTGAAGCTCGCCGCATCCGTGCGCGAGGTGGGCGACCAGGTGGACACAGTGCTCCTTTCGCTTCCCACCCCGCAGATCGTCAACGACGTGTGCACCTCGGCCACGGGATTGATTCACGGCAAGACGGTGCGAACCGTGGTGGACCTCTCCACGACCGGCACCTCGATGGCGCGGTCGGTTCAGGCTGCGCTCGCTGCTCGGGGGATCGAGTTCATTGATTCGCCGGTTTCAGGCGGGCGAAACGGCGCGATCAAGGGCACGCTCGCGGTGATGGTCTCCGGGCCGCAGGCAAGCTTTGACCGCCTGTCCGACGTGCTGCGGCATATCGGCAAGCTCTTCTACATTGGCGCCGAGCCAGGCATGGCGCAAACCATGAAGCTTGCCAACAATCTGGTCTCGGCAGCGTCGATGGCCATCACCTCGGAGGCCGTGGCGATGGGGGTCAAAGCCGGGCTGGACCCCAAAATCATGATCGACGTGATCAACGCGGGGAGCGGCATGAATACCGCGAGCCGCGACAAATTTCCGAAGGCGGTGCTGCCGCGAACCTTCGACTTCGGCTTTGCCACCGCGCTGATGTTCAAGGATGTCGATCTGTGCATGCGCGAGGCCGCGGGTCTGGGCGCCACCATGCCGGTGGCAGACGCCGTGCATGAAATCTGGCGGCAAACCAATGAGGTGTATGGCGGCCCCCACGACTTCACGCGAATCGCCCAGTTTGTGGAGGCCAGAATGGGCGTGGTGATCAAACCAGCCAAGGATTGATAAAGGGGGCGGATCAGAGCTCGCGGGTCTCGAAGGTGCCCGGCAGGATCAGTTCGATCATCTCGCAGTCGTCGGAATAATCGAGCACCGTATGCGGGATCGAATTGGGCTGGATCCAGCAGGCGCCGGCCTCGAAGCGCTCGCGACGGCCGTTGTATTCGCCTTCCATCCAGCCCTTGAGCATATACAGGAACTGGAACTGGACGCCATGAAGATGACGGATCGACACCAACGCCGGATCGCATGGGCCGTGCAGTCGAATGACATGCGCCTGAACCACGCCACCGGTTGCCTTGCTGATCCCCAAATCGCGGTACGAGGCATAGGAACGAAGGCCTTTACGGAACTGCTGACCTTTGTCGCCCGCGTGAGCCGCCATGAATTTCTGCGGCTTCCAGCGGGTGACCGCAGGTACCTTCAGGGTGGGTAGCGCGGCGGGCTTCTTGGCGGCGGGCTTCTTGGCGGCGGGCTTCGGTGCAGCGCCGCGCTTTGCTGCGGGCTTGCTGGCCGCCCGACTTGTGACCGCAGGTTTTTTTGCAGCGGCTTTCTTCGCCGCGGGTTTCTTCGCAGCCGCCTTGCGGGCGGCCTTGGCTGCAGTGGCCATGGGAGGATCTCCGGGAAAACGTCAGACAGAGCCCAGCGGCCTCAGTTCGATGAGGTCGGGACAGAGGTTGGGCGTGGATTCAAGCGCATAGGCCACCGCGCTCGCCACCTCATCCGAGGTAAGCGGCGAAAAGCGGCGGGCCTGCATGGCGGCAACCACCGCAGGGTGGTCACTCCCCTCGCGGATGTTGGTGTCGACCATACCGGGTGCCACTTCGGTGACCTTGATGCCAAAGCCTTGCAATTCGAGCCGGAACGAGCGCGCAAATGCAGAGAGCGCGTGCTTGGTGGCGCAGTAACCCGAGGCCAGCCGGTACACCTCGCGCGCAGCGATGGAGGTCATGAACACAATATGGCCAGACTGCCTGGCCACCATATGCCGGGCCACGCGGCGGGTGAGTTGCACCGCCGCCATGACGTTGGTCTGGAACATCCAGGCAATATCATCGTCGGACAGATCCATGAGCGGCGCGTAACGCAACACGCCCGCGTTGTTGATGAACACGTCGCAGCGGGCAAAGTGGCCATCGGCCTGATCGAGATAGGCCTTGTCATTGAGATCGCCAGCGAGCACTTCAATCGACCCCGCGGGCGCCTCGCTGGCAAGCGACTGCAGCGCATCCAGACGCCGCCCCATCGCAATCACGGTGTTGCCGCGACGGGCGAGCATCAGCGCACAGGCCCGGCCGATGCCCGCCGAGGCGCCTGAGACCAGCACGGTTCTTTTCTGCGATGAGGCAGACATCGGCATTCCTTTCGGGTTCAGCCCTTCACATACTGGGCGTCGGTGACCGCCTCTTTCCAGTCGGTTTTGCCGATGGAAATGGCCAGGTGCATCATGAAACTGTTCGTATCTGCGCCATGCCAGTGGCGCTCGCCCGGTCCGATCCAGACGACATCGCCGGTCCGGATGCGCTGGGGTTCGTGGCCGTCTTCGCAGACCCAGCCGCTTCCGCCCACCACATGCAGCACCTGTCCCACTTCATGCTGATGCCAGTGCGTACGGGCGCCTGGCGAGAAAAACACGTTGTTGATCTGGACACCCTGGGTAAAGGGCATCACCGGGTCGCCCCACACGCCGCCCGTAAAGGTGGCGTCCCGCATTTCCGAACTGGCGCCTTCCTGGCGCGCATGCATCACTTTCATTGCGATCTCCTGAAAAACATCAAAACGAAGGTCAGCGGCTCACCCGGACACCGCCACTGGCGTCACCGATCGCGTCGACCACCCGATTACTGATCTGGTCCCCATAGCCCAGCGCCGTTCCAAGACCAAAGCTTGCCAGGGGACCGGCTGCGTTGAGCGAGGCGATGCCCAACTCGCTCGCCATTTCAGCGTAGAGCACGATATCTTTGGTCATAAGCTTGCCGGTGAGTCCGCCTTCCAGATAGTTGCCCCGAATGATATGGGGAAAGCGGTTGAGACTTGCAAAGTTCACCCCGCTGCTGCTGTTGATCACATCGAGAAGTTGCTGAAGGTCCAACCCCGCCTTGCGGCCGGCGACCATGACCTCGGCGGTCGCTGCAAGCGTGACGGCGTTCAGAAAATTATTGAGCAGTTTGGTGGCATGGCCATTACCGGTTTCGCCCATGTGAACCACCTTGGCGGCGAAATGCCGGAATACTGGATCAAGCAAGCTGTCTACACCAGCGGGGCCGCCGATCATGAGCGTGAGGGTGCCCTTGTCGGCGGCTGCCGCGCCGCCCGAAATTCCTGCGTCGACCAGTACTGCGCCGCGGTCCGCAAACAGCGCGGCAAGCCGGCGCGTGGAGCGCGGCGCCGCCGTGGACAGATCGACGATGGTCTGCCCAGGCCGGCAATGCGAAAGCAGACCGGCATCGCCCTCCACCACCGCCTCCACCGCATGGCTGTCAGGCAGCGACAGCAGGATCAGGTCACAGGTCTCTGCGATCTGCGCGATCGATGACGCGGGCATCGCGCCGCACTGCTCAGCCTGCCCGACGCGCACGTCGAAACCCAGCACACTCAGCCCACCCGCCACCAGCCGGCGCGTCATCCGCCCGCCCATGTTGCCCAGGCCCACGAATCCGATCGGCTTCATGGCCATTCATCGCCCCCGACCAGCTTTTTTGGCCGCTTTGGCGGCGCGCTTCACCGGAGCCTTCGTAGCCTTCGTCGCCTTGGTCGCCTTGGCCGCCTTGGTGGCGCGTTTCGCCGGCGCCTTGGTGACCTTGGTGGCCTTGTTCGCTTTCGCGGCCTTCGTCGCCTTCGTGGCCTTCGTCGCGACCGGCTTGCCCGCCGGCTTCTTCCTGACTGCCGGTTTGCCGAGCGGCGCCGCACTCACCAGCACCGCTGCAATCACACAGGGCACATCGCCGCGAACGCTCCATGAGTGGTTGGTGCCGCGCTGGATGAAAACATCGCCAGGCTTCAACAGCACCTCTCCCTCTTCCACCACCGCGTAGATCTCGCCAGAAATCACAATGATGTAGTCGACCGTGCTGGTCTTGTGCATCATCGGGTCCGCCGACTGCTTGTCCTTGGCGTGTCCGGCACCAATCGATTCAAACGCTGCCTTGGCATCCGCGCTGTCACGCCAGGCCTTGTCGGGCGGGAACTCGACAATGCGGAGGATGGAGCCGCCTCGCGGGGGTTCGAGCCTGACGGTGCGATCTGCAGCATCGGCATTGCCCTCGTTACTCGCGAGCGGCCCGGTGGTTTCCCACAAATCGGTCAGCGCGAGTCCTGGCATCGACGCCATCTCTTTGACATTGGGCGCCAGACCGTCCTGGACGATCACCGCCCGCCCCTGCTTGTTGTGCCCGGTGTAAACCCTGCGAACTCGCCAGACCATGATTTTTCTCCTGATTTGAAGTTGGGAAGCGTGGCCCTCAAAGCAGCGCGGTGGCCAGCCAGGGAAACGCGATCACCAGCAGCAGCACCCCCAGCATGATCGCGGCGAAAGGCAGTGCGCCGGCAAAGATGTCGTTCAGCGTGATGGGACTGGAATTGCCGAGCGTTGCCTTGATGACAAACACGGCGATGCCAAACGGCGGGGTGAGGAGCCCGATTTCAACCGCCAGCAACGTCACGATTCCGAACCAGATGAGGTCGACATTGAATGACACCAGCGCGGGCAGCACCAGCGGGATGGTGATGAGCATGATCGAACTGGAGTCGAGAATCGTGCCAAGCAGAAGCACCACCAGCACGAAGATGGTGAGCAGACCCGGAAAGCCCAGCCCGGTGCTCACAGTGAGCGCGCGAAGCAGTTCGGTGACGCCGGAAACAGCGAGCATGCGTGAGTAGAGCTGCGCTGCAATGATGAGAAAGCAGATGGAGGCCGTGATCCGGCCGGTTTCAACCAGCACCTGCCAGAGCGCCGCCCGGCTCAGCTTGCGCTTGATGATTGCCAGCACCAGCGCACCCGCCGCGCCCACCGCGCCCGCCTCGGTCGGCGTGAACAGCCCGGCGTAAAGCCCGCCCAGCACCAGTATCACCAGGGCGACGACCGGCATCATGCGCGCAGCCATCTCGCCCGCGCTCATGAGTGGCGAGGCCTGCTCGGTGCCAGCGACGATCCGTCCGCCCACAAAGCCCGGGGTAAATCGCCCCATGAGCAAAATGCCAATGGAGTAAGCGATGGCGAGCACAATGCCCGGAATGATGCCGGCCACGAACAGGTCACCCACCGATTTTTCGGTGAGCACGCCGTAGAGAATGAGCAGCAGACTGGGCGGTATCAGCATGCCCAGTACCGACGAACCCGCCACCACCCCCACAGCAAATCGGGCAGAGTATCCGTGTCGCAGCATCTCGGGCACAGCCACCTTGGTGAAGACCGCTGCCGAGGCAATGCTGATGCCGGTGATGGCTGCGAACACTGCATTGGCCGCCACCGTGGCGATGCCCAAGCCGCCCCGCACCCGGCGGAAGATCTGGTTGGCGACCTCGAAGGAATCCTTGCCGATGTCGGCAACTGCCACCAGCAACCCCATGAGCACGAAGAGCGGCACCACCCCGAACACATAGTCGGAGATGGCATCCGATGCGGCAAGCGCAAGGAGGTTGGCGGCCACGGTTGCATCACCGCGAATCATCCAGACCCCGACAAATGACAAGAGCGACAGCGCGATCCCCACATGCATGCCGGCGTAGATCAGCACCAGCATGATGGCCACCGACACGAGTCCGATCAGCGTGGGCTCGATCATTCTCCGGTGCTCCCGGCAGTGATGGGTTGTGCACGCCCCAGCGAGACTTGCGCGTCATGCCAGGCAAGGAGCAGAAACTGAAGCGCCATGGCGCCGCTTCCGATCAGCATGATGACGTAGAGGGGTCCGGTCGGAATCTGAATGAGACCTGCCGAGCCGTAGAAATCACCCGCTTTGAAGGCCTCGATCATGATCGGCCAAAGCGTGCCGAACAGGATCACAAACAGACCCATGCCGGTCAGATGGAAGAGTCCCTGCAGAAGATGGCCTGCCGCCGGCCGCTTCTCGAGCAAGCGCGCAAGCAGCACGTCAGAGCGGGTGAGCCCACCGGTACGCAGCGTCTGCGGCAGTTGCAGGAACACGATGCCGACGATCGAGAACCGGACCATTTCCGGCACACCGAGCAGCGGCGCATTGAACGCGCCGCGGCCCACCACATCGATAAGAATCAGCACCATCAGGAAAAAAATCCATCCGGTACCGATTGCAGACAGCAAAGCGATCGCCTTTGCATGGAGCGGCGCCGGCTCAGCCGGTGCCGATGGGCTGGGCCCGGATTCCATCACGCCCCCCGGTCGCTATTCTTTGTCGAAATCGCGTGTGAACTTGTAACCCGTGGCGCGAACCGAGTCCATGTAGGCTGACAGAACTTTCTTCCCGTTGGGCCCGGCTTGCTTGATCCAGTCACGGGTGGGGTTGGGCATGGCCTTGACCAGCCGGATCTGCTCCTCGGGCGATAGCTGGCTCACCTTGCCGCCACCTTTCTGCCAGGCCGCATACGAGGCCTCGATGCGTTCGGTCTGCTCACGAATGTAATTGGCTTTGTAAGCATTGGCGCCGCGCCGAAAGGCCGCCTTGACCTCATCCGGCAGCTTGTCCCAGCGATTTTTGTTGATCGCAACCGCACCCGCGTACATGGCCCCCATGTTGGTGACCGTGTAATGCGGGGCCACCTCAAACAGCTTGGCCGGCACGGCGGAGGTGGCAAACGCAACCACGCCCTCGTACACGCCAGTTTTGATGTCGTTGTAGAAAGTGTTGAGGCTTCCCTGAACCCCGACCGCGCCGGTGCCGCGGAACCATGCGAGGTTCGGACCTGCTCCACCGATCTTGCGACCTTTCAGATCTTCCAGGCGGTTGATCGGGAAGTTGCTGGCGACACCGTAGTTGTCAATGGCAAACCCGGCCAGATACACCGTGTTGTACTTGGTCCACTCGGCCGTGAGCTCGGGCAAACCCTGAATATAGTCAATGGCCTGCGTAACGATATTGGCGTCGGGGGGGCCGTAGGGCACGAAGTACGTGACATTGTTGAGCGGCAGCTTGGCCGACTGGAACACCGTAGCGACGATGCCCATGTCGGAAAGCCCCTGCTGCATGGTCTCGAGCTCGGAGCCGATCTTGGCCAGCGTGCCGCCGTAGCTTTCGTTCCAATCGATACGGTATTTGCCGGTCTTTTTGAGTTCGGCATCCACCGTGGCCATCAGGCTTTCCTTGATGTGCTTCACCCAGAGAAAGATGGGGGGGTGGCCAGCGGCAACCTGCAGGCGAATCACCTCCTGAGCCTGGGCACTCCCCAGCGCGGCCGCGCAGACGACTCCGGCAACCAACGACCTCAGCGATGCTGAATTGGGTCTCATGCGATGTTCTCCTGAGCATGCGGGCCGCGGAATCGACGACCCTGCGGATCGAATCATCACCCCGCCGCGCTTTCGCTGCAACCGGCCAGGTTTCACTGCGATTTCGGAACGCCGCCACGCTTGACAGTCGCACGTCTGCGGCTCTTAATCGGACGAACGCCGTCAGGGTTGTGCGAGATCATGAAACCGCCTGGCCGGCACCCAACTGACGGACCAGAACAAGAATCAGGGGAACGCATGAAACTGGTGACCTTCCAACACGGAAAAAACAGGCCCCGCGCTGGTGTTCTCGTTGACGGCGACCGCAAGGTCCTGGACCTGCAGGCTGCGCATCGTCTGCAGCACGACCGATCGTCGGCCAGGCTTTCGAGCGTACTGGCCATGGCGCAATCGGGCGATGATGCGCTGGATCTCGCCCGGTCCCTCATCGGCCGCCGCACCCACTACAAGGCGGCGCTCGTCGCCCGCAAGGACGTACGGCTGCTGGCGCCCATTCCGCAGCCCCCGCAGATGCGCGATTTCCTCTGCTTCGAAAAGCATCTGGTGCAGGCGTTTTCCACCGCCCGCAAGGTCCGTGCAGCCGGTACGCTTGACCCCGCTGCGGCCATCCGTGACATGGAAGCCAAGGGCATTCTTGCAATCCCGCAGGCCTGGTACGAACGACCCATTTTCTATCACCCCAACCGGCTGAACGTGGTCGGTCACGACACCGATATCGAGTGGCCGTCCTTTTCAACCATGCTCGATTTCGAGCTCGAGTTCGGATGCTTCATCGGCAAGCCCGGCCGCGACATCAGCCGGGCCGATGCGCGCCAACACATCTTCGGCTACACCATCTTCAACGACGTGTCGGCGCGTGACGAGCAGATGAAGGAAATGCCCGGCCAGCTGGGCCCGGGAAAAGGGAAAGATTTCGACACCGGCAATGTGCTCGGCCCCTGCCTGGTCACCGCCGACGAAATCACTGACCCGTATCGGCTCGCCATGGAGGTGCGGGTCAATGGCGAGCGTTGGGGGGGCGGCAACAGCGGCGAAATGCACTGGAAGTTCGAAGACTGCATCGCGCATGTCTCGCGCTCGGAAACGCTGGTGTCGGGCGAATTTTTCGGCTCGGGTACCGTGGGGTCTGGTTGCGGACTCGAACAGATGCGGTTTCTCAAGCCTGGCGACGTGGTCGAGCTTGAGGTTGAAGGAATCGGAATTTTGCGCAATCGGTTCGTCAAGCGCGAGGCCTGATATGCCACGTGCCTACCCGGAAGTGAATCTCGAATGAGCCTAAACCCTTTATCCGGCTTCTCGGTCGACCGCTCGGCCATCGGCTATGTGGGCCGCGACCTGCAGCGGCCCGAATGTATTCTCGCCGAGCCTAATGGCGACCTGTGGTCGGCTGACGCTCGCGGGGGCTTGATGCATATCCGTGCGGACGACACGCAGGTCTTCATTGGCCAGAGCGCGAGCGCCGCGTTTGGTGTCACAGCCGATGCGGAGTCCCGCTTTACACAAGGAACACTCCCCAACGGACTCGCATTCGCCCGCAACGGCGACATCCTCATCTCCAATTTCGGCACCGACCGGCTGGAGCTCATGTCACGCTCCGGTCAAACGCGCGTGCTCCATGATCGACTCGATGGGCAGCCGATCGGCAAGGTCAACTTCGTGCTACGCGATTCACGCGACCGCATCTGGATCACGGTCTCCACGCGCGTCAATCCCTGGACCACGGCAGCGGCCAGCCGCGTCCGCGACGGCTTCGTGGCTGTCGCCGATCAGCGAGGCATCCGCATCGTCGCCGACGGTTTTTCTTTCACCAACGAAATTCGCTTCGATGCCCGCGAAGAGTGGCTCTATATCGTCGAGACAACGGGCCCGCACATCACACGAATGCGAGTACGTGAATCATCCAACGGCGACGTGAGCCTCGGCGATCGGGAAATCTATGGCCCGGCCCATCTCGGTGGCATGCCAGATGGCATCGCGTTCGATTCCTTCGGCAACCTCTGGTGCACGCTTGTCATGATCGACCAGCTCATTGCCATCACGCCCCAGGGCGACCGGCTCATGCTGCTCGATGACAGCACACCGGCGGGCCACGACCTGGTGCGCGCCTTTGATGCGGGCGAGGCAAACAGCGACATGATGTTCGCGGCCGCTGGCACCATCGCCCCCTGGATGGCCAGCGTCACGTTTGGCGGCCCTGATCTGCGTACCGCCTACCTCGGCAGCCTGCGCGGCACCCGAATCCCGTTTTTCAGGTCGCCGGTTGCGGGGCTCCCAATGGTGCACTGGCCGCGCGCGGCTTGAACATCGCCAGGCCTACAACACCCGAACTGTTCGAATTCACAAGGAGTTTTCATGAGGCTCTCTCTTTTCACTGCTGCGGCGCTGACCGCACTCGCTTTCGCCCCGGTTGATCACGCGACCGCCCAGAGCGGCGGCGACAAACCCATCTCGCTCATCGTGCCGTTCAGTCCCGGCGGCGGCACCGACATTCTCTCGCGCATGCTGGCGCCCAAGCTCGCCGAAAAGCTGGGCACCAGCGTGGTGGTGGAAAACCGGCCTGGTGCGGCGGGCGCCATTGCGGCCCAGCATGTGGCCCGCTCCGCGCCCGATGGACGAACGCTTCTGGTCGGCTCCACCTCCGAGATCGGCGTGAACCCCAGCCTCTATCCAAAGCTGCCCTATGACGTCGCACGCGATTTCGCCCCGGTAGCCGCGCTCGCCGATACGCCCATGGTTCTGGTGGTGAACCCAGCCTCGCCCATCAAAACTGCGCAGGACCTCGTCACCCGCGCCAAAGCAAGCCCGGGGCAGCTGCTGTTTGCTTCCGCGGGGGTGGGAAGCGGCGCCCATCTTGCGGCTGAGCTCTTCTTCCATGTCACCGGCACCAAGCTGTCACACGTGCCCTACAAGGGCGTGGGACCTGCCATGGCAGAGATTGTCGGCACACAAAAGGACATGATGATCTTCACCACGCTGCCGTCGTCAACCTCTTTTGCGCGCTCGGGACAGTTGCGGGTGGTGGCGGTATCGAGCAAGGAACGCATGGCGATCGTGCCCGACATTCCAACCTTTATCGAGTCAGGGGTGCCGGGCTACGAGGTCTATTACTGGTACGGTCTGATGGCGCCATCCGCCACTCCGATCGATACCCGCCGACGAATTCACGCTGCGGTCAACGAGATCCTGAAGCAGCCCGACACGCTTGCGAGTCTGTCGCGGCAGGGGCTGCAGCCCACCCTGCGCACGGCCGAGGAATTCGACGCGTTCATCAAGGCCGACATGGCGCGCTGGGCGGTGGTGGTGAAGGCGGCCGATATCAAGCCTGACCAGTGAGCCAGACCGGCGCCCTGATCTACTGGTTCGACATCAGTCCGTCGATTGTCGACCAGTGGCTGGACTGGTACCTGCGTGATCACATGCCGAGCCGCGTGGGGACCACCTTCACCACCGGCCGATGTTTCGAGGCGATTGATGGCGCGGCCAGTCACATGGTGCTGTTCGAAACCCACACACCGGAAGCCCTGCTCGCACCCGACTATCTGAAGCTTCTGGGAACCGTATCGGACGAGGACCGGAAACGCAGAGGCTGGTATGCCAACACGGTTCGCATGACCGCGCGCGTTCGAACCCGGGTACGAGCGGGCATGGGGAGCGTCCTGGCGGTGACCCGGTTCGATTCGGCATTCGAGTCGGCAACAGGCAATGACAACACCGCGCACGATACGTCTGGCGGCCTGCCGGTCCAGGCGATTGCTGCACTGGCCGGGGTGGGCTCGACCTGGGTCGCTGATCACGACGCCCAGATCCGCGCCCGCATGGACGCGGTGCGTGTCACCGGTCACCAGGATCGATCGCCACAGCGGGCGCTCTTCATCGAGGCGGCACGCGAGACCGACGCGTTGCAGGCCCAGGCGATCGTGGCAGGACATCTGCGCGCACATTCGCCTCGCGCTGCTAACGCGGCCTCGATGGGTTGTTATCGCCTGCTCTACGCCATGACGGCCTGAGTGGACCGCAACGCGCGCAACCACCGACTGAGCATCGTCACCGGTTCCTGGCTGTTCATCAGATGGGGAAGCACGCGCTCGAGCGCATCCACCGCGTCGGTGTCGAGCACGCGTGAAGCGTTGTCGCGGAATTTGGCGAGAATCCGCGTCGTTGAGGCCGGACGCGACGGGTTGCCATCGACATCATCGATCCGCACCGAGCGCTCGCTGCCATCGGTGAGCGTACAGCGCACAACCGCCTCGAACCGCTCAGGAAATCGCGCATCCGCCAGAGGAATCCAGCGGACACGCTGCGCGAGCGCGCGAACCTCGGCCGACGCCGGCTGCTCGAACGTGGCGAGACTCACCGAGCCCTCGACGAAACGGGTTGCCACGGTGACGGGCAGACTCCAGCGCGCCGCATGCCCGGTGGCCGGGTTCAGCACCTGCTCCCAGGGCTCGCAGATCACGGGCGCAGCCCCCGCCGGCACCTCGCAAAGAATGCCGGCAATATCTTCGGCCTTGATTCCTGCATCGGCCAGCTGACCCGCTGCTTCGATGAACGCGTGCAGGTAGTGGCAGCACGGGAAAAACTTGAACGCAGCATCAGCCATATGCCACCGCGTGCCGAGCTCGGGCAGCATGGCCCGCAGGCGCGCCGCGGCATCGGCCTGATCGCTGAACTGCGCGAACAGGCCCCAGCGCCCCTCAAGCGAGGTCTCGGGGCCCGTGATGCCCGCCTGCGCAAGCGCGGCCGCGACCAGCCCGCCATGTGCGGCCCAACCGGGGTTGAGCGACTTCACCGACGAGCCGTTACTCAGAAATTCCATGACACCGGCAGACTGACTGAGCGCAATGCCGAGCGCATGGACGGTGTGCGTTTCATCCAGCCCGTCGAGCTCAGCGGCCACCAGCGCGGCAGCCATCGTGCCGGCCACCGACGTTGCCTGAAATCCGGTTGCGTGAAACCGGCCAGGGGCGGCGAGCCCGAGGAGGACCAGCGCTTCATAGCCGCGAGCATAGGCTGCCAGCATCGCCGCACCGCTTGCGCCCACCGACTCGGCTTTGGCAAGCGCCGCCGCAGCCACCACCGCACTGCCATGCATGATGGAACCGGTATGCGTATCGTCGAACTCGAGACTGTGAATGAGGCCGCCGTTGACCATCGCCGCATCGGCGGCACTTGCCCCGGCTTTCTGCCCCAGAACCGTGGCGTTCCCGCCCTGGGCCAGGGTGCCGCCGGCCTGCCGCCAGCCCGCGCCCGAGCGCGACGCCGACGCCGCCAACCCCACCCCCAACGCGTCGGTGAAATGGAGCGCGGCCGCACGCGCCACCGCGGGCGGCAACGACTCATTGGCCGTTCCGCGCAGCGCCTGCACCCACTCGCGCGCGAGTGTCATGCTTGCGCCACGATGCGGGCCGCAGTTTCGCGCCAGCTGCGGGCGAGCGCGGGCGCTTCCCCTTCGATCAGGGCTGCAAGTTCGGCGGCTGCGTGAGGACAATCAGCGCCCGCGTTATCGGCGAGTTTCGCGATCAGGGTGGGTTCATCAAACGGCTGATCGGCGCCGCCCCGCGGGTTGAGAACGAACTCAGTGAGCGACGCGCCATCGCTGAACGTCCAGGTGACTCGGCCTGGCCGGTCATGCGGCGGCGGCCCGGCCTCGGCGCAAGGCACGAGCCGTACACGCTCGCGCAGACGCGAGATACCGGGGTCGGCCAGCGTGTCAAATGTGAAGGCAGCTGCCCCGCCGGTTCCGAGCCGGGTGGTGGCCGCCACGGCATGCGGCATCGAGAACTTCGCCGACAGCACGGTTTCGGGTTCGACCGCGCTCAGTGCCAGCCCGGACGGCCCGGCCTCCACCACGATCTCGCGGATGTCGTCCACGCTTCGGCCGTCCAGCCGCTGGCGTAACTGCAGGCAGGCTTCAACCGCCGCATGCGCATAGTTACAGCACGCAAACATCTTGTGATAGCCGCTTGCGACTGACCACACTTCCCCCAACCCCACAGTGAGCGCCTCGAGGCGCACCCGCGTTCGAAAGCTGGTGGCAAAGACATCGTGAATCGTGTGAATTCCCCCACCGATACCGGCCTCGGCCCAGTTGCACGCCTGCATGCCGATCCAGGCGCCCGCCGCCGTCCAGCCGTTGCGAACCAGCGACCCCTCTACCGCTGTATCAAACGGACCGGCGAAGGTCATGGATGCAGCGCCGGTGACAGCCGCCTGCATGGTGGCGGCGGAATGTCCGCGCACCAGCGACACCGCGACCGCTGCGCCGATCGTGGCAAATGCCGCGTGGGGATGCACGTAGAACCCTGGAAACGGATAGGCGAGAGCGATCCGGGTCGTCAATTCATAAGCGAGCGCGACCGCACGGACCACCTCTTCGGCGGTGAGGCCACGCGCCTCGGCCTCTGCAAGCAACGCAGGAATCGCGTAGGCGCCGCCGTGGCAGGAGGCGAGGCGAAAGCCTTCGTCGAGTTCACACCAGGTGATTGCCATGCCATTGGCGCAGGCAGCGGCGGCGCGATCGGTGACAGCGCCCGCGCGGGCGAACACAGTGGCCTCGCGCGCACCGCTTGCGGTGGCAAGAAACCCCGCGCGCGCCTTTTCAACCTGCGGCTCACGCGATCCGGCGATGATCGCACCGATGTCGTCGGCAAGGATGGTGGCAGCGCGGCGCTGCGCAGCGCGCGGCAAGGGGCGCCTGGCCGCCTCCGCGGTCCAGTCGAACAGCGCCCTGAGCTCGCGCCCCGCGAGCTCTCGGCTTTCCTTCGGGTCGGCGCTCATCAAGATCACCAGGGTCTGTGAAAGGGGCCCCATGGTACAGTCGCCTCGACCCAGCCTCAAGGACTCCCGCAACGATGAAGCGCGCCTACCTCAATACCGGCATCGGCCAAATTCATCTCTACGAACACGGCCAGGGCGAAGCGGTTCTCATGCTGCATGAAACACCGCGCTCGGCCCGCAGCTTCGCGCCGCTCATGCAGGCGCTCGGTTCACGATACCGCTCCATCGCGCCCGACAATCCGGGGTTCGGCATGTCCGATCCGCTCCCCGAAGATGCCACCATGGAGAGCCTCTCGCGCGTGATGGTGGAGGTCCTGGATGGCCTGCAGATCGAACGCGCGCACCTGATCGGCTTTCACACCGGCAACAAGATCGCCGCAGCAATGGCGGCCCACCACCCCGATCGCGTCGCAAAGACGGTGCTGATCGGCATGACCCACAGCCTCGTGGTCTCCCGACGCGCCCGCAATGCGGCCATCATGGAAATTGTCCGCAGGCATTTTGGTGGCTTCGAGCCCAGCGCGGACGGCAGTCATCTGCTTCGAACCTGGGGGTCAGACTTCGGCGCGCTTGCCGCGCTCTGGTGGAAGCCCGCGATGCTGGGGGCCGCCCAGATCGATGATCAGGCGCTTGGGGGTCAGGAGCAGCGTGCGATTGAATCGATTCAGTGCCGGCGGGCCATTCGAAAAATCTACGCAATGAATTTTGACTTCGATCTCGCTGCCACACTTCGCCGCGTTCGCACCCCCACACTGGTGATCGAATGCTGCGTGCCTGAAGAACTGCACCTGGGCCGCCAGGGCGAGAAAATGGTGGCCCTCATGCGCTCGGCAGAACTGCTCAGCCTTGATCACGCGGGGTTTGATGCCACCGAGGCGCATGCCGCCACCATCGCGCGTGCATGCCGGCGCTTTTTCAGCCGCTAGTCTTCCTTGCTCCACAGGACACACGCATGGCTCCCATCCGGATCTGGCATCAAAGCTTCACCGACCTCACGGTCATGCCCATCTACCGCAAGACCCTCAGCGAGCACGCGCAGGCCGTGATGGGGTCCGAGGCTGAAGTTCGGGTTCACGGTCTTCGGCCTGGCACCTATGCCGAGGCCTGCGCGCCGATCGCTGCAATCCGGCATCGCTGGGTAGCCGCCGTGCAGGAACTGCAGGTGGCAGACGCTGCGCTGGTGGCCGAGCGCGAGGGATTCCACGCCATGGCGATCGGCTGCTTCTTCGACCCGGGCCTGCGCGAGGCACGTTCGCTGGTCGAGATTCCGGTGGTGTCGCTGGGCGAGAGCTGCGCGCTCGCTGCGTGCTCCCTCGGCCGGCGTTTCGGCATGATCACGCTTTGCGCAGATCAATCAGCCGATTATTCCGACATGATTCATGCCTACGGGCTGGAGCGGCGCTTTGCGGGCGCACTCGCACTTGAGCCCGCCATTGACGAATTCGCGCTTGAAGCCGACGAGGACACCGCGCGCTCGATCGAAAACCGGTTTGACGAAGCCTGCGCGAGGATGGTCGCGCAGGGCGCGGACATCATCATTCCCGCGGACGGGGTGCTCAACGAATTCCTGGTGCGGCGCGGGCGGCTGAAGGCCCACGGCAACGTGCCCGTGATGGACAGCCTGGGCGTACTGTTTCAGCACGCCGCGTTCATGGTCCGGGTCGCCCGCTCCACCGGCGCGGGCGCAAGCCGCCTTCAGATGTACACCAAACCGCCGGCCGACATGATCGCGCATGTTCGCGGCGCAGCAGGCCTGCGACCGCTGGGGCACGATTTTTCAGGCGACCGCTGAGCGCATGATGCGGGGCACGCGCGGAGCCTCGCCACGTCAGCAGCTGAGCACGACCTTGCCAAAAAAGGCGCGCGACTCCACCAGCGCGTGCGCGCGTGCGGCTTCTTCGAGCGGAAACACCGTGTCGATCACCGGCGCAAGCCGACCCTGTGCAATGAGCCCCATCACCTCCCGAAGCTCGGCGATCGAGGCATTTTTCGATCCCACCAGCTTCAGCTGACGCCGAAAGAACGGGATGATGTCAAACGGCACCACCTCGCCACCGTGCCCGCCCACCGTGACCATCGTGCCATCGATGCACAGACATGCGAGGCTTTCGGTGAACAGGCTTCCGCCCACATGCTCCATCACCAGGTCGACGCCCCGGCCCGCGGTGATCGCCATCACCTGCTCCGAAAATCTCGGCTCGGTGCGATAGTTGATCAGGTGGTGGGCACCGAGTTGGCGGGCCCGTTCGAGCTTGTCGGCACTCCCGGCCGTGGCGATCACCGTGGCCCCTGCGAGCCGCGCGAGCTGTACCGCTGCGCTGCCGATGCCCGACCCGGCGGCCTGAATCAGCACGGTCTGTCCCGCGCGCAGCGCCCCGCGGGTGATCAACACATGCCAGGCGGTACCGAACGCAATCTGGCTGGCGGCGGCCTGCTCAAATCCCACTGCGGCCGCAAGCGGATTGAGGGTGCTGACCGGGACGGTCACGTACTGCGCATAACCACCCGGCAGGTCCATGCCAAAGTAGCCGCCCTGCTCGCACAGATTGTCGCGACCACTGATGCAGAACTCACAACGGCCGCAAGGCAGGCGACAGGACACCCAGACGCGATCGCCCTCGCGAAGCGTGCCTGGCTCGCGCGACGACCTGCCGCGCGCACTTCCCTCAAGCGGCCGCCCCAGGGCTGCGATCTCGCCCGCGAACTCGCGGCCCAGGATATGGGGAAAGCGGATCGGGACCCGCGAGGTGCCCGCCCGAACATCGATATCGACATGGTTCACCCCGGTGGCGCGTACGCGCACCAGCGCTTCGCCGGCCCCGGGGACGGGGGTCTCTGTTTCTTCGCAGACCAGCACGTCGGGGCTGCCGTGCTCGTGAAACCAGCTGACTTTCATGCGTATCCTGTTGGTGATTGGCCGTGCGCCAGCCTGGTGCGGCCATGAACGATCTGCGAGGATACGTGGAAGCGCGCGGCCCACGAAACCCTGTCGAGAAACCCCGCAGCGCCAAGGTGTCCTTGACATTTTGACCGGGCACGGCGAGATTGCCGGCAGTCTTGCTAGCCACCCATAGGAGTCATACATGAAACGCAGCCTCCGCGTGATGCTGAAGTCTGTTGCTGCCGGCGCGATCGGCCTGTCGATCGCGGGCGCCGCCGCTGCCCAACCAAAGTTCCAGCTTCGCTGGGGTCACTACCTGCCCGACGGCCCGTTCCTGCAGCTTGAAAAAGACTTTGCGGCCAATATCGAAAAACGTACGAATGGCCAGGTGAAGATCGACATCACCTTTGCGGAAGGTCTGGGCAAGGGTACCGAGCTTCTCATGCTGACCGCGCGCGGCGGCATCGACATGACCGCGACCGCTCCGGGCTACAACCCGGATCAGCTGCGCTACTGGCGCGCCTTCCAGACGCCTCTGGTGTTCAACAACACCAAGCAGGTGATCGAGGTGCTGGAGAAGGTGGTCGAGGAATTTCCGGTCTATCGCGGCGAAATGGACAAGATCGGCGTCGTCTGGCTGTTTCAGCAACCGCTCGGCGAGTACTACCTGAGCGGCGCATCGCCGGCGTGCACGGCGATTGCCGATCTCAAGGGCAAGAAGGCGCGAAGCTTTGGCGCCGACATCCCCAAGGCCTTCACCGCCATCGGCGCGGTTCCGGTGACGGTTCCGCCCGTAGGTGTGTATGAGGCGCTGAAAACCGGCAACCTCGATTACTCGTTCATCAACCCGGGCAACATTCAGTCGCTCAAGTTGAATGAGGTGGCGAAAAACCACTGCGGTCCGGTGATGGCAATTTCAGGCCACAACATCACGATCAGCAAGCGCACCTGGGCAAGGCTCCCGGCCGACATCCAGAAAATCTTCCTCGAAGAAGGCAAGGCCACTCAGCAGGCCTACATGAATTGGGTAACCGAGTTCGAAACCAAGGCGGTCGCCAATCTCCGCGCACAGGGCGGAAATGTGGTGCCCATCTCTGCACCCGAGCTCGCCAAGTGGCGCGCGGCCGCGCCCGACTTTCTCGCCGAATGGGAGAAGGCCACCGCTGCGGCAACGGGCGATGCGGAAACGCCCCGCAAGGTGGCTGCTCGCTGGCGCGAACTGATCGGCAAGTAATCTCTCTCGCTAGCTCTCGACCACCGCCCGACACGGCGGTGGTCGTTTTCTTTGGAAGCCCCTGATGAAACGTTTCAAGCAGCTGGTGCAGACATCGGCGCTGGTTCTGCTGCTGTTCGGCGCAGTGGGACTGATCCTCTCGATGGTGCTGGGCTTTGCCGACGTGGTCGGCACCAAATTCCTCGACTACCCCGTGCCGGGAACCCTTGAATTCACCGAGAGCACCATGGTCCTGGTGGTGTTCGGCGCGCTGGCTTTCACACAATCGAAGCGAAGCCATATTCGGGTCGAGATCCTCTACAACTTTGGCGGCCCGCGCACCCGCGCCCTGCTGGACGCCTTCACGCACCTGGCATCCCTCATCTATTTCGGACTGCTCTGCTGGCTGGGCATTCAGGAAGCGATTTACAGCTGGGAGATTTCGGAGGCCTCCATGGGTACCATCCGGTTCCCGCTCTTCCCTGCGCGCGCCCTGCTTGCGATCGGCACGGCACTGCTTTTGCTTCAGCTGATCATCGATATTGCGGGCGATCTGGCCCGTGCCGTTCGGGGCGATGAGGGATCGAGTGCGCCCTCGCCCGAATCACAGGCGTTCCAGTAACTCTGCCAAACGCGGCTTGAACCGCCCTCCAACCTGCCTCAGGACTTTTCATGGCCACGTTTTCCCCCGAAGTCACCGGCTACATCGTGGTGAGCGGTCTGCTGCTCGCGCTCATGATGGGCGCCCACATCGGCGTGGCGCTGGGGCTTGCAGGATTTGCCGGCATCTATCTCTCGGTGGGGCCCGATGCCGCATTCGCCCAGCTCACCGCGATTCCGTTCGGCACCACCAACTCGTTTGCCCTCGCGGTCATCCCGCTCTTCATTTTGATGGGGTCCTTCGCAACCGTTTCGGGGATCACCACCGAATTGTTCCGCATGGCCTATGTGTGGCTGGGCTCGCTCCGCGGCGGCCTTGCGATGGCCACGGTCATGTCGTCGGCCGCCTTCGGTGCAGCGTCGGGCTCCACCATCGTGAATGCGGCAGTGTTCACACGCATGGCGATGCCAGAGATGGCGCGCTTTGGTTATGACGTACGCCTGAACGCAGGCTGCATCGCGGCTGCAGGAACGCTGGCCGCGCTCATTCCGCCCAGCATCCTGATGGTGGTGTACGCAGTCATCACCGAGCAATCCATCGGCAAGCTCCTGATCGCGGGCATCGTGCCTGGCATTCTGACGGCGATCATCTATTGCACCGGCATCTACATCCTCGCGCGTGTGCGCCCCGATCTTGCACCGCTCGCCAATCTGCAGTTCACCTGGACCCAGCGTTTCGAGGCGCTCAAGGGTGTATGGGGCATCCTGATTCTGTTCATTCTGATCGTGGGTGGCATTTATGGCGGCTACTTCCCGGCCACCTACGCCGGGGCGGTCGGCGCGTTCGGCGCATTCTTGATTGCTCTATCGAAGCGTCGTATTACCGGCAAGGCCATGTCCGAGGTTCTGAAAGAGGCCGCGGTGACCACGTCGGTCATTTTCATCATCGTGATCGGCGGCATTCTCTTTGCGCGCTTCCTCACCTATTCAGGGTTGGTCACCACCATCTCCAAGACCATTCTCTCGCTGGGCGGCACCAAGTACATGTACCTGCTTGGCTTCATCGTGCTGTTCCTCATCCTCGGCTGCTTCATCGAACCCATCGCGATCATGGTGATGACGCTCCCCATCATGTTCCCGGTGATGAAGGAATCCGGGTTTGATCCCATCTGGCTGGGCGTTGTATCGGTCAAGCTTGCCGAGATTGGGGTGCTCACGCCACCGGTCGGGCTCAATGTATTCGTGGTGCGAAGTTCGTCGCCCATACCGGTCACGTTGGGCCAGGTGTTCGCGGGCGTCACGCCCTTCATCGTGCTCGATTTCCTGTCGCTGGTGCTCTATGTGATCTTCCCCGAGATGATCACCTGGCTCCCCAATCTGATGTCGCCCAACTGAGGGTCAGCCCCCAGGCGAGTGTACGCTTTCTTGATCCGAAATTCGATACAGGATTTTTTTCATGTCGATTGAAGTCTTTCGCGGACAGACCTTTGCCTCGCGCGTTCAGGTGCTCATCATCGGGGCGGGTGCCTGTGGCACCATCGCCGGCCTGGCAGCCACCGAGCGGGGCGCGGAAGTGCTGATTCTCGAGCGCGATGCCAAGCCGTCGGGAAGCACTGCGCTGTCGGGCGGCCAGATTCCGGCTGCGGGCACGCGTTTTCAGCGTGAGGTGGGGCTGCTTGATGACACGCCCGACCTCCTGTTTCAGGACATCGTCAACAAGGCGCACGGCGAGTGCGACCATGCCATCGCGCGGCTCATGGCAGACGAATCGGGCAACACGGTGACATGGCTGATTGACCGGCACCAGATCCCGCTCGCACCGGTACTCGACTTTCAATATCCTGGTCACAGCCGGCCGCATATGCACGCCACGCCCAGGCGGCTCGGCGACGAACTGCATACCGCGCTGCTCGCAGCGATCGATCGCGAGGGCGTACCCATCGCCACGTCGGCGCAGGTCACCGATCTGTTTGCTGATGACCAGGGTGTGATCCGCGGCGTACGGGTAAAACGCCCCGATGGCTCGATCGAGGAAATCGGCTGCGACGCGCTGATCCTTGCCTGCAACGGCTATGGCGGCAACCGCGACATGCTTGCGCGCTACATCCCCGAAGGCGCCGATCTGTTCTATGAGGGTCATGTCGGCAATCAGGGGGATGCGGTGCGCTGGGGCGAGGCAATGGGCGCATCGGTCCGCGACATGGGTTCGTTCCAGGGTCATGGCGCGGTCGCATGGCCGGCCGCCACCCACCTCAGCTGGCCCACCGTCACCGAGGGCGGCTTCCATGTGAACCGCAGCGGAAAGCGTTTCTCGAACGAAAATTCCGGCTACTCGGAGCAGGCGCTTCATGTGCATCGGCAGCCAGAGAAATTCGCCTGGGCGATCTGGGATCAGCGCGGCGAAACCATCGCGTATCGCCAGGAAAGCCATGTGAAAGCGGTGGAATCGGGTTGCGTGAAACGCTGTGACAGCATCGCCGATATCGCCCGCGTTACCGGCTGCGACCTGGCCTCGCTCGAGTCCACCTTCGCCGAGGTGGCAGCCTGCGCAGCGGGCACCCGCGCAGATCCGTTCGGACGCGATTTCACCAGGAAGCCCATGCTGAGCGCGCCCTACTACGTATGCCGGATCGTCGGTGCACTCACCCATACGCAGGGCGGCCTCGAGATCGATACCGGCATGCGGGTGCTGCGAACCGACGGCACACCGTTTCCGAATCTGTTCGCAGGCGGCGGCGCTGCGCGCGGGCTGTCAGGGCCTGCCGATTGGGGCTACATGTCGGGCTCTGGCCTCCTGATGGCCACCAGCACCGGCAGGTTGGCGGGCGAGGCGGCAGCGCGTCTCGTGCTCGGCCGCGGCTAGCCTCGCACGCAAGGCACCCATGACAGCCAAGGCACCGATGCACGCGCGGCGCGCGCTTTCACGTCGCCCCCTGGTGCTGTGCGAGAACATGCGCGCGGTTCCCTACGTGCCGTTTTATCTCGCCTTCGCCGGCGGCTTCTGGGAAAGCGAAGGGCTCGCGATCCAGCATGTGGTGTCGCCTGCCACCACGAACACGCCACTCAAGCTGCTCGAAGGCAGCGCCGATGTCTCCTGGGGTGGCCCGATGCGGGTCATGATGCATCACGACGCTGACCCGCGCTGTCCGCTCGCCTGCTTCGGTCAGGTGGTGGCGCGCGACCCCTTTGTGCTGGTCGGTCGTGGCCCCCGGCCGCAGTTCCGATTCGCAGACCTCGTGGGCCTCAAGGTGGCTCCGGCTGGCGACGTCCCGACACCCTGGATGACCTTTCAGGATGATCTGCAACGGGCCGGGCTCGCGCCTTCGAAAATCGCCGGACGACGCGTTCGGCCCATGGCCACGAATCTGCGCGCCTATATCCGTCAGCAGGTCGATGTCATCCAGGTGTTCGAGCCGTATGCGCACCAACTGGTCGCCGCGGGTCAGGGCGAGATCTGGCACCGGTTTTCCGAGCGCGGCGATATCGCCTACACCACGTTTTATGCCACCCGGCAGACCATGAAGCGGCGGCGCGATGCGTGTCACCGCCTGGTTGCAGGCATCGCGCGCGCGCTGAAAGCCTTGCATCGGTCAACTGCGAGTGATGTCGCCCGCGCGGTCCAGCCGTTTCTGCCCGACCTCAATCAGGATGCGCTCGCATCGATCATTGCTGCCTATCGGTACGCCGGGCTGTGGGCGACGACACCTGATCTGCCGCCTGCCGCGCTGCTGCGGTTGAAGGCTGCGCTCGTTTCCGGAGGGCTGATCAGCCGCGATCCGTCGTACGAGACGCTGGTCGACAGGGAGCTTTCAACATGACTGAACGAATCGACGTCCCGACCATCGATATCGCACCGTTTCTTTCCGGCAAGCAAGACGAGTCCGATCGGATCGCCCGCGCCGTGGCGCGCACATGCGAGCAGACCGGTTTCCTGATCATCTCCGGTCACGGGTTCCCGCAGGGGCTTCTGGATCGGGCGATGCGCGAACTCTATGCCTTCTTCGATCTGTCCACCGAGACCAAGAACCGCTGGCATCCGACCGGCCCCGCGAGGCAGCGCGGCTATCACGGGATGGCTACCCGCGGGCTCGCCAATACGCTGGGTAAAAAGGCTCCGCCCGATCTGCGCGAGTCACTCTTTCTGGGCCCGGTGGACGATCATCGAGCCTATTTCGCCAGACTGCCTGAAGCCGCGACCAGCTACGCGCCCAACCTGTTACCCGATCAACCTGCCGGACTTGATCGTACGCTGGTGGAGGTGTATCGGGCCTATGAAGCGCTGGCTGCAAGCATGATGCGGCTGTTCGGCGCGGCGCTCCAGTTGCCAACCGATGCGTTCAAGGGTGTGCTCGATCGGCACTTCAGCATTCTGTCGTGCCATCACTATCCGATGCTCGAATCCGAGCCGGTCCCGGGTCAACTGCGCACCGGCGCGCATACCGACTACGGTGCCATGACGCTGCTCGCTGCCTCCGACGCGCCAGGGGGGCTGGAGGTTCAGATGCCCGGTGGACGATGGGCTGGCGTGCAGCCGCGCGCGGGCGAGTTCGTAGTGAACCTCGGCGACATGATGGCCCACTGGACCAATGGCCGCTGGGCCTCCACGCTGCATCGCGTGGCCAACCCGCCACTGGGCGTGGCCCGCAGTCGTCGGCTTTCGATCGGCATGTTCGTGCATCCGAACTATGACCAGAGCATCGCCTGCGTGCCCACTTGCGTACCGCCCGGAGAGCAGGCTCGCTTTCCGGCGATTACCGCAGGCGAACACATCAGGCGAAAGATCGAAGCCAGCCATGCGGCGGCGGCCGCCTGATCGGCAAGGCACGAGGCGCCCGAGGCGCCGTCCGATCGTCAGTCGACCCGGGTACCGGTGAGTTGAATCACCCGCCCCCATTTGTCCATCTCGGCTTTGACAAAACTCGCGAATTCCTGGGGCGATGAACTGACCGCCTCCACCCCGATGTTGCTCATCGCGGTCCGATACCCGGGATCGCGCGCGGCTTTGACGAGCTCGGCGTTGATGCGGTCGACGACCGGCGCGGGCGTGCCCGCCGCAACAAACAGTCCGGTCCAGCTGTCGACCTGATAGCCGGGTACGCCGGCTTCCGAAAACGTGGGCAGATCAGGTGCGGTCGGCCAGCGGCGGCTGCCCGAGTTTGCAATGGCTCGCACTTTGCCCGTCTTCACCAGCGTCATCGCGTTGGTGATGGTTTCAATCATGAGGGAAATGTTGCCCGCGAGCAGATCGGCAGAGGCCGCGCCACCGCCCTTGTAGGGGACATGAAGCATATCGATCTGCGCGCTGGTTTTCAGGAGTTCGGTGGCCAGATGCGAAATCGAACCGTTACCCGCCGAGGCATAGCTGAGCTTGCCTGGGTTGGCCTTCGCATACCGGATGAGATCCTCGAGTGACTGAATCGGCAGGGCTGCGTTCACGATCAGCACGCTTGGATTGAGCGCGAGGATGGAAACGGGTTGAAGATCGCGAACGGGATCGACCGGCAGATTCCTGAAGAGCAACGGTGCGACGCTGTTGGTGCCAATGGTGCCGTACAAGAGCGTATGACCGTCAGCGGGCGAGGACACCACGGCCTGCATCGCTGGCCCGCCTCCGCCCCCGGGTCGGTTCTCCACCACCACCTGCGCACCCATCTGCTCGGCGAGCTGTTTGCCCAGACCACGCGCCATGATGTCGGAGGACCCGCCGACCGCAAACGGCACGATGATACGGATGGGCTTACTGGGGTAGGTCTGCGCGGAGGCGCAAAGCGGCAGCGCCGCCATGATGCCCCCCGCGGCGATCGCGCTGATCCAGTGTCTGCGTGTCATGACATGTCCCCTTTGATGATTTACCGGTGAAGCCGCTCGAGCTGCGCATAAAAATCATCCACCCGCTGCTGCGCGGTCGATCGCATCGCGTCAAGAATCCTGGCATGTTCCAGAGCGTCGGATTGAGCACCGCTCACCCCCACCTGTCTGGACACCTCCTGCACGAAGCGGCAGATGGGCGGCCTCGCCTCGCTGAACCGGTCGAGCACGCTGTCCAGCGGCAGACCCGAGGCAAGAAGGCGCCCGAGCACCACCGCATCCTGTACAGCCATCGCGCCACCCTGCCCCATGAATGGCGTACTGGCATGCGCTGCATCGCCAATGAGCAGCACACGATGATGGTGCCAGGGGCCCGCCATCACCACCTCTTCAACGGCCGTGTAAAGCACCTCGGACTGGGCAGTGAGCTGATCGAGAAACTGCGCGGCCGGTCCGCGAAAGACCGCAAACCGCGAGCGCATCAGGTCGGCCCAGTCTTCGCGCGCAAACCACGCCCCCGCAGGTTCGGGGACGGTGCCGAACAGATAGAGCTGACTCTGCGAGATGGGCATGATGCCCAGGCGCAGGCCCGGCGCCATCATCATGATCTTGTCGGCCAGATCAGCCGGGCGCTGATGCACGCTTCGCCAGACGCCAAAGCCGCTGTACCGCGGCTCGATATCGGGCCAGAGCAGTTGCCGCACCCGCGACCGGATACCGTCTGCGCCAAGGAGCAGATCGCAGACAACGCGGCTGCCATCGGAGAGCTGTGCATCCACCCTCGCGGGCAGGGCGTCGAGCTGCTCGACCGTACAGCCCAGCCTCACCTCGACACCGAGTTCACTCAGATGGCGCGACAGCACCCGGTGCATGTCAGCCCGTCGAATGCCGAGAATGGGCACCTGGTGGTTGCCTTCGAATCGCGACGGATAAAACGTTTCCAGAAACGGGGAGCCGTCGGGGTTGAGGTAGACGTTGCGTCCATCGGCAATGGGAAACCCGGCAGCCACCATCTCGTCCATGACACCGAGCGCGCGGAACTGCGCGAGGCCATTGCTGTAGACAAAGATGCCCGAACTCTGGAACTGCCAGGCCGACTGCTTTTCAATGAGCGTCACGGCCCAGCCGATCCGCGCCAGCGCAATGGCCGCGCAACAACCGGCGATACCGGCCCCCACGACGAGCACACGGGGGGTCATTTGTCTGCTCCGACATTGACCGTGTGGGCCATCTGCATCAGGGTGGGCTCGAGCGCCCGCCCCGGTCGGGTGCGCTCCTGGTATGCGAGATCATCATCTGAGTATAGTTGCACAACCCGACACAGAAACCCAGGATCCCAGGTCATTGACGGAGACGACCGCCATGTTCACCAGCACCATTGGCGCGCCCATCTCGGCCCGCACCCCCGACCAGCCGGCCACGCGCTACAGCCACATCACGGTCACGCCCGCGTCGCCTCATATCGGCGCCGAGATCACCGACATCGATCTCACGCGCGAACTCACCGCCCAGCAGATCAGCGAAGTCAAAGACGCGTTCGTGCGCTATCAGGTGCTTTTTTTTCGGGATCAGAAAATCAGTTTTGACGACCACATCCGCTTCGCAAGTCTGTTCGGAACGCTCGGTCGGCACGTGGGTGCACAAACCATCAGCAAGCCCACCGAGCATCCGCTCGTTCGGAAATTTCACTATGACGAGACTTCGCAACGCATCTCGGGCGAGAGCTGGCACAGCGATCAGTCGTGCGCGCCCTTTCCGCCGCTGGGCAGCATGCTCTACAACCACACGGTGCCGCCCGACGGCGGCGGCGACACGATGTTCGCAAGCACCTATGCCGCCTATGACGCGCTCTCGGACCGGATGAAGGCCTATCTGTCAGGGCTCACCGCCACCCACGACGGCGCGCGCGTGTTCGGGCCGGGCACGCCGAAGTCCTCGCATCCGGTGATCATCCGGCACCCGGAAAGTGGGCGCCGGGGAATTTTCGTCAACTGGGACTTCACCAGCCACATCAACGAGCTGCCGCGAAGCGAAAGCGAGGCGGTGCTGTCATTCCTTTACCGGCACATCGGTCGCGACGAGTGGGCCTGCCGGTTTCGCTGGCGCCCGCACTCCATCGCCTTCTGGGACAACCGCTGTGCGCAGCACAAAGCGCTGTGGGACTACTGGCCCAATGTGCGCTCGGGTTTTCGGGTGCAGATCGAGGGGACTGCGCCGCCCATTGCGGGCTGAGTCGGCAGGGGGACTGCGCCGCTCAGGCCGATGGCGCGGCGAGCCCGTCCGAGGCGCGCTCCACCACCCCCCGCTCGGTGATGGATCGCTGCACCAGCATTCTGTCGAAACTTTACCCAGCGTCGAGCGTAGGGCCCGCCTTACTTGCCCTGAATACCGATTGACTTGACCAGATCGGCCACCCGCGTGGCGTCGCGCTCCAGAAGGCGCCGGAACCCATCCGGACCGCGATCGGCCGCCGAGGGAATCTCGGAGGCGAACTGTTTTTCCACCCGCTCGACATACTCCGGGCTGTCCATGACCTGCGACACAGCCGCAGCCAGCCGGTCGAGCGCCGCGCGCGGCGTGCCTTTGGGCGCAACCAGCCCGTTCCAGATCCGCAGGTCAAACTGCGGCAGGCCCGCTTCAGCAAAGGTCGGTACATCTGGCAGTCGGGGGAGCCGCTGCGGCGCCGATACGGCAATCGCCCGGGCACGCTTGTCGGCGTGGAGCGGCATGAGGGTGACCGTCTGGTCGATGATGCCTTCGATGGTGCCGGCAATCACATCGATCAGTGCCGGCCCCGTGCCACGATACTGCACCAGGGTGCCCTGCACGTTGGCGAGGTTCAGAAACAGCGCCTGCGCGAGATGCGCTGTGGTGCCCGGCCCGCCTGAACCCAGGTTCACCTTCCCCGGGTTCTGCCGCATATGGGCGAGCATGGTCTTGAGATCGTTGAAGCCGCTCGCGTTGCTGACGGCGAGCACCATGGGCACGGTAGCCACCGAGGCCACTGGCGCAAGGTCATTGAGCGCATCGAATCCCCCCTGCGGATGCAGGTGCGGAATCACCAGCAGCCCCATGTTGCTGAAATTGAGCGTGTGGCCGTCGGGCTCGGATCGCTTCAGGCGCTGAAACCCCACCAGCCCACCCGCGCCCGCCAGATTCTCGACCACCACGGGCTGCTTGAGGATGGGCGCAATGCCTTGCGCGATCTGCCGCGCGAGGGCATCTAGCGTGCCGCCCGGGGCCACCCCGACGATGATGGTGATCTGGCGGCTCGGAAACGACTGCGCTGCGGACAGCCCGGGCAGCAGGGCTGCAAAGAGTGCAATGAAAAGAATGCGGATCACGGGTCCCCTCCGTTATGTTCTGGTCAGACCTGGCATCCTAGCGGTTAGCAGGTGCGCCGCGCTCGCAGATTTCGGAATCACAAGCCACGGCCTGTGCCCGCAACGCGCATCCTTGAAGGAACACCTACCCGGGCGCAGGCCCGGGCAATTCGATCCGCCATCGGACTGATCGCCACCCGTCAACGGACCCTGCTCATCATGATTCGACACCGCCGACTTCTTCTCGCCGCCGCCACCACTTGCGCCAGCTTGTTGATCACCAGCGCCCACGCGCAGGACCTGCCAGACCGGCCGATCCGGCTGGTGGTGCCCTTTGCCGCTGGCGGTGGGGTCGATGTTCTTGCCCGCGCGCTTGCCGTTGAGCTCGGCAAAGCGGTCAATCGATCGGTCGCGGTGGAAAACCGCCCCAGCGCCACCGGCCAGATCGGCGCGGCCGAGGTGGCCAAATCAACTCCTGACGGCACCACGCTCCTCATCAGTTCAGCGGCCTTTGGCATCACGCCCTCGTTCGTCGCCAAACTGCCCTACGATATCTTCAAGGATTTCGAGCCGGTCACCGTTGTAGCCTCCACCCCGCAGGTGCTGGTGGCACCGGTGGGCTTCAAGGCAAACACGTTTGCCGAGGCGCTCCAGATGGCGCGCGCGGGCACGTCGATCAACTTTGCCTTGCCCGGCAGCAGTGGCATTCAGCGCCTGGCCACCGAACTGCTCACTGCCAATGCGCAGATTAACGTCAACAAGGTTCCCTACAAGGGCGCGGGTGCGGCGTTCACCGACCTGATCGCAGGTCGTGTGGATCTCATGTTCGACAACCCGGGATCGTCGATGGTGCATGTGCGCAGTGGCCGGCTCAAGGTGCTGGCCACCACTGGCTTGAAGCGTCTGTCCACGCTGCCCGATGTCCCGGCGGTCGCCGAAACCCTGCCAGGCTTTGAAGCACTCAACTGGTTCATTCTCGCCGCCCCCGCCGGCACCCCGGCTGCCGTGCTTGACCGGCTGAACAACGGCACCGCGCAGGCCATGAAGACCGATGCCATGCGACAGGTGCTCGAGCGCGATGGACTCGAAGCGGTCGCCAATCCCCGTGCAAGTGCAAGCGCCTTTCTGCGCAGCGAATTCACCAAATGGGACAAGATCATCAAGGACCGCAATCTGAGTGCGGATTGACCGCGCCCGTCTTCAAACGTGCTCACAGTCGGGCGCGCCCGACAGCTCCAAGGCTGAGCCGCTTCGTCACCATGGCGAGCGGCGTGGGGCTCAGGCTCTGCCCGCGTGAGCAGCCGGGATCAGCTCGGCGCGCGCTGCATGCCAGCGCGCCATGGCTCGCCTGTGCACGTCGAGCGCAGCCGAATCGAAATCGGCTTGCGGCGCGGGATCAAGATCGAAATGGCCGAAGCGATCTTCCCCCCGAACCAGCGTCGCCGACAGCCTTGCGCTTGCCGAACATCGGCAGCGCGTGGGGATATAGCTGATCCCCAGACCGATCCGCCGGTCATTCGAGCCGTTGGGCATCGAGTTGTGAAAGGTGTGGGTGTGATGAAGAGAAAACTCACCAGGCTCAAGGAGCAGCGTGTCCAGCGTTTCCTGCTCCGCCACGGCAATGGTCTGCCCGGTCGCAAACAGGTTCGCCGAACGCGTGAGCTGGTCATGCGGCACCTGGCCACGCAGATGACTGCCTGGCACCACCTGCACGCAGCCGCTCTCGTGACTGGAGGCAGAGAGCGCCACCCACGCCGTGACATGCTCAGCCGGGCTCAGGCCGAAATAGGTGGAGTCCTGATGCCAGCTCACGAAAGCATCGGTGCGAGGCTCCTTGATCCAGAGCGTCATGTGATACACAAGAATATCGGGGCCGATCAGATCTTCCACCGCGTCAAGCACGCGGGCGTCGCGCACGATGTCGTCCATCCACTTGAGATACAGATACATCTTGCGCCGCTGATCCGGGGCGAGCCCGTGCGCGCGTTCGCCCGCTTCGAGCAGGGCGCGATACCGGGCGGCCTCGTCCGCGCCGAAGGCGCGAATCGGGCTCAGATAGCCCTCGTCCCGGTAAAAACGGACCTGTTCGGCGGCAAGCTGTTTCATCACATTCTTTCGCGATACTGACCCGCTCCTATAATACTTCGATGAACGCTTCACATCGCCTCGACGCACGCGTTGTGCTGATCACCGGCGCAGCCGGTGATCTGGGCCATGCAATCGTGATGCGCTGTCGCGCATCCGGCGCCCGGGTGGCCGCGCTCGATCACGCCGGCGACGCCCTCAGGAAACGGTACGCAGACCACGCCGATGTGCTGCTGCTTGAATGTGACATCTCAAATCGCGACGCCAGTTTCGCCGCGGTCGAACAGGTGGTGGCGCATTTTGGTGCGCTCCATGCGCTCGTCAACAACGCAGCGGTCGCCACGCCGCGCAATCGCGTCGCCGACATCCCGCTCGATGACTGGGATCGTGCCATCAGCGTCAACCTCACCGGCTCATTCCTGATGTCCCGGTGGGCGATCCCCCATCTGATTGCTGCTGGCGGGGGCGTGATCCTCAACATCGCCTCACAACTCGGCCACGTCACCGCGCGCTCGGGTGCGGCCTACAGCGCAAGCAAGGCGGCGTTGCACTCGCTCACACGCACGTTGGCGGTCGACTATGCACGCGACAACATCCGCGCGGTAAGCCTGTCTCCCGGCGCCATCATGACCAGCCGTCTCACCGACCGTTATGGCGATGAGGCGGCGGTCAATGCCGCGCTCGCGCCGCTTCATCCGGCCGGCCGGCTCGGGCGCCCCGAAGAAATCGCCGAAACCGCGCTGTTTCTGCTGAGCGACGGAGCGTCGTTCATCACCGGGTCGGATGTGCTGGCGGACGGCGGATACACAGCGGTCTGATCATCAACCTTTCATTGCCTGACGCCTCCCTCCCCCTACCCAGACTCGGCTGCCACCATGCTCGCCTCCATTGCCACCCTCGAGACGCTGCTTGTCCACCTGCCCACGCGACGCGTGCACAAATGGACCGGCCTGACCGAACCCATCGGCCGCTATGTACTCGTCAAGCTCGGCGACGGCTCAGGCCGCTTCGGCTGGGGTGAGTCGCCCGCGCTCAAAGACTGGGGCGGCGAGTTCGGCCGATATTTCGGCGAGTCACCAGCCATCGCGCGGCTGGTGATCGAACGCTATCTTCTGCCCGCCATCAAGGGCCACCCGCTGGGCGACTTCGCCGGACTGCACCGCCGTATGGACGCTGCAATCAAAGGTTACCCCTACGCCAAATCGGCAGTTGATTTTGCCTACTACGACCTCACCGCGCAGGCGCTCGGTGTACCCGCCTACACCCTGCTGGGCGGCCTCGCCCGCAGCCGGGTGCCGGTCACTCATTCGATCGGGCTGCTGGCCATCGATGAGGCCGTTGCCGAATGCGCACGCGTGGCGGCAGAGGGCATCCGCACCATCAAGATCAAGGTCGGGCAGGATCCGAAGCGCGATATCGAGATCGTTCGCGCCATTCGCGAAGCGGTCGGACCGACCGTCGATCTGTGCGTCGATGCCAACGAGGGCTACGCAACACCTGGCGAGGCCATCCGAACCATCCGTGCCATGGAGCCCTTCGGTCTCAAATACGCCGAGCAACCCGTGATGGGCATCGAACGGATCGCCGAAGTCTCGCGTGCGATCGACACGCCAGTGATGGCCGATGAAAGTGCATGGAACGCCCACGACGTCATCCAGATCATCGAGCGTCGTGCGGCCGAGATCGTGTCCATCTACACCACCAA
>CAMBZS010000009.1 GCA_945872335.1 Bordetella parapertussis | reverse complement strand
GGGCCCGCTCGCGGAGTACCGGAATCATTGCGGTGGCGCGGCCGATTGCCTCATCGTAGGACACATCGGCGAAAGACCGGGGTTCATGCATCCGTCATCTCCTTCGGCATTCTGGGTGAGCGTAGTGGACGCAATCCGGGTGACAGCGGCGGGGTTGATATTTTCGAAATGCTTGAGCGTCAGACAACCAGGCTGAAGGGGTTCTCGAGCAGCGCCTTGAGCGTAGCAAGAAAGCGGGCGGCCTGTGCGCCGTCGATCGCCCGGTGGTCCGAAGTAAGTGTCAGCCTCATGACCCCTCGTTCGCGCGGTGCCCCCGCATCAAGCCAGACTTCTCGGCTGATGCCACCTACCGCAAGGATGGCGGCCTGAGGAGGATTGAGGATGGCGGTAAATGACTCCACACCGAACATGCCAAGGTTTGACACTGTAAACGTACCACCCTGGTATTCATTCACCAACAATTGCCCGCGTTGCGCCTTGTCGGCGAGCGCTCTGATTTCTGTGGCTGCAGCAATCAGCCCTTTCTGGTCAGCATTGCGCAGCACAGGGGTGATCAGGCCGTCGTCGATTGCCACTGCAATGGAGATATCGATGTCCTCGAAGATCCTGAGGGCATCGCCCGTGAAGCTCGCGTTGATCTCGCGATGCTGCCGGAGCGCAAGCGCGCAGGCGCGCACCACCACATCATTGACGCTCACCTGAACAGACCTCGCGCGGGCAAGCTGCGAACGGAATTCGGTGAGCGGGTCGGTGAGGACCTTGACGGTGGTGAAGAACACGGGCGCGCCCTGCGCGGACTCCATCATCCTGCGCGCAATGGAGCGACGTACGGCGGAGAGCGGCAGGTCACGGAACTGCTCGGATCGTTTCAACATGGCGGGCTGCGTAGTCGCGCCCGATGTGCCTGCGACCGCCTGAGTAACAAAGGCTGTGATGTCTCTCTCGATGATGCGCCCGCCTGGGCCACTGCCTTGAAGTTGGTCAATAGGAACGCCCGACTCGCGCGCCAGTCGCCTCGCGCGCGGCGAGGCGTGCGGCTTGCCAGTCGGGGCGGTCTCTGAAAAACGTTCGGCTGACGCGTCCGATACCGCGACGGCTTCGTGAGTCGGCGTTTTTGCCGACTCGGCGAAGGCGGCCGCCTTCGGCGCTGGCGGTACGACCGCTGCAGGTGGCGGTGCAGGTGGCGGTGCGGACACCGGCGTGGCAGCGCCTTGGGCGGGATGTTCGTCCAGGACCGCAAGCTCCTGATCAACCCGTATGGTGGACCCTTCCGCCGCCTTGATTTCGATCAGATACCCTTCATCCGTACTTTCAATGTCGGTGAGCGTCTTGTCGGTTTCAACGCTGAACAGCGGGTCGCCGCGCCGCACGAAAGCCCCGATCGGAACAAGCCACTTCACCAGCGTTGCTTCCTCGATCGCCGGTCCCAGGGTCGGCAGGATCACGGGTATGGGCATGGATGGTCCTCTGACAGGTGAGACACGGGCGCGGCGCTGACGCCCGAAGCGGTGCCTATCCGCCCAGATAGGCCTTGACGAGTTTCTCGTCAGCCAGGAAGCCGGCCCATTCTCCGGGGCCGACGGTATGAACAATTTTCCCCACGGACATGACGTAACCTCGATCGGCGATTTCGGATACCAGGGCAACGTTCTGCTCAACCAGCAGCAGGCTGATTCCGCGTTCCCGCAAACCGCCTAAAACCCGGAGGATGTCCTTCACGATCTTCGGCGCGAGACCCGTTGACGGCTCGTCCATGATGAGCAAATCGGGTTGCATCAGGAGTGCCCGGGCGATGGCGACCATCTGCTGCTCGCCGCCGCTTAACAGTTCAACCGGACTGGCGTGGCGCTCTGCGATGATTGGAAACAGCTTGGCCGCGTCTTCGTAGGTGATTCGGGGCGACGCCGTGGATCGGGCGTTCACCTCTGCAAGCCGAAGATTCTCTCGAACAGTCAACTCGCCCCAGAGACGTCGGTTTTCAAGCACGACTGCGATTCCGTGCCGCATCCGCTTGTGGGTGGGCACGTGGGTCAGGTCAGTGCCGTTCTTGATGATCTTTCCCGCACTGGGGGCGATCAGGCCGCAGATCGTTCGC
This sequence comes from Bordetella parapertussis, assembly GCA_945872335.1. Classification (GTDB taxonomy): domain Bacteria; phylum Pseudomonadota; class Gammaproteobacteria; order Burkholderiales; family Burkholderiaceae_E; genus SYIM01. The sequence continues at coordinate 33,339 of CAMBZS010000009.1, read as the reverse complement.
ACCAGGGTGGTTTTTCCAGCGCCATTGGCGCCAACGATCGCCACAACCTCACCATCATCGATGCGGATCCCGATATCGCGCAGGATCGTCATCTTGCCGTAGCCGCTTGCGAGCTGATGCGTCTCAAGCATGACTACCCCTGGGCGATTGCGTGTTACGCGCCAAGGTATACCTCGCGCACCTTTGGGTTTCGCTGAATGTCGTCCATGGTGCCGGTGGCGACGATCTCGCCAAAATAAAGCACATGCACCATGCTCGCCACGTTCATGAGTTGCATGTCATGGGAGACGAGTAGCAGCGTCATACCTTCGTTGTTCAAAGTCTTGAGCCACTCACCGAGTTGCGAAACCTCTTCGGCAGTCAGACCCGACGAGGGTTCGTCAAGGAGCAGCAGTTGGGGCTTGCCGGCATAGGTTCGAGCGAGCTCAAGCATTCGCCGCTGCCCGCTTGTGAGGAGGCCGGCTGCAGTCGCATGGAGGCGCTCAAGACCGAATCGTCGGCAGAGTTCATGCGCCTGATCGCGCATCATTGCGACGTCTCGCCGTGCGCCTGGCAGGCGCAGCATGTCCGAGAGCACCCCCGAACGGGTGAGCTTGTAGGCACCTGCCATCAGGTTCTCGATCACGGTCATGTGCTCGAACACCTTGGGAGTTTGAAAGGTCCGAACGAGTCCCGCCCGACTGCGTGCCTCAACGCTCATGGCCGAAAGATCGATGCCGTTCAGCAAGACCTTGCCTGCCCGGGGGACCAGAAATCCGTTGATGATGTTGAAGAGCGTGCTTTTGCCGGATCCATTGGGACCAATCAGCCCAACGATTTTCCCAGCCGGCACCTCGAAGCTGACATTGGTCAGAACATTCAGGCCGCCGAAGCTGTGGCCGATTTCGCGAACGTCGAGCGAGGTCATCGCCGGGCCTCTGCCGTTGGAGACACGCCCGAGCGCCGGTTGTGCCACCAGCGTTCGACGGTACCGACGATACCGTGCGGCGCTGCGATCACGACAATCACCAGGGCAAGGCCGAATACGATGCCGTGGAAGTCCCCGATCTTCGAGAGCACTTCTGGAACAAATGTGATGAAAAGTGCGCCAACGATGATGCCCGCGATGGACCCCGCACCGCCGATGACTGGAATCAGCAGAAAGAGGATCGCCTTGTCGATTGAAAAACTCGCAACGCTGACGTAGCCGGTGTAGTGGGCGAACAGGCTTCCGGAAAGACTGCCCAGCATCGCGCAAAGCACGAACATCTGGACACGCAGACTGTGAATATCAATAGCCAGCACACGGGCTGCATCAATGGCGTCACGCATGCTTCGCATGGCGAGACCAGTACGGCCGCTCACCAGGTTGTGCACCAGAATCATGGAGAGCGCCGCGGTGATCCAGGCTGCGTAGTAAAACGACTGCGGCGTATCGAGTACCACGCCGAACGCACCAAGCTTGGGGATTCCGCCCAGCCCGATGGTTCCGCCCGTGAGCCAGTCCCATTCGAAAAACAGTGCGCTTGCAATCATTGCGAGCGCCAGCGTGGCGACGGCCAGAAAGTATCCGCGGAGCCTGAGAACAGGCCAGCCCAGCGCAAGCGCAATGACTCCGCTGGTGACGAGTCCAGCAGCGACACCAACGATCATGGGCAGCTTCAAATTCACCGTGACAATCGCTGACGCGTAGGCGCCGATCGCGTAAAACGCGGACTGGGCAAGGGTCACGATGCCGCAGTGCCCCAGGAGCAGTCCCACGCCGAGGCCGGCGACCGAATAAATGGCGGCAAATACCAGCAGATCGGTGAAATGCCTGGGCAGGACCATTGGCAGCACCGCCCAGACCAGGATCGCGATTGCGAACAGCACGCGACGATTCATGGTGTTAACCGCCCGCCCGGCCGGCGCGACCGAGGATGCCGTGGGGTACAAGAATCATGATGACAATCAGTACGGTGAGAGCGACCACATCCTTGTATGCCGAAGCGATAAAGACGATGGCAAGAGATTCGAGCAGTCCGAGCATAAGCCCGCCTACGATTGCACCCATCGGATTGGTCAGCCCCCCGATCATGGCGGCGCAGAAGCCCTTGAGAGTGAACACCAGCCCCATGTAAAAGCTGATGGGCACAAGCGGCGCAACCAGTAGCCCCGCCAACGCGCCGAGCAAGCCACCCATGCCGTAGGTTGCCGTGCGCATGAGGTCGACGTTGATGCCCGTGGTGGATGCGCCATCGGCATCGATGGAGGCAGCCATCATCGACAGGCCGATGTTGGTTTTACGATAGAACGCGCGCAGCGCAATGACGATCAGCGCAGTGGTCACGATGACCCAGATCGCGTGGTAGCGGATGGTGGCGTCAAACAGGATTGCCACGCCATCGGACCCGATCGAGGGCAGTGTGAAGTAATCGCGTCCCGCAAAGAACAACACTGCGGCTGAGATGGCGAAGGCGATTCCGATGGTGAGCAACAGGAATGCGTCTTCCTGTGCGCGACGCCGTATCATGGGTCGGACCAAAAGGAGGTCGATCAGGACGCCCGTTGCTGCGCCAGCCAGCGCACCCACAGCGAATGCCGCGGGGTATGAGAAGCCTGCCGCCTTCATGGCAAATACGCTTGCCACCGCACCGATCAGCGAGAACTCGCCCTGAGCGGCGTTGATGGCGCGACTACCCTTGAAAATGACGGCAAGCCCCATGCCGATCAAGGCATAGATCACGCCGTTGGTGACCCCGGACAGGACGGCCTGAGCGACGAGACTGAGCGTCATGGCGAGCTCAATCTCGTCCCGGCCCCAGGGCAAGACCCTGGGTCGTCATCACTTTGCGACGCGGAATGGCAGGCGGGTGTATTCGCCCTTGACCAGCTTCGAGTAGACATAGCTCGGAAGCTTCATGCCGGTCAGGTCGGACTCGCGGAAGTCATAGTCGGCAAGAACGCCCGAGTGCGGGCGGCGCAGCCACTCGCAGACTTCAGCCGGCTTCGCCTCTGGGCCAACCGCACGCAGGGCGGCGACCATGAACTGAACCATGTCCCAACCTGCTGCCTCGAAGTTTTTGGGCGTTTCCTTGTACTCCTGACGATACATGTCAACGAACGCCTTCTGGTGCGGCAGGGGATCTTCGCCAACCAGGAACTCGGGGATGACCACGTTGTCGGCACCTTCGCCCATGGCCTTCACATAGGAGTATGACGACGAGCCGATGGCTGCGATGACGGGTGCCTCGAGCCGAACCTGCTTGACTGCGCGGAACGGGACGCCCGAGGTGGCGATCACCATCACCGCGTCGGGATTGGCCGCACGGACCTTGGCAGCCTGGGTGGTGACGTCGGTGGCACCGATCTCGAATTTCTCGATGGTGACGAACTCGACGCCCGGGTAGGAGGAAGAGATTGCCTTGAGCGCGCCCATCACGGCGTTGCCATAGCCCGAGTCATGCAGCACGCCGACCCGTTTTGCCTTGAGCGCGGTGGCCGCGTATTCCATGAGCGCGCGGGCATTCAGCTCCTGTGAGGGGAGTACGTGATAGATGCACTTGCGCTCGCGCTCGACAGGGACCGACAGGCCGGCGGGAACAATCTGCGGCAGTTTCAGCGGGTCGGTGATGGCACCTGTTGAAAGCGCTTGAGCAATCTGTGACGGCCCGAGAAGACCCACCACTTTTTCGTTGTGCACCAGCGCATTCGCCTTGGTGCGCGCGTTATCGGGATTGCTCGCGTCGTCTTCGATGATCACCCTGATTGGACGACCCCGGACACCGCCCGACGCATTGACCGCTTTTTCGGCGAGCAGGATGCCGTTGCGGGTCGGGCCGCCGAGGCCAGCGCCAGGGCCCGTGATGGCGAGAATGGCCCCGATTTTGATGGGCTCGCCGGTGGCCTGCTGAGCCTGTGCGGTACCCGGTGTTGCAAAGGCTGTGACGACCGCGGCGGCAAGCGCCGACACGCAAATCAGGGCCCGCAGGCGCTGAGGACTGACACCATGATTGATCATTTGAAACTCCCCCTTATATTTTGGAATTGACGACGCTCGGCCTGCTGAAACCCATGTTATACGATTAAGCCAGCGTTCAGCGTGCTGGTCGCGCGCCTCAAGTTTCGAATATCAATCAAGTAAAGCAATCCCGTCACCAGCAAAGACATGGTCGCGTTGGCTGTCTACGGGAACAAGGGAGACAGCATGAAGCCAACCATTGGCATATTGGGGCTCGGAAAAATCGGCCGCGCGGCGGGCGAAAATCTCCTCAAGGAAGGGTATTCGGTTCTTGCGGTTCGGCGCCCAAGCACAGACGACTTTGCCGGGGTTGGGGGACAGCTGGTGGAGTCGGCAGCCGAACTCGCCCGCAGGAGCGATCTCCTCATCACCTGTCTGCCAACCGAAGAGTCGATGGTGGAAGGCTTCACGGGTGCAAACGGCATCGTTTCTGGCGCCCATCCCGGCCTCACCATTCTCGAAATGGGTACCTTTCCTGCGACGCTCAAGGCCGAACTCGCAGAGGCGCTCAAGCCCACCGGTGCGGTCATGCTGGACAGCCCGATCAGCGGCACGCCCTCAATGGTTGCGAACAAAGCCTGTGTGCTGTTCGTAAGCGGAGACAAGACGGTCGCCGACCGCTGGTCCGATGTGATCAATGCGTTCTCCCCCAAGAACTACTACGTCGGAGACTTCGGCAGCGGGATGGCGATCAAGCTGGTCACCAATTTCATCGTGGGCGCCAACAGTCTGGTGGTTGCCGAAGCCTTTGTGTTTGGCGTTGCGGCGGGTCTGGATCCTGATTTGATGATCAAGGTGATCGGCCCGAGCGCCGCGCAGTCGCGTGTGTTCGATTTTCGCGCGCCCATGATCGCGCAGCGCAAGTTCAAGCCCGCGCCGGGTCCGGCTCATATTTTGTGGAAAGACCTGCAGTTCATTCGAGACGAGAGCGACCGGATGGGGCTCGCAGCCCCGGTGCTCAAGGCGCAACTTGAGTGGTTTGGGAAAATGATGTCCCAGGGCAAACAAGACGACGAGGTTGCGGCGGTGTTTGAAATGCTCGAATCCGCCACCCGAATTTCAAAGCCGCAGTAGCCTTCATCCCAAAAAAGAGGAGATCACCATGGAAAGCAAGCACTACACGCCTGAAGATATGGAAGAGAAGTGCATCGTCCGGTTCAAGAAACTGAAGTACATGGGGGCCGGCGAAAAACGCAAGGAAGGCCCAATTCCTGAGGGTGTCTACAAGATGTTGGCCGCGCCGGCGTTCGCAATCACCGCGCCTGAGTTCGACAACGGGCCGTGGGGTGAGGCGCGGGTCAAGGTCCCAGACTACGTGAACATCATCGCCGAACTTCCGCCTGGCGGTGGCGTGCCGCTGCACATGCATGCCAAGACGATCGAAACCTTCATGGCGCTAAGCGGTAAATGGAAGCTGCAATGGGGCGACAAAGGCGAGTACGAAACCATACTCGAGCCGTTTGACACGTTCGCGGTACCGGCGGCGGTCAGTCGTCGCTTCGAGAATGTCGGCGATGAAACCGCGTACCTGCTGGTGCTGATCTCGGGTGGCACGCATGACATGAATGACCTGATTTATGCGCCAAGTGTTGGGCACGACATCGAGGCGAAATTCGGTTCGGCTGCGCTTGAGCACGTCAAGAAGGTCGGCTTCCAGTTCACCGCCGGAATCTCGGGCCAACACGCGAAAATGACATGAACATGTCAACCAGCCGGGCGACGCTCATGCCTGCCGAGACGCTCGCTCGGCTTTACTCGGTGATGGTTCGGATCCGATTGTTCGAGGAGAAGGTGCTCGAGCTGTTCCAGGCAGGCGTTGTGAAGGGAACAGCTCACAGCTATGCGGGCGAGGAAGCTATTGGGGCAGGCGTGTGCTTTCACCTTCGTCCCGACGATTACATTGGAAGCTATCACCGAGGTCACGGACACTGCATTGCCAAGGGCGCCAGCATGGACCGGATGCTCGCTGAGCTGATGGGTAAAGCGAGTGGCTACTGCGGCGGTATGGGCGGTTCGATGCATGTGGCCGACATGGCGCTCAATATTCTGGGCGCCAATGGCATCGTCGGTGCAACCATGCCACTGGGCGCGGGTGCAGCGCTTGCCTCTCAGATTCGCAACACCGATCAGGTGACGGTGGCGTTCTTCGGCGATGGCGCATCGAATCAGGGCGTTTTTCACGAGGCGCTCAATCTGGCAGCGGTCTGGAAGCTGCCAATGGTCTTCGTTTGCGAGAACAACCAGTGGGCGCTCAACACCTCGATTCTGAAGACGTCATCGGTTGAGCGAATTTCTGCGCGGGCGGCGGCTTACGATATTCCGGGTGTAACGATCGACGGCAACGATGCGCTTGCAGTTCATGAGGCGGCAGGCGAAGCGGTGGCGCGCGCACGGGCGGGTCAAGGTCCTTCGCTCATTGAAGCGATGACATGGCGCCATACGCAACACAGCCTGCGCGTCAACCTGCCGGATCCGCGGTCCAAGGATGCGATGGACGAGTGGTTGGCCCGCGATCCGATTTATCGTTTCGAACGCTGGGCGGACGACAACACCGGGTTTGCAGCGCAACGCGCAGCCATTCGGCAAGCCGCCGAGCAGGAGATTGCCGACGCGGTGGCGTTTGGCCTTGCGAGCGATGAGCCGACCGTGAGCCAGATGTTTGCTGCAGTGGTTGGTCCGCACCTTGCCCATCATGAGCCCGGACCCACGGGTTCGCGAACACTGACCGTCAGCGAGGCGCTCAACGAAGCGCTGCATCAGGAAATGGCGCGAGACGACTCGGTATTCGTCATGGGTGAAGACGTGGCCGAGACCGGCGGGTTGTTCCAGGTTTCAAAAGGGCTATCGGAAAAATTCGGCGAGTCCAGAGTTCGCGACACGCCCATCTCGGAGGCCACCTTCAGCGGAGCGGGTGTTGGCGCAGCCATCGCCGGCATGCGCCCGGTCGTCGAGGTCCAGATCTTCGACTTTGTCACCCAGATGATGGACATGATCGTCAATCAGGCGGCGAAGTTCCGGTTCATGCTGGGCGGCAAGCCCAGCGTGCCCGTGGTGATCAGGGGGCCGCAGGGCGGCGGGATCCGCCTGGCTGCACAGCACAGCCAGAGCCTGGAGGCGTGGTTTGCTCATATTCCCGGCCTGGTGGTGCTTGCACCGTCAACGCCTTATGACGCAAAAGGGCTCCTCACGGCTGCGATTCGTGACGACAATCCGGTGATCTTTCTCGAGCACAAGTTGCTCTACCACGGGCCAGGCGGGCCTGTCCCGGTCGAGCCGTATGCGATCCCGATCGGCAAGGCGAGCATCAAGCGAGAAGGTACCGATGTCACCGTGGTGGCAACGCTTGCCATGGTGGCGCGCGCGCTGGCAGCGGCCAGCGCACTCGAGCGTGAAGGCATCAGCGTCGAGGTGATTGATCCGCGAACCATCCGACCGCTTGATGAAGAAACGATCCTGGCCTCGGTACGCAAGACCGGTCGCCTGGTGGTGGTGCATGAGGCGGTCAAAACCGGCGGCTTTGGGGCGGAGGTGGCGGCCATGGTGATGGAGAAAGCCTTTGATTGGCTCGATGCGCCTGTGATGCGGATCGGTGCGCCCGACGTGCCCATGCCGTTCAATCCAGATCTCGAGCTTGCAGTCATTCCTTCGCAGAAGGTGATCGAGGATGCCATCCGAAAAATCGTTTAACCGAATCGGGCCTTGCCGGGGCGCCCAGGAGCGCTGATGCCAAGCCAGGTTGTCCTCATTACCGGTGGTGGACGGGGCATCGGCGCGGCGATCGCCCGGGGCGTTGCGCGTGAGGGGCGCGTTCCCGTGGTGGTCTATCACACCAGGCATCATGATGCCGAAGCGCTGGTCGGTGAAATTCGGCGCGATGGCGGCCACGCTGTTGCGGTGTGCGCCGACGTTGGTCGCGAAGACGACATCCTTCGATGCTTCGAGGTCGCAGATCGCGAGGGGCAACTGGCCGGGTTGGTCAACAATGCGGGCATGACGGGCGGGCAAAGCACGGTCATGAATGTGAGTGCCGACCAGCTCAGCGCGGTGTTCAACCTGAATACGGTAGGTGCGTTTGTTTGTGCGCGCGAGGCGGTTCGCCGAATGGCCCACTCGCGAGGGGGGGCCGGTGGCAGCATTGTCAACGTGTCTTCCGCCGCGGCCCGCAGCGGTTCGCCGAATTTTTGGGTGCATTACGCGGCCTCCAAGGCGGCCCTGGACACGATGACCCTCGGGTTGGCGAAGGAAGTGGCGGCCGACGGGATTCGGGTCAATGCAGTTCGTCCGGGCGTGATCGATACCGAGATTCATGCGGCGAATCCGCCGGAGCTCATGGAGCGGATGAAGCAGGTGATCCCGATGCGGCGAATGGGGCGTCCCGACGAAGTGGCGGAAGCCGTCATCTGGCTCTTGTCCGGGGCGGCGTCCTATGTCACCGGGTCGATTATTGATGCGGGCGGGGGCTACTAGGCGATTACAGTCTGCCGGGCCTGGTAACGATCGCTTTGCCAGGGCCCACTGATTGACCCTCCTTGCAGAGGATGTTTGACGAGCTTGCGGCCTGCGGCCCGCGTTATGCTCCTTATCATGCGTCCGACTTTAAGCGTTTTTTTCGACGGGTCCTGCCCGATGTGCGTGCGCGAGGTGGCGGTCTATCGCAGACAGTCCCCCGCTGACATTCTCTGGAACAACCTATCGCAGCCCGGGCTCAGCATTCCGTGCGATCGGTTGGGCTATCGGCCCGACCCCGCAACGCTCATGCAGCGCTTCCATGTGTTCAGCAGCGAAGGGCGCTGGCTTCACGGGGCGCCGGCTTTCGCGCTGCTATGGGCGCGACTCGGGCGGTCGTGGCGCACGCTGGCGCTGATCGGCAGGGTGCCCGGTGGCCTGTGGGTGATGGATACCGTGTATTCGCTGTTTCTCCGGGCACGGCCTCGCCTGCAACAGCTTGTTCGCCATCTGGTTCGTGAGCAGACGCTTCCGGCTCAGATGATTCCAGCGCTCCGTTCGGACCATGCCGGCGAAACCGGCGCGGTGTGGATCTACCGGATGATGCTGGCCCTGCAACGCGATCCTGGGCTGCGCCCGCTTCTTGAGGAGCACGCTGCGCAGGAACGCCAGCATCTGGATGCTTTCAATGCGTTGCTGCCCTGGCGGCATCGAAGTCGGCTGCTGGTGCTATGGCGGATTGCGGGCGCAGTCACGGGCGCAGTCGCGGCACTGGGAGGCCAGCGTTGGACGCTTGCGACGATCGCAGCGGTGGAGCGGTTTGTCGACCGTCATTACCTCGAGCAGATCGAGGCTTTGCAGCAGCTGATCGACGCCCGGATAGGCGATCCGATCACCCGCCAGACAGCGATCAGCGACTGCAGCACCGGGTGGTGCGCACCCGAGAGCCCTGATTCACAGGCAGACCGGCTGCGGGAGCTGCTGTCGCTTCTGGTGTCCTTTAGGAATGACGAATGCCGGCATCGCGATGACGCAACGCGCGCGCTCGACGATCAGACGGCTCCGGGCCTGACTGATCCGTCAGCGCAACTCGCAACGCCGGGCGAACGTTCGCTTCGCGCATGGTGCATGCTGGTTGAGCGCGGCTCGGCGATTGCCGTGCGGGCTGCCAAGCTGATCTGACCGGCGCTGGCAGTGCGCCTGCTCGTGCGCGGCTACAGCCGGTATACCTCGGCCGCCGTGCCGCTGAAGATCCGAGCGCGATCGGCAGGCGAAAGGTCTAGGGTGATTGCGAACATCGCATTCAGGATGTCGGCGTAGCTCGCCACCAATCCGTCAACGGGAAAATTGCTCGCCCACATGCAGCGTTCGGCGCCAAACAGGCTGATGGCTTCGCGCACGATCCAGCCATTCAGTTCCGGCGTCCACCGGGCGCCCGGCACGCAGATGCCCGAGAGCTTGACCCGCACATTCGGTGCCGGGGCAAGCCGCGACATGGCTGCGTGCCAGGCCTCTAACGCTGCCGGGCTTCGATCGGCGGGCAGGCCCAGGTGATTGAGGATGATGAGCGTGTCTGGAAAGTCGGCGGCAAGCTCGCGCGCGTCATCCAGATGCCACCAGGGGGTTTGCAGTTCGAAGTGAAGGCCGCTGTCGACCAGATGACGGTAGCCCGCTCGCCAGCGCGGACAGCGCATCGATCCTGCGATCTGGTGCCCGGTGGTGTAGTCCTGTGGGCGGGCCACCCCTCGCGGCTTGTGACGGATGCTTCGCACTAGAGGCATGGCGGCCTGAGCAAAGATGATGTCGCGTGCATCATCGCGATCGAAAAACGCGGCTGCGGCCATCGCCTGCGGCAGGCCATCACGTTCGGCAATCTGGTGCACCCAGCGTGTTTCCCGAAGCGGGTCAGCGGGGTCGTGTTCCGCTTCCGCGTAGACCGTCGCCACGATGTTGAACCCGGCCGCATCGGCACGGTACTGCGCAGGCAGATAGTTGCGTCGCAGCGGGCGGCTGTCCCCATAGCGAAAGGGCGGGGGCGGCTCATCGCGAAGCCAGGGGTGGTCGTTGGTATCCAGATCCCAGATGTGATGGTGCGCATCGATGACCGCGATGGTGTCCTGAAGGGGGCCGTGCGCTGGGCTCAACCGCGCGTTGGATCCGGATTGCATCATTCGTGCTCCTTCAAACCGAGCCAGATGCACTCGAGAGGGATGAACGCCGCAGTCGCCTGGCCACCCACCGCACAAGCGGCAGCAGCCATACAACCAGCGTGAATACTGCGAGCGCAGTGGCAATCGGTCGCTCGAAAAACCGGGTGACATCGCCCTGAACCTTGATGAGCGATGTCATCAGATGTTCTTCGACCAGACGTCCCATCACCATGCCCAGCACCACCGGGCCGACCGGATAGCCGTGGTGCTCCATCCAGTAGCCCACCAGACCGCAGACCAGCATCACGCCGATTCCGAACACATTGTTGTCGACCGCATAAGCCCCCACGCAGGCAAACAGGAGGAGCGGCGCCATCAGCACCTGACGCGGCATTTTGAGGATGGGAATCGCCACCCGGATGGCCAGCCAGCCAAGCGGAATCATGAGCAGGTTGGCGATAAAGAAAGTGGTGAACACCGCGTAGAGCACATGCGCGTTCTCAAGAAAAATCGAGGGCCCGGGTGTGACGTTCTTCAGGTAGAGCACGGCGATGGCGATGGCCGTGATGGTGTCGCCCGGTATGGCAAAGACCAGTGCCGGAATCCAGGCTCCGGACAGCGCTGCGTTGTTGGCGCTGGTGGAATCCACGATGCCCTCCACGCTGTCCCGCTCCCAGGCCTGGGGATCTCGCGTGAGCTTTTTCGATACCGCATAGGCGGTCCAGGCGGCAGTATCGGCACCCGCACCGGGTAGCGCGCCCACCGCGGTGCCGAGCGCGCTCGAGCGCAGGAAATTCCAGCGCCAGTGCCAGACCGCGCGAAGCATCCCGGAAAAAATGCTGCCAGCCTGGGTGATGGGCTGGCCACGTGCTGCGGCATCGCCAAGCATGGTCCGGAGGATTTCCGGCAGCGCGAAAAAGCCGATCAGTGCAGGAACGAACGGAATGCCATCCAGGAGATCGGCCTCGTCGAAATTAAAGCGTGGAAAGCCCGAGGTGTAGTCGCGCCCAACGGTGGCGAGCAGCAACCCGAAGGCGAGCGCAGCGAGGCCCTTGGCCACGTTGTCGCCCACCACGAATACCGCGCAGGACAGGCCCAGGACGGCAAGCCAGAAAAACTCGAAGGAAGACAGTTGCAGCGCGTAGTCGGCCAGGAGCGGCGCGGAGGTGACCAGCACGATCGTGCCGAAGATGCCACCCAGCGCCGAGAACACGACATTGATGCCGAGGATTTCGCCTGCGCGTCCAGCCATTGCGAGTCGATAGGATTGATCGACGTAGGCGGCCGATGCAGGCGTGCCAGGAAGTCGCAGCAGCGTGCCGGGAATATCGCCCGCGAAGATCGCCATGGCGGTGGCGGCGACGATGGATGCAATCGCCGAGACCGGATCGAGAAACATGGCAAAGGGCACGAGGAGGGCGGTTGCCATCGTGGCCGTGAGACCCGGGATGAAGCCCACCACCAGGCCGAAGATCGATGAAACAACAATGGTGAGCAGCACCTCGGGTTGCCCGACCATCGTGAAGGCACGCAGCAAGGCGTCCATGCGTAGCCTCGCGGAATCAGTAGGGGATGAAAGGCAGCGGCCCGCGCGGCAGTGGCACGCGAAGCAGCATGGGAAAGAGCACCCAGGTGAGCACCGCGATCAGTGCACCGCCCGCGAGACATCGCCACCACCGTACCCGACCTACGGCGAGGAGGATGGTGCCGAGCGCAAACGACAGGATAGGCCAGCCGACGGATTCCCAGCCCAGTAGAAACACCGCTGGTGCGAGCGCGTAGATCACCGCAGCCAGGCGACCCCGGGGCGTCGCAGCGGTGGCGCGCGCGCCTGCGGGTTGAAGTGCTACCCCCACGGCACAGGCGGTGAGCACCCAGCCGAGGAGGGTCGGAAACAACCCGGGCCCGTACGTCTGTCCGGGCACCGGGGGGAAGTCTCGCGACAACCAGATCGCCGCAATACCCAGCGCCGCCACGGGCAGCGCCGTGCCCAGGCGCCGGGCGAGGTCAGCCACGTGCGAGGCCGGCGTCGCGCAGCAGGCGCCCGTAAGCGTTTAACTGTTGCTCGAGGATGGCTTCCCAGGCGTCGGGCTTGCGATTGATGGCGCGGATCGTGCGCTGTTTCAACGCCGCCTGGAAATCGGCGTTGGCGTGCGCTTTGGCAAGCGCCTCGCTCAGGCGGGCGGTGATCTCGGCGGGCAATCCCTTTGGTCCGCCCATGCCGTGCACCACGGCGAAGGTCCAGTCCGAGCCGGTGGCCTCTTTTAGGGTAGGAATGTCGGGGAACTGTTCGGCGCGCGCATCGCCCATGAGGCAGAGCGTGCGTACTTTCTTCGCTTCAAGGAGCGCGCGTGCCTCGGCAAGCGACGAGGTTGAAAACTCGGAGCCGCCGGCTGCGACGTCCTGATGGCCCAGCGTGCCGCCCTGCGCGGGCACCCACACCACCGAGCGTGGGTCCATCTTGAGGCTGTCCATCATGCCAAGGAAACCGACATGCCAGTTGACCCCGGGCGCGGCGCCCGTGCCGCGCAATTTGCCAGGCTGAGCCTTGATGGTGGCAAGCAGCTCGCCGACGGTGTTCCAGGGCGCGCCCTCCTTGACCGTGACGCTGCCCAGGATTTCGTTGGTCTGGCCGATCTTGGTGAAGTCGCGATGGGTGAGCTTTGACTGACCCAGGTGGGTGTAGAACGACAGGTCGTTGGTGATCATGCCGATCGTGTAGCCGTCGGGCTGCGCACGGGCGATTGCATCATGGCCCGTGACGCCCCCACCGCCCGCCCGGTTCACCACATTGATGGTGGCCTTGAGTTCGCGCTCCATGATGGGTGCCAGCGTGCGCGCAACAATGTCGGTGCCGCCCCCTGCGGGATAGGGAACGATCAGCGTGATGGGGCGGTCGGGCCAGGCGGCCATGGCCTTGCCGCCAATGGCAAAGGTGGCGATACCGGCACTTGCGCGAAGCGCATCGCGACGTGAAAACGACGAACTCATGGGGCTCCTCCTCGGACGTTGTCTGCGCACGGTGCGCTTGTTCTCGAACTGCGGGTTCGTTGCGCGCGAACCCGTTCAGGCGAATCGAGGGTAGTGGATTCGGCGGGCGACGTCCAGCATCTGCGTCAGGATTCGGGAGGGGGCAAAGGCGTGTGGCCCGGCGCGGCCGCCAGGGTGACGGCGGCGTCGCGGCAGCAACGCCCGGGGTACCGGCCTAAAGCGCCATCGGGTTGGTCTGCGCCTGTGCGATCGCGGCCTGATGCTGCCAGGGCAGAAGCGGCATCACCTCGAACGTGGCCGGCACACATTCCTGCCACTGGTTGACCAGCGCGTGAACCCGCTCGAGCGAGTCGACCTCGAAGATGATGACCGCGCCCCGTCCCAGCTTGGTGTAGACATGCTTGGCCGTGCCGTCCGCGATCAAAGGGTTCAGCCAGGCCCACCACGCTTTCTGGTTGGCGCGGGCCTCGGACGGTTTTTCGGGGCGTGGTGTGCTGATGACGAGGAAATGCATGGGGATGTCCTTCAGATTTGAAACTGCTTGAGACCGGCCTGGGGCCAGTCGATCTCGACCAGGCGACCTGCGTACGATTGGGTGATGTAGGCCTTGCGAAGGCCCTCTCCACCGAAGCAGACATTGGTGATGTGCGTATCACCCGGAACAGGTATGAAGTCTGCACTCCCGTCGGTAGGGTGGCAGCGGGTGATCCCTCCGCGGTCGAGGGTGGCAACCGCAATGTGCCCGTCGGCCTCGACTGCGAGCGAATCAAAGCGCGCGTAGCCCGGCCACTGATAGACAAGGCGGCTGCCATGCGGCGAGTCGGGCGATGCCGTGGCTGGCTGCGCCAGTTCGCCCGGTCCCTTGAGTGCCCACGCCCACAGGCGGGCAGATTCGGTCTCGGCAACGTAGAGCGTTCTGCCATCAGGCGAGAGGCCCACCCCATTCGGTTTATGGATCGGGAAAATCAGTTCACGCACTGACGAGCCATCCGCCTTGGCGTAGCAGACGCTGCCGCGGTCCCAGTCGCGGTGTCGGGTCTTGCCCGGGTCGGTAAACCAGAAGCCGCCGTGCGCATCAAAGCAGAGATCGTTGGGCCCGCGAATCTTGCCGTCGCCTACCCGATCATAAAGACGCTCGACCTTGCCGGTGGCGAGGTTCACCCGTTCGATTCGACCGGTGTCGTAGTCATCAGGTGTGCCGTGAGTGACCCAACGGCCGTCTGGCCGCTGACGAAAGGCAAAGCCTCCGTTGTTGCAGACGTAGGCATGGCCGTCGGGACCGATGGCGGCGCCATTGGGTCCGCCGCCCAGTTCGGCCACGATTCGCTTGCGCCCGTCCAGCCAGATCTGGGTGAGCGTGCGCCGCCGGATCTCAACGACCAGCATGCTGCCATCGCCCACCCAGACGGGGCCCTCCGGGAACCACAGATCTTCCGCAATGACACGCATCAATTCGACTCCTGTTTGGTGGGTGACGATGCTTCCGGGTCGAGTTCGCGCAGCAGCGCCGCGCGCTGGCGTGCTGCACTGATCAGGAATGCCCAGTCGTTACCTGCGGTGATGAACCGGATGCCCTGGCCGATTGCCGCCCGCGCGACCTCGGGTGATCCGCCGAGTCCACCGGCGCCAGGCGTCTTGCCGTGACGCTGGCAGGCAGCAACCACCGTATCGTAGGCGCGGGCCAGGCGGGGGTGCTCGAACTGCCCGGGAATACCCATCGCATCGCAAAGATCATTGGACCCGATGTGCAGTACATCGACACCGGGGACCGCGGCAATTTCGTCGGCACGCTCCACGGCTGTCGGCGTCTCGAGCATGCAGACCACCATCGTATTGGCATTGAGGAGGCTTCGGACCTGCGAGGCAGGTAGCGACTGGTAGTGAAAGTGCGGCCAGCTGCCTGCCACCGAACGCTCGCCCAGAGGGGCAAACCGGGCCGCAGCGACCACCGCGCGAGCCTCCTCGGCGGACTCGATATGTGGTGCCACGATGCCCAGTGCGCCCGCGTCGAGGATGCGAGTGATGGCCGAGGCCGACAGCCCGGGGACACGAACCAGCGGTGTGACGCCGATATTGGCGGCAGTGATGCAGATTTGTGCGGCTTCAGACTCCGAGATCACCGCATGCTCCAGATCGACATAGACGGCGTCGTAGCCGCACGTGGCTGCGGCAAGTGCAATGTCGACCGACCGCATCTGCTTGACGATCATGGCCAGGCCGAGCCCACCGCGCTGCAGGCGCTCGCGCAGCCGATTTCGAACGCCAGGAGGTGTAGCGCCAGGCGGTGTTTGGCCGGGAGGGGAAGTCATGATTGCCTCGTCGATTGAAAAGCCGCAGCTCGCGCTGGCCAGACGATCAGATCAGCTGGCGCGATGGGCGCACCGGACAGAAATCGCAGGATGTTGCCGATCGCATGACGCGCAACATTTTCAACGTTGTCGAATACGCCACCGCCGATATGTGGGGTCGCCACCACCTGGTCGAGTTGCAGCAGCGGATGGTCAGCCGGCGGCGGTTCCTGCGCGAAGGTATCCAGACCGGCCCCGCGCAGGTGCCCGCTTGTGAGCGCACGCACGAGCGCCGCTTCGTCGATCAGCTCGCCGCGGGCGGTGTTGATCAGAATTGCGCCCCGCTTCATTGCGGCAAGGGTGTCGGCGTTGATGAGATGTTCGGTGGCGGGCGTGGCCGGCGCATGCAGGCTCACGATATCGCTTTGCTCGATCAGTTGGGCGAAGTCGACATGGCGCACGCCCAGCTCCACCTCAAGCGCGGGGGGCGCACGGAGCGTATCGTGATAGATCACCTCACATTCAAACCCGCGAAGCCGTCTTGCCAGCATTTTTCCGATGTTGCCGAAACCGATCAGGCCTACCGTCTTGCCACTGATCTGAAAGCAGACCTCGCGCATCTCCGCCTTCAGCCAACGACCCTCCCGCATGGCGCGGTCAACCTGTGCGATTCGTCTGTAAACCCCCAGCATGAGCGCAATGGCCAGCTCGGCAACCGGGGCGGCGTTGGACCCTGCAGTGATGGCGAGCGGGATGCCTCGCGCCCGCACAGCGTTCACGTCGATGCGGTCTACACCAATGCCCCACTTCTGAATGAAACGAAGCCGATGGGCGCGATCAAGCATGGGGCCAGTGATGGCCGCCCAACCGGGTAGCGCGATCTCGGCGCGCTCAATCAGTCCATATTGCTCGGCCTCGTCGTAGGAGTCGGCAAAGCAGAGTTCGAGCGCTTGCTCGGTCTGGTGGCGGACAACCGCGCGCACCACCTCGCGAACTGCAGGCGCCCAGTTATCCAGGCAGGCAACCACAACGGACACGCCACTCTCCCCAGAGGTCAGGATCAGATATCAATGCTCATCATGAGGCTGCTCAGCGATTTACCGTGAGCGTCTTGTGCGAGCGAGCGGGTCACCCCGCCACCAAGCGCGCCCTCGATCACGAAATTGAGCGCCTTGAGGCGCGGCAACTCATAGCGTCGAATCGGTCCGGTAGCGATATGTACGAACGCTTGCTGCACCCGTTGGACAGTCAGCCGGTCGCGGATGAGCGACCATCCGGCCGCGTCGAATGCGATCACCGAGATGTTGGAGGTATTGCCCTTGTCGCCCGCGCGCCCGTGGGCAATCTGATGAAGCGCTGTCATGAGCGAAGCTCCGTGATCCGGACCTGGGGATCCACCTGCTCGCGCGGAATCAGGACCGATTGAACAGCAAGCACCTCTTTCACGATGGGGTCGGAGCCACCACCGCCACCACCCGGACCGTTGACGTGCAGGGCGCGGGTTTCGAAGCCGACCGCTTCTGCAGCCTTTCTCGAGTCGCAGCGCATCGCGATGCGAAGCCTCACCTCATAGGGCTCCACGCGCCCGCCGCCCATGCCGTGCAGACTCGACATGCCGATGTAGTCGACGCGTGTTTCCCGATAGGAGAAACCCCGATCGGCCAGACGCTCCCGAACGACTTCGGCCGCCCAGCGTGCACGATCGAGTGCATGCTCGCCGGCGTAGGAAATCTGGCCCTCGCCAATATAGCCATCGTCGTAGCCGACCGTGACCTTGTATGTGGGCGTTCGCGGACGCGCGCGCGCGCCGGTCATACGGACCCGATCAGCGCCTGCCGAAAACAGGTCGAGCCCGGTGATGTCAAGAACGCAGTCGGGGGTGATGTAGTCGGCCGGGTCGTGGATTTCGTAGAGGAGCTGCTCGGTACAAGTGGCGACGTCCACTCGACCGCCCGTGCCATCGAGTTTGCCGATGACCACGCTGCCGTCGGCATCGATGTCGGCAAACGGAAACCCCAGTCGGGCGAGATCGGGCACATCCTTGCCTCCGAGACGGTCACCGAAACAACCGCCACTGACCTGCGCGCAGCATTCGAGCAGATGCCCGGCAGCGGTACCGGCGGCCAGGCGTTGCAGGTCGTCATAGGACCAGCCGAAGTGGTGCATCGCAGGCGCGAGAAAGAGCGAGGGGTCGGCCACCCGGCCGGTGAGGACCAGGCGGGCGCCGGTGGCGATGGCGCGGCACACCGCGTCAGCACCCAGATACGCGTTGGCCGACACCATGGCTGGAAGCAGGGATTCGAGTGGCTCACCCGACTCCATGAGCCGCAGCTGAGGCTGGCGACGCAACAGTTCAGATACATCGTCGCCAGTGACCACCGCGCAGTGGATATCGCCTAGACCGCAGTCGCGGGCATGGGCGCGTGCGAGCTCGGCCGCGCCGATCGGATTGGCCGCGCCCATGTTGCTCACGATTTTCACATCGTTGCGCAGGCACGCCGGCAGCACGGCCTCCAGGCGGTCCAGCATGCGCGGGGTATAGCCCTTGGAGGGGTCCTTTCTCCGGGTCTGGTTTTCGCGCGCCACGGTTCGCTCGGCCAGGCACTCGAACACCAGGTAGTCGATCGCGCCCCGCTCGGCGAGATCGGCCGCCGGGGCAATCCGGTCATCGGCAAAGCTCGAGCCAGCGCCAATACGAAGCGTTGCAGTCTTGGACATTCGCCTACCCTTGAGGTTTGTCAGTCCATCCGGGCGCCTGAAGCGCGCGCCAGTCGTGACCACTTGTCGAGTTCGCCCGCGAGAAAACTCCTGAACGCCTCTGGGCCCCGGAAATCGGGCTCGAGCGCCTGCTTGCGCAGCCCTTCGACGAACTCCGGCATGCGTACCACGCTGTCAACATCGCTCAGAATGCGCGCCACCGCCTCATCCGGAGTGCGGGCGGGCGCGAGCAGGCCGTTCCAGGCCGACACGTCGAAGTCGGCGATTCCGGCCTCACGCACTGTGGGTACCGACGGGAGCAGACTGGAGCGTTGCGCCGTGGTTACCGCCAGCGCCTTGATCCGCCCGCTCTGTATTGCGCCGAGCGCGCTTGCGAGGGCAGGGCAGGCAAGGGGAATCTGGTTGCCGATCACGTCGGTCATCATCTGCGCGATCCCTTTGTAGGGCACGTGCGAAAGTGCGGCACCGGTCTGGCTCTTCAGCATTTCAAGGGCGAGATGCGTGATGCTTCCGTTGCCGCCTGAGCCATAGAGGATGGGTTTGTCGCCCTGTCGGCTGAGGGCGATCAGTTCGGTGATCGTGGAAGCGGGCAGACTTGGGTTTGCAACGATGACCAGCGGTGCGACACCCACCAGCGCAATCGGGCGAAAATCGCGTTGCAGCTCATACTGCATGTCGCGATAAAGCGAGGGGTTGATGGCGAGATTGATGCCGCCCATCAAGAGCGTATAGCCATCGGCTGACGCCTTCGCGACTGTTGCTGCGCCAATGTTGCCGCCTGCACCCTGAACGTTTTCGATCAGAACTGACTGCCCCCACATGGCCGACAGTCGTGTGCCCAGCGCCCGCGCAACCAGATCGGCAGCGGTACCTGTCGAAAACGGTACGACCACGCGAACCGGTCTGGATGGCCATGGGGGCGAGCTCTGCGCGCGCACAGACCCGGCGGCGCCCAGCAGCGTGGCGCCCAACCCCTTCAGTACAAGACGTCGCATGAATGACTCCCTGTCGCGTCGCCCGGCGAATGGATCCACCGGGGTTGGAGATGGTGATGGTGGGGCTGGGTGATCAGTCGACGGTGACGCCCAGCGCCTTGATCAGACGCGCGCTCGCCTCGATCTGCCGACCCAGAAATTCGGCGAACTCTTCAGGCGAGGAGGCGTAGACCACATAGTTGCCGAGTCGCTCCATCACACCCGGATCGGCGAGCGCCTTGCGGATCTCGGTATTCAGGCGGGTGATGATGGCGGGTGGCGTTCCGCCGGGGGCAACAACGCCGAACCAGGATTGGAAATCGAACCCTGGATAGCCAGACTCGGCCACGGTCGGAACGTCGGGCAGCCCTGGAAAGCGTTTGAGCGTGGTGACGGCCAGCGCACGCAGGCGTCCGGCTTCAATGTGCTGACGCACGTTTGGCATGGCCGCAACGAGCGAATTCAGTTGTCCGCCGAGCAGGTCTGGCATCACCGACCCGCTTCCCTTGTACGGCACATGGAGGAGCTTCACCCCCGCCAGCATTGCCAATTGCTCGGCTGCCAGGTGATTGACGGTTCCGCTGCCAGCCGAACCATAGGTGATCCGGTCCGGGCTTGCGCGGCCGAGTTCGAGGTAGTCCTTCAAGGTGCGGGCAGGAAGGGATGGCGTGACCACCAGCACATGCGGATTGCCTGCCACCAGCGATACCGGTACGAGGTCTCGCACGGTATCGAACCCTGCCTTGGCGCCGTAAAGCGTTGGGTTGGAGGCGAGGTTGTTGGTCTGCATCAATAGCGTATAGCCATCGGCGGGTGAGCGCGCAAGCACCTGGGTGGCGAGCAACGTGTTGCCGCCCGGGCGATTTTCCACCACCACCGACTGCTTCATGTTCTCGGACATTTTGGAGGCGAGAGCCCGGGCCAGGATGTCGGTTCCCCCGCCTGCCGTAAACGGCACCATCATCTTGATCGGGCGCGACGGGAAATCGCTCTGCGCCGCGGCGGGTTTGACGATGACTGCGGCGATACCGGCGGCGAGCGCTGCGGCGGCAGTCAAGGCGTTTCGTCGGCTGATCATGATGCGGTCCATGGATCTCCTCACTTGGTTTCGGGGCGCCTGATGACTGGTGCCCTCGTTCAGACGCGCATCATGCAGCGGCCTGGAGCGGTGCGCCCTCAAGCATGATGCGATACAGGAAACGGTACTGGGCGGGGTCGTAGTCAGCGTTGGCCTGGTGCATGACGCTACGGTTATCCCAGATGACAATATCGCCTGCCCGCCAGCGGTGTCGGTATTCGTAGCGCGATTGGGTGGCGTGCTTGTAGAGCTGGTCGATCAGCGCCCAGCCGTCGTCGGCCGGCATTCCCTCTATGCCTTCCATCCGCCCGGTGTTGAGATAGAGCGCATGGCGGCCGCTGTCGGGGTGACGGATGACCAGGGGCTGGCTTGTCTGAGGAACCTTGGCGCGCTCCTCGGCAGACAGCGCCGTCATCTTGCGCGGGCTGTGGCTGCCCTCGTAGACATGGGGGGACCGGAGGGCAACGATGGTCTGCCGCAGCGACTGGGGCAGATCGTCGAAGGCTTTTCGAACATCGACAAACTGCGTGTCGCCGCCCGTATCGGGAAGATTGATCGCGTGCAGTGTGGTGGCCTTAGGCGGCGCCGGATAGTTGGAGTGATCGGTGTGATAGTTCTCGCCCCGAACATGGAGCTTTCCGTCAACCAGCGGCAGGTCGCGGCTGGAGATGGTTCCCACCAGGGGGAGCTCGGGCAGGGTGAACTTGCGCAACTGCTGCTGCAGGGCCTTGCCGAAAATCTGCGCAGCGTCGAGAAACTCGGCGGGTTCGAGCTTCTGGTCTCGAATGACCAGCACCGCGTGCTCGACCCAGGCGTCGTAAAGTTTTTTACGGACATCGGCAGATTGGGGCTGGCGCAGGTCGATTCCGGTGACCTCGGCGCCAAGCGGCGCGGCGAGCGGTTTGATCGTCAGGGTCATGGCAGGATGAGTGCGTTGGATTGAAAAGGAATTCCTGCAGTCTGAGTCGATGCGTCTGGCGGGCGCAAATCACTTATCGCAACCCTGCCATAAGGTAAGCTTATGCCATGACACTCAAACAGCTTGAAACGCTTTACGCGGTCATGCGTGCCGGCAGCATCACGGGTGCCGCCCGTGCCCTGCATGTCACCCAGCCCGCCGTGAGCGCAATCATCAAGCATGCTGAGTTGCAGCTCGGCATGAATCTGTTCGAGCGTGCCGGCGGCCGGCTTCATCCCACGCCGGAAGCGCTTGCACTCGAGCCCGAGCTGAATGAGATCTTTGGTCGGGTGCAGACGGTCACGCAGCTCATGCGTCAGCTCCGTGATGTCCGATCCGGCCGACTGGTGGTGGCCGCGCCGCCCACCCTGGTCAGTGCGCTGCTGCCGCAGGCGCTCGCGGCGCTGCAAGTCGACAGCCCAAGGCTCGAGGTATCGGTTCATTCGCTACCCAATATGCTCGCCGTGGCACGGGTGGCGCGCCGTGAGGCCGATATCGGCGTGGTCTACGAACCGTTTACAGAAGCATCACTCCAAAGCCGCCCGCTCCTGGAATCACAAATGGTGTGTGCGCTGCCGCGTGGCCATGCGCTTGCGCGCCGACGAGCCATTCCGCTTGAAGAGCTCGCCAGCCGGAACGTGATCTCAACCGGACCTTCAACCCCGCTCGGGCGTCTCATCGAACAGACTTTCACCGCTCACGGCCATGCGCCGCCGCATGTAGGCATCGAGGCGAGTTCATCGCTTGCCGCATGTCTCATGGTGAGCCGGGGAATGGGGCTCGCGCTCGTCGACCGCGCAACCGAGCGCTGCGGTAAATTCAGCGAGCTGAGCTTTCGCCCTCTGTCGCCTTTCATTCCCATCAGTATTCGCGCCATCTTCCCTGAATCCGAGGTCCGGTCCCGCCCGGCGGCCAAACTGCTTGCGGTCCTGCAGCGGCAGGCGCAGGGATAAGCGGCGAGCTACCCGAGCAGGCCCATGCACTCCCTTCCCGATGGATACACCGCGCTGGTCATCGGCGCATCAGGCACGATCGGACGGGCGTTTTGCAACGCCATCGCCGCAGACCCTGCCTGCGCCAGCGTCTTCGAACTCAGTCGATCGACCCATCCGGGCTTCGATCTGGGTGACCCGGGCCAGCTCGCCGACAGCTTGTCCACTCTCCTCGCGGGCCAGCCGTTGTCGCTTGTCATTGATGCCACGGGCGTGCTGAGTGCCGATTCCACCGGTCCTGAGAAGTCGCTTACGGCCGTGCGTCACGAGAACCTGCATCGCCTCATGCAGATCAATGCCGTGGGGCCACTCATGCTGCTGCGCGAGTTGGCGCCGCGGCTTGCCCGCGGGCGTTGCCTCTATGGCAAGCTGTCCGCGCGCGTGGGCAGCATCGCAGACAACCGGCTGGGTGGCTGGTACAGCTATCGCGCCTCCAAAGCGGCCTTGAACATGCTGCTGCAGACTGCAGCCATCGAGTTGCAGCGCCGCCTGCCCGGACTGGTGGTGGCGGCCATGCAGCCTGGAACCGTACGCTCGCCCCTGTCGCAGCGCTTCGTGTCGGCAGTCACCGAAACGGTATCGCCCGAGGACGCGGCGCGCGGGCTGCTGGCAGCACTCGATGCCATCGAGCCTGGGCCTGGTGCGCGATTCCTCGACTATCGGGGCTTGACGATTCCCTGGTAGACCATGGCTGCACGGAGCGCGTGCCCCGTCTGGCGAGGGCGAAACCGGTCAGCTTCCCAGTCCACGCGCGGCTTGCGCGCCGGTCAGCAGCGCGATGATGGCGCCCGCAGTCAGATGGAGGCGGAGCCTTCGCCACGCTACAGGCAATCCCAGTAATGAGAGGGTTCGCATGTCGACAACGAAAGCAAGCGCGGCGGTGGCGGCAAGCAACAGGCAGCCAGCAGACGCCGACAGCAGGAAGCTCGCGCAACCAATCAGCGATGGCACAACGCTCCACAGAAAAAGCTGGCGCCGGAGCGTCTCATGATGATTGCTTGCCATCAAGGCGATGCCCCACGATATTGCGCCCACGAAACTGATGATCGAGAGGCCGTAAACCTGAAGCAGCAGCAGGCACTGCACGCGCAAGGCCGGATCGCTCAACAGCAGGCCGCCCGCTGCCAGCGCGGCAAACGGAATCAGGCCGCCATAGCCCAGCCATCGAAGCAGCGGGAACAGGGAAGTGAGGCGGAGGTCGGTGGTCACGAAGCGCAATCCTGGGAGCGTTGGGCGGTGCGCGCGTAGCGATCAATGAGGCGATCGGCGCCATGCATGTGCACCCTAGCACAATGGCGGGATCGGCCGGCGTGACTGCCCAGAATGGGCATGCGCCGGTCGGCTGCCTGCCTGGATCAGGCCCTTTCAAACACCAGATCGACGCCGTCGTCGCGGCGCTCGAACCGGCCCAGCACGGGCTCGCCCAGCACGGGGGTGTCACCCACCCACCGGCCCAGCGTGCGCGGCCCTTCTTCCAGATCGATGGTGACCAGCGTGTAGGGCACCTCGGCGCGGAACGAGGGATGAAACGGATGATGGGCCACCGTCCAGCTATGGATCCGGCCTCGGCGGCTTGCCTCGTGCCACGAAACGGCCTCTGAATGGCAGTGGCTGCAGAGCAGGCGGGGATAGTGTCTGAGCACGCCGCAGTTTGCACACTGCTGAAGCACGAGCCTGCCCTCAAGTGCGGCTTCCCAGAATGGGCGCGACAGATCGGTGGGCAGTTGCGGCGGACGGGCTGCAATGTCATTCATGAATTTCACTCCCTGCGCAAAATGGCGAGCGCGCCATCGCCCAGATCGCCATAGCCGGTGACCAGCCCCACTTCCGCATCGGCGACCTGTGCGGCACCACCGTCGCCGCGCAACTGACGCGTGAGCTCCACCACATGGTTGAGGCCCCAGACATGCGCCTGCGAGAGGAGTCCGCCGTGGGTGTTGGTGGGCAGGGCGCCGCCCAGCCTCAGTCGGCCACCGGACACAAACGGGCCACCCTCGCCGCGCTTGCAAAAGCCCATGTCCTCGATCTGCCGAATGACCGCGTAGGTAAAGCAGTCGTAGATTTCGGCGACATCAATGTCGTCGTGCGTGACACCGGCCATGGCAAACGCCCGCGGTGCGGCCTTGGCGATACCCAGACTGGTGATGTCGGGGCGTTGGGTGATGGACCCTGGTGAATCAGGATGCCCGGCGGCCACGCCCGATATGAACACGCGCCGGTGCCTGGCATCGAGCGCGGCTTGCGCGCTGCTGACCACCACAGCGGCGCCGCCATCGCTTTCCAGACTGCAGTCTAGGAGCCGAAAAGGATCGGCGATCATGCGCGAGGCGCGGTGGTCTTCAAGCGTGATCGGCTTGGTCATCAGGGCATTGCCGTTCAGGATGGCGTGCGCACGGCAAGCCACGGCCACTTCGCCGAAGTGCTCGACCGTGGTGCCGTAGAGCGCCATATGCCGGCGGGCCATCGGCGCATAAAGCTGCGCGGGCGCGCTCGCCCCCATCGGATGCTCGAACTCGGTTACATAGTGGAACTGGGGCATGTTGTGAATCCGCGCCCCGGCCTTGTTGTTGCCGGCCATGGCGCTGATGTTGCGCCCGAAGGTGATCAGTACGTGGTGGCAGATGCCTGCGGCAATTGCCGCCGCGGCAGCCTGCAGCGCCATCACCGGGCTCGCGCCACCATGCGGAATGACAGCGGAAAAGCGCAGGTCCGGAATGCCAAAATTCTCGATGAAGTCATCGGCGGTGCCGCTCACGATGCCGATTGGAATCACGCCGTCGATCGCCCTGGGATTGAGGCCTGCGTCGGCGATGGCCTTGAGCGAGGCCTCGATCTGAAGTTGAAAGGCGCTGCGCGTGGAGTTTCTGGTGTAGGCGGTTTCACCGATTCCGGTGATGCAGCTGCGATCGGACAGGCTCATGCGGGGGCTCTCTGGTCAGGAACCGGAACCGGCCTGGATCGCTCCGGCCGCGGTGAGTTGCAGATGCCCGGGCAGTCTCCCGGCAATGGTTAGCGTCATGCTGCCGGTGCCGTGGCTGACCACACCGGAAAAGTCGGCGCGCACGCTGACCGGCTGGATACGGTGCCAGTGTTCCTTCTGCGTGCCGTCCGGGTAGACGATGCGCGAAGGATGCGAAACATCCCAGACATCGGTTTCGATGACGTGTTCGCCGCGCCAGGCGCCCAGGCCCTTGCCATCCTGCCAGCCGCCGCTATAGCCCAGCCCCTGCATGGCGATGGCGGCGCCTTGCGCATCGAGCGCGAGCTTGAGTACACGCCCCTCGGAAAACACTGCAGTCACGGTGGCTGAACGAAAGCGCCGGGTCCCTTCATGCAGGTCCACAGCGAGGATGATCGACTGTGCATGATGAACCGTCTCGGTGTGGCGCATGGTGACCGTGCCGGTCGTGTAGGGGGGATCATCGCCCCGCCCTGAAAAAAGCAGATGCCCGCTCATGGTGTCCGTGGAGAAAAACAGAAACGACATCACATGGCCCTTCTCGCTCAGCGGCGTTCGCGGACCCGTCACCGGCTCGGGAACGCCCATGCCCCGGCGCACGCCCCAGGAATGGTCGCGGCAGGACCACCAGCGATCAAAGCCGATACGTTCACCGCCCACCACCAGTTCGCCGCTCGCCACACCGATCTGATCAAAGCGACGATAGTCTTCCACCGTCCGCCCGTGGAGACGCTCGTAGTGCGGGTGCTCCTCGCGGGCGGGTTCCACGCACTCCCAGACAATCCGTCCGTGGGGCGAGTGATCGCCCGGCGCGATCTCGATCTCGAACGATTTCAGTGGTTCGATCGGGCGAATTCGAAGCGGGCCGCAGACGGTGTCAACGCTGCCGTCGAGTGACCGGGAGACCCGCAAGTTGGTCTGCCTGCCGCCCACCACAGCGACCACGCCGCCGTCGAGCACATTCATGTTGCGATATGCGCCCATGGTGACCTGGATGGCAACGCGGCCGTCGCCCGAATACATTGCAAACCAGTAGCGGTCGAAGAAACGTGGATCGCTGGTCCAGACATGGTCGAAAGTGGTGGGCAACTGATGCCAGAGCGTGTCGTCAAGTGGCGTGAGCATTGTGCGGTGAGGTGACGTTGGGGGCGTTGCCAGCAGGCTTTGCGGCAACCGTGGGGACATAGCGCATGGGCACCCTGGCGGCGCGTTCGCTCAGGTGACTGCGAATCGCCTGGTGGTGCGCGGGAGTAAGACCGGGTGAGCAGATCGCCTCGGAAAGCAGGGTGCGAAGCGCGGTGTTCCGGACATCGAGCGCCTTGCTGTCAGCGGCATCAGGCGCGGGTTTCGCGAGCGTATCCGCGACGCGCTGCGCGAGCTCGGGCGAGAGCGTTGCCTGCAGCGTGGCGAGCAGCGCCGCGCTTGCCTGATTGTCATCGCGCAGAAAGGCCGCCACCCCCGGCATGGCGCCAGCAAGCATTCTGAGATTGGCGACGAGATTGTCGAGAATCGTGCGCGCGAACGGATCGTTCACACAGGGCGCCACCACCTGCTCGAGGATCCGGCAGGTGCCCTCCATCTGCTCGCCCATATCGGGTCTCATGACGCGCGCTCCATCATCTGGAACATGGGGCGGTAGAGCCAGGAGGGTGTCTGGAAAACGCGGTCGTAGCGACCCGCCACGAATTCAGCGATGGCGGTGAGCTGAATCACCGCGAGCTTCCAGTTTGAAAACACGTTCCACCAGGTAAGGTGATGCTCATTGACCATCCGGCCGGTGAGGGTCCGGTAGCCAGCAACGATCTGTTCGCGTTCCCAATGATCGGCGATCTGATGCTCGCGGCGCCGCACCGGATTGGTGATCCAGCCCAGATCTTCCAGCGGATCACCAAGGTGCGCGGTTTCCCAGTCAAGCTTGGCTGTGATGCGGCCGTTCTCCACCAGAGCGTTGCCTGGCTTGAAGTCGCCGTGTACCAGCACAACCGCCTCGGCCTCGGGCTCGCGCGCCGACAGCCAGGCATGGATGTAGTCGAGCTCCGGGTGAGGCTCGAGTCTCACCCGCTGATAGACCCTGGTCCAGTGCGCCAGTTCAACCGATGAGGGCTTGCCTTGCGGCTCGCCCAGACTTGCTCCCAGGCCCGCCGCGCGCCAGTCGAATGCGTGAATCCTGGCGAGTACATCCAGAAACCGCTGGGCGAGTGCGAGTCGCGCCTCGATGGGCGCCGAGCCGTTCAGGACCAGGTAGTCGCACTGTCCGGGCATACGATCCATCACGATCGAGGGGGCGCCCAGATAGCGGCCATCGGGATCAGCCCAGTGCGCACGGGGCGTGGGCACATCGCTGTGCGCGAGCGCCGACAGCACTGCGAATTCCCGGTCGCGTTCCGTCTCGAGCAAGGTGCCCGAGGCGTCCCGCATCAGCATCAGCTCATGCGAGTGCGTGCCGCGTGCGTCGGTCCATGAAGCATCGAGACGCCAGTTCTCGCGCGATAGACCCCCGGCCGAGCGGACGAGACGCTCAAGACGGATATCGCGTGCCCGTGGGGTCTGGGCGCGGATCAGGGCAGTGAGCCCGCTGATGACCGCGTCGGAAAGTTGATCGGCGCCTGTCTGGTCAAGCGTGACTGCACGATCGGTGGGCGCGTTCATGGCTTACCCGTCAGGATGGCTTTTTGACTCGCGGCAGGAGCGCGTTCCCGATGATCTGCTTCATCACCTCGGCGCTGCCGCCACCGATCCTGCACATCCGCGCGTCGGCATAGGCGCGCGCGATCGGGTACTCCCACATGTAGCCCCATCCGCCGAAAAGCTGCAGGCAGCGGTCCATCACCCGTCCCTGCAGCTCGGTGGTGGTGAGCTTGGCTGCAGCCGCATCGGTGGCATCGAGCTCGCCCCGCAGGTGAAGCTCGATCGCGCGGTCCACGAAGACGCGCTGCGCGAGTACCTCGGCATGAAGCTCGGCAAGCTGAAAGCGGGTGTTCTGAAAGTCGGCCAGTGTTTGACCGAACATCTCGCGGCCTACCGCGTAGTCGCGGGTCCAGACAATGGCCGCCTCGCTGCTGGCGACTGCGCGGATGGCCTGGATCAGCCGCTCCTGCGCAAGCTGCGTCATCAGCATGGCAAAGCCTTCGCCCTCGCCGCCCAGGCGGTTGCCGACCGGCACGCGCAGGTCGGAAAAAAACAGCTCTGCCGTGTCCTGCGCCTTGCAGCCGATTTTTTCCAGCCTTCTGCCGCGCGTGAAGCCGGGTCGATCGGTTTCCACCAGGATGAGGCTCACCCCCTTGGCCCGAGCCTTGGGATCGGTCTTGCAGGCGAGAAGGAGCAGATCGGCGCTGTGGCCGTTGGTGATGAATACCTTCTGACCATTGATCACGTAGTGATCGCCATCGCGGATCGCCTGAGTGCGCATGGCCTGCACATCGCTGCCACCCGAGGGTTCGCTCATGCCGAGTGCGCACACCACTTCACCCGAGGCCATCCGCGGCAGCCAGGTGCGCTTCTGCTCCTCGGTGCCAAAGTCGACCAGGTAGGGCGCGACAATATCGGAGTGCAGGTAGAAGGTGGGGCCGGTCGCGCCTGCGCGTGCGAATTCCTCGATCAGGATCGTGCTGTGCAGGAAATCGCCACCCATGCCGCCGTAGTCGGTGGAGACGTTGCAGCACAGAAGCCCTGCCTGAGCGGCTTCGCGCCAGAGCGTGCGCGGGACCTCGCCGTCTTTTTCCCACTGGGCGTGGTGGGGCGTGACGCGCTCCGCGATAAAGCGCTGGACGGTGGTCCGGAAGACCTCGTGATCGGCATCAAAGAGTGTGCGTGGAATCATGGTGGGCTGAGTGGTTCGGCGGCACAGACGCCGCCCGGCTCGGTGAAACGCGCGACGGTGGCGGCATCAAAGCCGCACTCGCGCAGGATATCGGTGCTGTGTTCGCCCAGCCCTGGCGGCAGGCGGCGCACCGCGGGCGGGGAGGCGCTCAGCCGCAGCGGATTCATCGGCACGCGCAGCAACCCCTCTGTGGGATGCTCTTCGATGCTCCAGAAGCCGATGGCGTGCAGATGGGGGTCGGCCACCAGGTCCTCCAGGCTGTTCACAACCGAGAATGGAATGTCTTCGGGGGTGAGCAGTTGCAGCCATTCGGCATTGGTTTTCCTGGCGACCTGTTGCTCGACCTCGTCCCACACCTCGCGGAAATGCCGCTGACGTGCGGCAAAGGTCGCAAAGCGCGGGTCGGCCATCACCCCGGAGGCGCCTGCAAGCTCGAAGAACCGCCGCCAATGCGCATCGGTATAGGGAAGCAAGGCCAGATGTCCGTCCCGGGTTCGATAAGGTCTTCGAACCGCCTTTGCGACCGGTTCATAGCCCATTGGCGCAATCGGTGGCTCGAATGCATGGCCCCATTGATGTTCCATCATGTTGAAGGCGGCAAGCGTCTCGAACATGGACACATCGACCTGCTGGCCCTCGCCGGTGCGCAGCCGGTGCATGAGCGCAAGCACGATTGCATAGGCGGCATGCACGCCACTGATTTTGTCGGCCACGATGGTGGGAATGAAGCGGGGTTCACCCGCCACGACGCTTTGCAGACGGGCAAGCCCCGAGGCCGCCTGGATGATATCGTCGTAGGCCGGGCGTCCGCCGTAGGGGCCATGATCGGCGTAGCCCGTGACATGGCAGTAAACCAGGGCGGGGTGGACCCGCCCAAGCACAGCGTAATCGAGCCCCAGGCGCCTGGCTGCGGGTGTACGCATCGAGTGCAGCAGCACATCGCTCTGCGCAACCAGTCGGTCGAGAATCTGCTGGCCTTCCGGGCGCTTGAGATCGACCACAATGCTGCGCTTGTTGCGGTTCGAGGTCAGGAAAAACGAGCCCATCCTGGCTGACCGGCGCGGTCCGATCGCACGCGTGAGGTCGCCCTCGGGCGGCTCCAGTTTGATCACCTCGGCGCCCATGTCGCCCAGGTATTGCCCTGCCAGCGGGCCAAAGATCATCGAGGCGATTTCCAGCACCCGAATGCCATCGAGCGGACGTTTGGCGGTGGCCATGACGGGTCTCAGAGAATCGCGACGGGCGACAAGGGCGAGCCTGTCGCCCCCACGATGGGCAGCGCGCTCGCCACGAACATGAAGGTATGACGACCGCTTTCCACGAGTGGGTCGAGCATCAGTCCTTCCAGAAGGGGAATGCCGTAGTCACGAATCAGGCACTGGTGCACCGGGAACACGGTGCCGTCGGCAAAGGGCAGCACTTCAACCGCAAAGTTGTCGGCGCCCACCAGGGCAATGTCCTGATTGGCAAGCCACTGTGCTGCGTCGAGGTCGATGCCGGGTTCAGTGTTGAACGAGGGATGCGAAACCGTTTTCTGTGCCTCGAGCCAGCCGGTGCGAAGCAGCACCGCATCGCCCGGCTCGAGATGAACGCCGATTGCGCTTGCGGCGTCTTCCAGGTCGGCGCGCGTGATCACCTCGCCATCGTGCAGCAAACGCCCCCGCAGGCGCACCAGATCGAGCAGAACGCCGCGGGTGACCACGGGTGGCATCTTGTCCACGCCCAGTCTTGCCGCACCCGTGGTGCTGCGAAGGGTGCTGCCCAGGTAGCCGTTATAGAGGCGGTCGTCGTACCAGGCATGGCAGAGTGCATCGACGTGGGTGCCGATGTGAAGGGGCATCACCACCGTGTCCTCGGCAAACTGAAAGCCGCCAGGACGCCTTGCCCCGGCAGCGTAGTCGCCCCCATCACGGCCCATGAAGTGCTGCAGCCCGCAGCGATGCGCGGGCACCGGTGTTTTTGGCGACAGGAGCTGCGCGAGCCTGAGTACCGTGCCGGTTCGCACCAGCGCGGTGGCGCGACGCACCTGCGCCGGTGTGATGGTGTTCAGTGCACCACGCTCGTCATCCGGACCCCAGCGTTGCCAGGCGCTGCCCGTGGCGAGCGCATCCTTCACTTCCGGCATGTCAGTCTGCCTTGGCGCCCGAAAGGCGTATCAGTTCCTGGAACTTGATGCGTTCGCGCGCGGCGAAGGCAACGGTCTCCTGGGGGGTGGATGAGGTGAGACGCGCGCCCGCTGTCAGGAAGCGCTCCTGCACGGATTTGTCGGCGGCGATCTCGGCCACGGTGCGCGAGAGCTTCTCGACGATTGCCGCCGGTGTTCCGGCAGGCGCAACCAGCGCACCCCATGAAGTGATCACGAAATCGGGGATGCCGGCCTCGGCCATGGTGGGCAGATCGGGCAGCGTGGGCCAGCGCTCCGGGCAGGTCACCGCGAGGCCGCGCACCTGACCGCCGGCGAGAAGCCCTGCGTAGCTTGCGATGTTGTCGATCGATGTGTCGAGTGCGCCTGAGAGCAGCATCGAGATGGTCTGGGGCGCCCCGCGCGCCGGTACGTGGGTGGCCGAGATGCCGGCGCGGACCCGGAACAGTTCGCCCGCGAGGTGCGGTGTGGTGCCCACGCCCGAGGAGCCGAAGTTGATGCCCTTTGGTTGCGCCTTGGCCCAGGTGATGAAGTCATTGAGCGTGCGCGCCTGGTTGTGCTGGGGCGAAACCAGCACCACATTGCAGTTGGCCCAGAACGTTGAGATGTAGGAGAAGCTGCCCTCGGGATCGTAGGGCAGGCTCTTGAACAGATACTGGTTGATCGAGAGCGTTCCGATGGTGGCGCTGGTGAGTGTGTAACCATCGGGCGCTGCCTTGGCGCCGGCCTCCATGCCGATATTGCCACCCGCGCCGGTTCGGTTCTCCACCACGAAGGTCTGGCCGAGTTTTAAGCGCAACTGATCAGCGAGGATTCTGGTGAGCACGTCGGATGCCCCGCCCGTTGGGAAAGGCATCACGATCCTCACCGGCTTTTCCGGCCAGTTGGTGGCCTGGGCCAAGGCGGCTGGCGCGGCGCTGGCGAGGGCAAGCGCCAGCGTGGCGGTGAGCGCATGGGTACGCGTCTTCATGGGCGGGTCTCCTGTTGTCGAGCTTGTAATGGGAACTGCAGAACAAGGACGTCG
Source organism: Bordetella parapertussis (assembly GCA_945872335.1). Taxonomy (GTDB): domain Bacteria; phylum Pseudomonadota; class Gammaproteobacteria; order Burkholderiales; family Burkholderiaceae_E; genus SYIM01. The sequence continues at coordinate 819 of CAMBZS010000009.1, read as the reverse complement.
GCGCCGCTTGGGCCTGCCGTGACCTCGGAAGTCTCGTTCGGGTCGGCAAACGCGACCGACAGCGCTTCAAGCCGCAGGTCGTGGAATTGCGCAAGCCCTGCGGTGACGACATAGTGGCGGCCGCCATGTGGCGCATTGGGTTCAACCTGGGCCGACTGGTTCGGCGGCAGGCGCATGAGCCAGGCGCCCAATCCGTCGGCGCGCGGGGTGATCAGCGCCTCGGTGACGGGCGCTCCGAGTGACAGAAGGCTGGGCGTGCGGACCGCGTCCGACGGCATGCCGTGCTGCTGCTCACGCCTGAGGCCCGGACGCATCTGTTCGCGCACACCTGGTTTGTGCAGGTACCAGGCGCCAGTATCGCCTTCTGCACGCAGCGTCAGATAAGCGATGCCCTGGGGGCCGGCGGTGATGGGCCCGTAGCCGGTTTCGGGGGCCGCATAGTGAACCGCGAACGGCGCCGCGGGCGTGCGTCCCAGCGACCCGGAGCCTCCGACAATCACCTGGAACTGATGCTCCAGATGAAAATGGGTTGGCGTGACCCAGTTTGGGTTCTGCTCCACCAGAAAGGCCTGCGGCCCGGGCGCGCGCTTTTCGAAGGTGGCGATGAAATCGGTGATGTGGCCTTCGAAGGTGTCGATCCGGCGGGTGACGCGCGAGGAGCGAACCTGGTCGAGCGTGGCGGCGCGGATCATGGCTCAGCGGCCTTTCCAGACGGGGGGGCGTTTTTCGGTAAATGCCGTCGCGCCCTCGCGGGCGTCCTCGGAACCGAGCAGTTGCCCAGTAATGGTCTGCTGGCGGTTGAACATGTCGGCGATTGGC
>CAMBZS010000008.1 GCA_945872335.1 Bordetella parapertussis | reverse complement strand
GCCCAGAAACAGGGTGTAGCCGTCTGACACCGACTTGGCCACCACGGCTGCGCCAATGCTGCCACCTGCCCCGGGCCGGTTTTCAATGACAAAGGGCTGGCCCATCGACTCGCTCATGGACTTGGCCAGCGTGCGGGCCAACAGATCGGAGCCGTCGCCCGCGGTTGACGGCACCACGATTTTGACGGGTCGCGTTGGATATTGCGCGTGAGCCAAGCCGCCGAACAGAACTGCTGCAGCCAGCAGAAAAATTTTCAGTATTGAGCGCATTTCAAGAGGGCCTCCTGCCCGAACGGAACTCCGGTATGTCTGGTCGCGAACCCCACATGCAGAAGGACTCTGGCGAGAACGGGAATTGACGCGGCCGATGTGTGGCTTCCTCGGCTGCGCTGATATGCCGCACGCCAGTGGAGTATTCGTAGACCATGCCGTCCGGTCCCTCGAAGTAGAGGAACACGGCCCCCGAGGTGGCATGCCGGCCCGGACCAAAAACAATCCGCACGCCCTTTTCCTTCAGGAAGTAATACGAGCGCATGATGTCGTCGATATCCTCCACCTGATGATTCACGTGCTGAACCCCGGCGAAGGTAGACGGAAACAGCGCCAGGGTGTGGTGGACCGTATTGATACGCATGAGCGGCGCATCGCCAATCCAGTCGGATGTGCGAGCCGAAAGCACCTGTGACCAGAATGCCTCGTCAGCGGCCGGGTTTCGGGTACGAAGCCCGATGTGGCTGAAGTGGGTGATGCCCGCGTCGCGCGAGAGGAAGGTGCGTGTGCCACTGTGGAAAGGCCGATCGACAACCTCGATGTTGTTGCCGGTGGGGTCCTGGAAACGGATGAATTGCCTGACCCTGCGCTGTGCGCACTCAGTCTCGGTGCCGAGGTGAACAGGGTGTCCGGCGCGTTCGATTTCTGCCGCGATGCTGTCGAAATCGCCGGGATTCCTGAGATCAAAACCGGTGTAGTGCTCGCCTGGATCACCCTCGAAATAGACCAGCGTGTGATCACGTGTATCGCCCCGGACATCGACCTTGTCCGATCGGAAATACGCCATTCCGCCTTCCCGCGCAACGAGTTGCAGGCCAACGATGCTGGTGGCGAACCTGATGGCCGAATCGAGATCGGGCGTACCAAGTCGAACGTATCGGATGTCGTGAAGGTTGACCATGAACGCCCTCCCGGTAAGCGATGCCGATGCGCAACTGGCGGCCGGCGTGCAACGCCGCGATGATAAACCTGTCGTTCGTCATCAGCACACCAGGGCGCAGCGCCTGGTGTTCGGGTAGCGGTCGTCACGGACTCCCGCCAGATCGAAGCGTGTCGATCTGCGCGCGGAGCGCCCCCACCATGATGGGTTTGGCAAGATGTGCGTTCATGCCCGCAGCCATTGCCTGGGCAACGTCGGACTCGAAGGCATAGCCTGTGAGTGCCACGATCCGGGTGGCGCGGTTGGGACCCTGTCCCGCGCGGATCTTGCGACACACATCCAGCCCATTCATCCCAGGCATTTCGATGTCCAGCATGACCAGATCGAAGCGCCTCTGACTCGTCGCGGTCAGCGCAGCAGCGCCGTCAGCCGCCTCGGTGATCCGATGACCGTCTGCGGCAAGCAGACGGTGGAGCAGGTCCCGGTTGAGTGTTACATCATCGACGATCAGGATGTCGAGCGGCTCCCCGCTGAGCGGGGGGGCCTGAGGAGATTGGGTGTTGGGCTTGGGCGCGATCGGTAGGGTGATCACTACCCGAAAGCTCGAGCCTTGTCCTGGCGTAGACACGACGTTTATCGACCCTCCCATGGTGTCAAGCAGGCGTTTGACAATTGCGAGCCCGAGTCCGGTTCCGCCGAATTGGCGATAGACCGACCGATCGCCCTGCACGAAACGCGTGAACAGTCTTGACTGTTGTTCCGTACTTATGCCCGGTCCGGTGTCGGTAACCGAGACCGAAAGCGTGATCCGCCCGTCAGAGCGCGGGTGCGCGACGACGCCCAGGGTGACCGATCCCTCGCGGGTGAATTTCACGGCATTGGAGAGCAGGTTGATGATGACCTGACGAATCCGTGTCGGGTCACCGAGCAGCCAGAGGTCTGGAGGGAATTCGGGGTTCACGTCAAATCGCAGTCCCCGTCTCTGGGTATCGAACCTGAATAGTGCCGAACACGAATCGAGCATTTCCGACAACCCGAAGGGATGACTCTCCAGTGCGAGTTCGCCTGCTTCGATCCGGGAGTGGTCCAGGACATCGTTGAGGAGCGTGGCGAGCATCTCCGCGGTGTCTTTCAAGCGCCTCAGATCAGCTTTCTGAGCCGGGACCTGGACTTCTTCTGAAAGAAGTTGTGCGAGTCCGAGAATTCCATGCAGCGGTGTACGAATTTCATGGCTCACCGAGGCGAGGAAATCTGACTTGGAACGGTTGGCCTCTGCCGCCTGCCGACGGGCCTCGATCAGGTCCGAAACGTCCAGCATCACGCCATCCCAAATGCTGTTGTACGAGTTGACGAGACGCTTCTTGGCCTTGGCTTGCATCTGGCGGACGCGACCATCGCCGCCAGCGATGTTGATCAGCACATCGATCGCGTCGCCTGCCTGGACCTGCTCCCGGATTGACGAGGCCAGCGCTTCGCGGGTCTCAGGAACGATTCTGCTGTTCAGCGCGGCGAATTGCGACGAGTGCAGGCTAGCCCGTGTACCCAGGTAGTGTTCAGCTGATGACGAAAGGTAGGTAAAGGTCCAGTTCCAGTCGGCATCGATACGCGCGGAAAATAGGACACCGGGAAATGAACCGGTGAGACCGCGAAAGCTTAGTTGCAGTTCGTTGAGGGTGATCGCCAACTGGGTTGATTGTGAGCGGATTGACCGGGTGAGGTCGTTGACCGCCAGCCGGACCTGCGTGAATTCCTTTGGCAAGCCAGCGAGCGGGGGGATTTCCTGATGCCCGCGCTGAGCGAGATTGATCTGCCTGATTAACTCAGTAATGGGTCGGTTCACCGCTTGAATGAGCCAGACAAAGGTGAGCCCGGCGATCAGGGCGATGGCGGCGATCGCTGCGAAAATCGTCGCCCTGGGGGAGGCAATAGTCGAGTCGATGCTGTCTGCCGGGATCTGCACCACGGTGGTCCAATTGAGTTCCCCCGTCACACCCTCAATCGGTTTGTGTCGCGAAAAGCCAATGAGCCAATTCGACGAGTAGCGATCGATGTGGTGGAGCCAGCCGCTTGGGCGACCGTTCTCTCGCACCTTCTGAATGGCTTCGTGTCCGATGCCAGCGCCCATCAGGCGGACGGTATCTTGCGAAATCACTGATTGGAACGCTTGCTCCGAATACCGATGTTCTGACGGTGTCGGGTGTATCAGCCCCTCGAACCAGCGATCGCCCAAATGAGCGACGATGATGCCGATGGTCTCCCCGCGATGATTGATGACCGGGTGAGCGAGATCGATGAATCGCAGCGGCTCGGCAGCCCTCTGTTGCGGCGCGCCTGAATTTGCCCCGGCCCCTGAGCGGTCGGATACCGTGGTCCCCCGGAGTCCAGATTGAAACCAGGGGAGGCTGGCAATGGTTTCACCGACCAGCAGTCCCCCTGTCGCGGCCAGCAGTTTGCCCTCCCGGCTCGCACAGCCTATCCAGGCGTAGCCGGGCATTGAGTTCTGCAGCAGCTCAAGGGCGCGTTGCGGGGAGGTGAGGGCCTCGGTCGGTCCCACGTGGCAAAGGTCGTTCGCTCGCACGACGAGGTGGGTAATCTTGCGCCCAACATCTGTATTGATCCTCTGTGCAAGGGCTTCCGCATGACGGGTGACCTGCTCGCCTCGCTCTAACAACGTCGTTTCACGATGAAGACGCTCGACGACCAGCGTAATCACGACTGCTGAAAGGGCCATGATCAGCGAGAACACAGCAAGACATCTGAAGCCCAGGGACACACCTCGCGTCTGGGTTACTTGCTGACTGGTTTCCCGATCCATCGTATGCTCCCGCAAGAAGAGATTGAGGTCCTACGCGATCCAGGCGCGGCGCTTTAACGCCGCCAGTTGTGAAAGTGACTGATGAACCTACTCAATCAAACGGTGCTTCAGACCCTGCGGGAAGCACTGCCGGCCGATGGCCTGGACGCACTCCTGCAAGCGCTCACGGTTCATGTTATCGCTGATTCGAAAGAACTGACGCGGCGGGCGCAGGCCGGTGATGCTTGCGAAGTCCTGTTGCTGGCCCACCGGCTGGCCGGCATGGCAGCGAATTTCGGATGTGAAGCCCTGGCGGACGCGCTGATTCGGATCGAATCTGAACTCCGGGCTGATCCGGGCGTTGTTCCCTCACCGGACACGCTGGATCGGGTGAATAGCCTGGCGCGAGCCACCGCAACTGCGCTGGAAGTGATGATTCGAGGGGGGGCGGTCGGCATGTGCAACCGCGGTTCCGATTAGCACGTCTGCGGTGCTTGTCCCACCTTTTGGAAGTGCCTAGAATCGTTCGAAAGGGTAGCTGTAGCGCCGACGCTGGCCCGTTTTCACAATGGCGCATCACAAAAGGGGGAGACCATGATCGGACGCTCTTGCGGGATCGCTGTGTGGCTGGGCCTGATCTGTTCGCAGGCGGTTGCTCAGCAGGAAATCAAGCTCACGGTCGCATCGGGGCATCCAGCTGTCACCGGTTCGGTGGCGCTGATCCGCGATGTGTTCATTCCCGAGGTCGACAAGCGTCTGGCCGCAGGGGGCAAGTACAAGATTGTCTGGACTCAATCGTATGCGGGGGCGATCGCCAAGCCCCCCGCCATGCTGAAAGCCATAGAAGATGGCGCGGCCGATGTGGGGCATGTGCCGTTTCTGTTCAACGCTGATCGGCTGCCGCTTGAACAGGTCACTTACGTCACGCCCTTCGGACCCGAAGACCCGGTCAAGCTCGCACGAGTGATCAATCAGCTGCGCGAGCGTGTGCCCGAGATGAATCAGCAGATTTACAGGCACAAGCAGGTGATCCTCGCATCGCTCACCACCGATGCTTATCAGATCGTTTCGAAAAAGCCGCTGCCTGGAATTGCCGACTTCAAGGGCGTCAAACTGGGCACTGCGGGCCAGGCGGCCAACTGGGTACGCAACACTGGCGCGGTCACGGTCGCCGGTAATCTCACCACCTTCTACAACTCCATGCAGACTGGTGTGTTCGACGGCGTGATCACGTTCGACACGGCCATCGCCGCCTACAAGTTTCATGAGGTGGCCCCCTACATCAACCAGGTGGGGTTCGGCGCCATGTATGCCTCGGGTCTGACGGTAAATGAACGCCGGTGGAAGTCGTTCCCCGACGAGGTACGCCAGGCCTTTCTCGAGGTGGCGCCGATCTACGAGACCAAATCTGCCGAGTATTACCGCGATGCTGGCGAGAAAAGCGTTCGAGACGCGCTGGCGCAGGGTGCCAAGCTGGTATCAATCACAGCGGCCGAGCGCGCGAGGCTTGCTGCCATGCTGCCCAACATCGCGTTGGAGTGGGCCAAAGCGGCTGAGGCCAAGGGTCTGCCAGGGGTTCGTACACTCAAGATCTACATGGAACTCAGCCGTGCAGCGGGTGTGGCGCACGCGCGGGCCTGGGACCAGGAATGAACGCCAACGCCGGGCTGTTCCGGCGCCTGACCGCGGTGCTCGCGGGCGCAGGGTCGGTCTGGATTGTGTTGGTCATGTTTCTGGTCTGCGCCGACGTGGCGGGGCGCTACCTCATGAACCGGCCAATTGAAGGCGTGGCCGAGTTGGTGGCGCTCTCCATCGTGGGTATCGTGTTCCTGCAACTGGCGCATACCCTCTCGGTGGAGCGCTTCATCCGGTCGGATGTGTTCATCCTGCCTCTACTGCAGCGCAAGCCCCGCGCGGGCTATGCGCTGCAGAGCGTGCAGCATGTCATTGGTGGTTTGCTGTGCCTGATGATGCTGGTCTTTGTCGCGCCGGTATTCGTGGAGGCCTGGACCGAAGGCGAGTACGTGGGCACGGCTGGTGTGTTCACCGCGCCCAAATGGCCTGTCCATTTCATTGTCTGCCTCGGCGCGGGGCTCACTGCCATTCAATATTTTCTGCACACCTGGCGTGATGTCAGGGTGGCGCTTGGCCATCTGCCGCCCCCGGTGCTGTCTGAGGAGGCACCCAGGCATGATTGAGCATATTGCCCTTGCTCAGGGAGGCGGTCCTCATGGGCGCTGATGCCGTCATCGGGTTGATGTCGATCGCGGCCATCGTGCTTTTGATCCAGACCGGCATGCATGTGGCTGTTTCGCTCCTGGCGGTATCGGTGGTGGGGCTCACGCTGATCCGGGGCGACTGGGTCATTGCCGGCAACATGCTGGCCCAGGCGGCCACGGAGTCCATCGCCAATTATTCGTTTGGAACCATCCCGCTGTTCGTCATGATGGGATTTTTCGTGAGCGTATCGGGTATTGGGCGCGATACGTTCGATGTGGCCGGGCAGTTGTTCCGCCCCTTTCGTGGTGGCCTTGGGATGGCTACGGTTTCGGCTAATGCGGTGTTCGCCGCGGTGAACGGCACCAGCATCGCGTCGGCTTCGGTCTTCACCCGGGTGGCGGTTCCCGAGTTGCTGCGACTGGGCTATACGCCGCGTTTTTCGGTGGGCGTGGTGGCGGGGTCCTCGGTGCTCGGAATGCTCATTCCGCCCAGCCTTCTCATGATCCTGTTTGGCATCGTGGCCGAAACCTCGATTGGCGATCTCTTTACCGCAGGCATTGTGCCGGGACTGCTACTCACGCTGGTTTACTGCGTGATGATTGGTGGCTTTGCCCGCTGGCGGCACCGATTCGTGTTTGTGGGTGATGGCGAGGTGGGCCGCGGCAACACCATCATGCCGGTGTCGGTGATGATCGCGAAAGCCGCGCCCATCGTATTGCTGGTGGCTGCGGTGCTGGGGGGCATTTACGGCGGCGTGTTTACTCCGATCGAAGCGGGTGCGGTTGGAACGCTGTGCGCGATGCTGCTGGCCATGTTCAAGCGGGCGCTGGATCGTAAGACCATCGTCGAGATTCTGACCGAAACCGGGATTGTCACCGCTGCGATTTCTTTCCTGATCGTGGCAGCTCACCTCTACGCCACGATGCTGGCCTCATCCGGGTTGCCCAATGCCATTTCCGGCTGGGTCCAGGCCAACGATCTGAGCTTCTGGACTGTGATGGTTGGCTATCTGGTGCTGATTCTCGCGCTGGGCACCATTCTCGATTCGGGGTCCATTGTGCTTATCTCGGTACCGCTCGCCTTGCCCATTTTCACCGGCTTTGGCACCGACATCATCTGGCTGGGCGTGGTGACCGTCATTGCGGTGGAGGTGGGGTTGCTGACGCCCCCGCTCGGTGTCGCCTGCTTTGTCGTGAAGGCCAACCTTCAGCAGCAAGGCATCACGCTGAATGATGTGTTCGCAGGATCGTTTCCTTTTGTGGTTGCCATGACGTTCACGCTTGTTCTGGTTACCGCATTTCCGCAACTCGCGCTGTTTTTCGTCCGATGAGGGAGTAGGTCATGGCTGCCTGGCAATTTCAAAAAGGGCTTCACGATTTGGGCAATGGGCTGTGGGCCTATCTGCAGCCAGATGGTTCCTGGGGGTGGTCCAATGCGGGTCTGATCGTTGATGGCGACACCTGTCTGCTGGTCGACACCCTGTTCGATGTGCAGCTGACGGGCGAGATGCTGGCCTCCATGCGGGCAGCCACGCCAGCTGCCCGGCGCATTCCGCGGGTGGTGAACACGCACAACAATGGGGACCATGTGTTTGGCAACCAGCTGGTGGCCGACTCCGAGATCATCGCATCGCGCGCCTGCGCCGAAGACATGGAACTGCGGCGCCCCGAGGACATGGCCGCAATGGTCAAGAACTGGCGCGAACTGGGGCCAGGCGCCCAGTTCATGCACGAAACCATGGGCCGGTATTTTCGCTTCGATGAAGTTCGGCACACGCCCCCCACGCGCACTTTCGAGGGGCGTCTCGATCTGAAGGTTGGTTCAAAAGATGTGCACCTGATCGAGGTGGGGCCAGCTCACACGCGGGGTGATGTGCTGGTGTGGGTCCCTCAAGACAGCACCGTCTTTACCGGCGACATCGTGTTCATGAACGGTCACCCAATCCTATGGGCGGGTCCAGTGAATAACTGGATCGCAGCGCTCGATCTGATGATGTCCTGGGATGTGCAGACGGTGGTGCCGGGACATGGTCCGATCACCGACCGTTCGGGGCTGCAGGGGCTGCGCGACTACTTCGTGTATATCCGCGACGAAACGCGCAAGCGGTTTGATGCGGGAATGAGCGCGGAAGACGCAGCCTGGGATATCCGCATGGATGGATGGTCGCACTGGCTCGATGGCGAACGCATCGTGGTGAATGTGCACGTGCTGTACCGCGAGTTCGCCGGCATGCCGCTCGAAAAACGCGAGGAGGGCGAGGTGCTGCGGCTATTCGGTTTGATGCGTAAATATCGCTGCGAGAAATGCGGCGGCATTCATCAGCCCCAGACCACCTGAGGGGCGACCAGGCCCGCACCAGCCCTGCCTATCGCGGGGCGCGCCGTGTGGCGAGCAGAATGCCTGTGGTGTCGATGCCATAGCCGTAGCCCAGCCGGAAATTGAGCGGCGCGGCGGGGGCTTGCTCAAAAAGTCGGGTAAGCGCGGGCTGGTGCATGTAGTCGAACATCTGAATGGGGCGGGTGTAGCGGCCAAACGGCGTAACCTGCCAGATGTTGGGGTCATAACCCGCCAGCGGCACGCCGGTGTCGTCCTGGAGAATGCGCACACTCTGTTGCATGACCGTGGAGCGGATGCGCAGAAAATTTTCAGCGTGCGGCAGGTAGGAGGCGCTTTTGAAGAAGGCATCCGACGGTCCCAGTCGCTCGATGAACTTGATGAAGGCGCCATCGGCGAGGCCGACATTGGACAGATCGATGCTGAAGTAGAAAAGTTTGCGGTCGGCGGCCTTCTCGCGGTCGCGGAAATTGATCTCAATGCCGTTCGGGCGTACGCGGGCCGGTGCGGGCAGCGTGACTGTGCCCCCGTCTTCCGTGAGGCCCAGGTGGCGCACTGCGGTGATTTCCATGCCGGAGCGAGCAAGAAACACATAGAGGAGCGGCATCACGCCGGAAAAGGCGTGCCCCTGCAGGTCTTTGAGCATGTCGGCGGTGATGAAGAAACTGGCATCGAGAATGCTGCGAAGCGACTCGCGCAGGTTCTCCAGCCCCCGCTGACGGTCTTCTGCCGACAGGGGGCCAGGCTGGATCATTCGTCCGGGCGGCTCAAGGCCGGCGAGCACATAGGTGCTGGCGTCGGGAAAGAAATTTCGCGCGTAGAGATAATCGGGTCCGCTGAACATGTAGAGCAGCGTGGGGCTGGGCGGGCCCAGGTGGGCTGCCGACCAGGCGCGAACGGGCTGTAATTGCCGGCGCTCGAGGCGTTCCCAGGCCGCGCTCATCTGCTCGGAATGGGTGGCCCAGGCGGGTTCCTGGGTGAGCGCGTGGATGGTCGATTGGGGGGCAGGCGCGAGGCCGGCCAAGTAGCGGGCAACATCGTTTTGGTGGGCACCGCCCGCCAAGGCGACAGACACGCTCAGCGTTGAAGCAAGAGCGATCGAAATAAGACGAATTAAAAGGGTCATGGTTGATTTAAAGGGGTTCGTTCCGAACTGCGATTGACAGAAGATCCAGACGTCATAAAGACCCGCAGATTGCCACAGGCTTAATTTCCTCGCCATGAACGCCATACGATTGCCGCAGCTGGCTGCCCTGGGTTTGAAGATTGCGCAGACGGTTCAAATCATCCGGCATACGCCGCTTCCTTCCAAGCACTACACGCAGCTGATCGGCTTCGTTGAGAATGAGTTCATCATCCTACGGATACCCAAGGCCGATGGCTGGCCGGTTCATTTCAACGAGGGTGAACGCCTGACTGTTCGAGCGTTCAGCGGCACGCTCCTACACGAATTCGAGAGCCATCTGATTGCTTTTCTGCATCACCCTCGTAACTACATGACGCTGGGGTGTCCGGACAGCATTGGTAGTGTGCCCCTGCGGTCCCACGAGCGTGTGCGCTGTGCGTTACCGGTTCGGGTCGTGAGCAATTCGATCGGTCGAAGGCCTCTGGAGGGTTATCGTTTTCAGGATCTGAGCGGTAGCGGCGCAGCGGTGGTCGGTGAGGCGCCGCTCGGGGCAGTCGGTGAGTCGCTGCAGGTCGAGGTGGCGCTCCCGCGCGCGCTCAAAACCGACGAAACGGTGGCGCTCGGTGCCGTCATTCAGTCGGTTAAGCCATTGTCCAAGCCGTTGTCCGAAACGGCGGGTTTTCTCCATGGGATTCGATTCCAGCACGTGGATGCGCGCATTCTGCGGCTGATCCATGAACTTCTGCATCCTGGCCGCGTGTAGGCGCGCCGTTCAGTCCGATGAGAAAAGATCTCGCGTATAAACCTTGTCGGCGACATCCTCGATCTCGGGCGTGAGACGGTTCGCGACGATCAGATCGACCCGCTGCTTGAAACTTGCGAGGTCGTGGGTAACCTCGGAGTTGAAGAAGCGGGGTTCCTTCAGCACCGGCTCGTAGACAATCACCTCGACACCCTTGGCCTTCAGCCGCTTCATGATGCCTTGAACGCTGCTCGCGCGAAAGTTGTCGGACCCTGCTTTCATCACCAGCCGGTAAATGCCCACAATTTTCGGATTGCGTTTGAGGATATCGAAGGAGACAAAATCTTTACGGGTGGTGTTGGCGGTGACGATGGCTTCGATGAGGGTTTGCGGCACATTGGCGAAATTGGCGAGCAGTTGCCTGGTGTCCTTGGGCAGGCAGTAGCCGCCGTAGCCAAAGCTGGGGTTGTTGTAGAAGCTGCCGATTCGCGGATCCAGGCACACGCCTTCGATGATTTCGCGCGTGTCCAGGCCGTGAGAGGCCGCATAGCTGTCGAGCTCGTTGAAGTAGGCGACCCGCATGGCCAGATAGGTGTTGGCGAACAGCTTGATCGCTTCGGCCTCGGTGCTGCCTGTAAAGAGCACCGGTACGTCGGGCCGCAGGGAGGCCTCTTGAAGGAGCGCAGCGAACGCGCGGGCGCGATCCGATTGTTCGCCCACCACAATACGGCTGGGGTAAAGGTTGTCGTGCAACGCCTTGCCCTCGCGCAGAAACTCTGGGCTGAAGACGATGTTCTGGGTACCGTGACGCTCGCGCGCAGCCAGTGTGAAACCCACGGGGATGGTGGACTTGATCACCATCAGCGCCCGCGGATTGACCGCCTTCACATCGCGGATGACCGCGTCCACCGAGGCGGTATTGAAATAATTGGTAACCGGATCGTAGTCGGTGGGGGTGGCAATGACGACAAAGTCGGCGTCGCGCCATGCTTCCGCCCCATTGACGGTTGCCCGCAGCGTGAGCGGTTTGCTTTCCAGAAACGCGGTGACGTCGGCATCTTCGATCGGCGACCGCCGGGCGTTCACCTGGTCGACCTTGGCGGCAACCAGGTCGACCGCGACCACTTCGTGGCGCTGCGACAGCAGCACCGCATTGGAGAGACCCACGTAGCCCAGGCCGGCAATAGCGATTTTCATTGGAGATCAGTCAGGCTCAAAACGCAGAGATGATACCCCTGGTGATGGCGGGCTCAGGCGTGGTTCGGCATGGCCCGCCCGACCACTCATCCGTTCACCATGCCCAGATTCATCACAATGCCAGTCAGCTGGCTCGCGCGGGGGGACGACAGATAAACCACCGCGTCGGCGACCTGCTCGGGATCGATCGCCGGGGTGGCGAGTTTGTCTCGGAACAGGTCGTCAACGCGCGATTCATCGCCGTAGTGCTGTTTGGCCAGCCCGCGCTGGATGGTGTCGATCCGCTCGGTGCGGGTGGAGGGCGGGTGGACGCCCATCACCCGTACGCCATGCTTGAGCGAGCCCTGTCCGAGCGCCTTGGTGAAGGCTGCCAGCCCGGCGTTGGCGCTGGCCCCGCAGATGTATTCGAAGGTTGGCCGCTCGGCCGCCATGCCGATCACGTTGGTGATCACCCCCTGGCCGCGGTCCCGCATGGCCACAAACGCTGCGCGCGAAAGTGAAATATAGGAAAACACCTTCAGTTCCCAGGCATGCCGCCAGGCGGGGTCATCCAGGCGGTCGAGTGAGCCCGCTGGAATGTCGCCCGCATTGTTTACCAGAATATCCAGGTCGCTGCAGAGGGTGGCGGCGCGCGCCAGGTCGGCAGGGGCGCGGAGGTCGAGCGCGTGGGTGTCCACCTTGACCCTGTGCGCCGCCTCGATCTGCCGAGCGAGCGCCTGCAGGGCGTCGCCGTTGCGGGCCACGAGCTTCAGCCCGCAACCTTCCGCCGCAAATGACCAGGCGCACGAGGCGCCGATGCCTTTGGAGCCGCCGGTGATCATCACGGTTTTGCCAGCGAGTTTGAGATCCATGGGAGTCCTTGAATGGAGAAGGGCGACTGCAGCCTGGTGCGCGATGATGCCCTGAAGTTCCGCTGGTCGGGGCCCGGGGTTTCGCGGATCGTGCTGGCGGGCGGGGTAGCATGGCTCCCCCACAGGACGTTTCCCCATGTCTGACGCTTACCTGAACTTTGCGAACTCCCGGTTGGGCTCGGTCATCACTTCGGTCCTGGGCCTGCCACAGCCGCTGCCCCTGCGCCGATTCAGCCGTCACCAGCCCGTGCTCGACGGTGAGGTGCTGGTGGGGGCGGGTCCCCAACCGGCCCTGCTCGATTCGCTGGTCGCTTCGTTTGCGTCCATGCAGGCAAAGACGCTTGCGCATGACAGTCTTCCGCAGTGGACTGCGATCGCCAATGCAGCCGGGCTGATGTCCGGGCGCTGGGCCGTTGGCGATGCCCCAGGCACGCGGGTCGATGCGCTCGTGTTCGATGGCACTGGCCTGTGCGATGTCGCGGATGCCGAACCTCTCTATCACTACCTCCACGACGCGATTCGCTCGGTACGACCGAGCGGGCGGATCGTGCTTCTCGGGCGGCCCCCCGGGGGTTGCGTGAACCCGGGCCAGGCGGTCGTTCAACAGGCGCTCGAAGGGCTGATGCGGTCGGTTGCGCGCGAGGCGCGACGCGGCATTGCTGTACAGCTTGTACGGATTAACCAGGGCGCGGAACCGGCGCTCGAAGGCGCGCTCAGGTTTCTGCTTTCGCCTCGGAGCGCCTATGTGTCGGGGCAGGTGATTACCCTGGCAGCCCCTGGGGATTGGCAGGGCGCCGGGCTCGACTGGCAACACCCGCTCGCCGGTCGGACAGTCCTCGTCACGGGTGCCTCGCGAGGAATCGGCGAGGCAATAGCCGGGGTGCTCGCCCGCGATGGCGCGCGGCTGGTCTGCCTCGATGTGCCGCAGGCGGAGGCGGCGCTTGACACTGTGGCGAGCCGGCTCGGTGCCCAGGCAGTGGCGCTCGATATCACCGCGGCTCATGCACCCGCCGACCTGGCAGCCCTGGCGGCAGACATGGGCGGCTGGGATGGCGTCGTTCATAACGCCGGCATCACGCGCGATCGGACCATCGCGCGGATGCGGCCTGAGCTCTGGCAGCAAGTCGTGGCAGTCAACCTGCAGGCGCCGGCTCGGATCAATGACGCGCTGCTCGATGCCGGGGCCCTCAATGCCGGCGCTCGCATCGTCTGTCTGTCGTCGATTTCCGGAATCGCGGGGAACGCCGGGCAGACCAACTACGCGTTCTCCAAAGCGGGATTGATCGGGCTGGTGAACAGCCATGCCGCAGCGTTTGCCAATCGTTCGATGGCTATCAATGCGGTGGCGCCTGGTTTCATTGAGACTGCGATGACCGCTGCCATTCCGTTTGCAATTCGCGAGGCGGGGCGGCGAATGAATGCAATGTCTCAGGGCGGGCAAACGATCGACGTGGCGGAGGCGGTGTCCTGGCTCGCGAGCCCGGCTGCGGCCGGTGTCAACGGGCAGGTGCTGCGGGTGTGCGGCCAGAGTCTGCTTGGGGCCTGACATGCACAGGGCAGGAGGGAGAGGCTGTTGAAGCAACTTGCGTTCGATCGTCCACCCGGAGCCTGGCCGCTCTTGCTGCGAGTCGCTGCAACCGCTTTCAAACGGGCGCCTTCGGTCGATACGCTGACGGCGGTCAGACGCGTGCTGCCGGAGGTGGGCGTGCAGGCGCAGCACGTCGACACCTACCGCCGGCTATGCGGTTTTCCTGCGGACAGCGCGGTGCCGCTGACCTACCCGCAGCTGCTCGGTTTTTCGCTCGTCCTCGACTATCTGGCCTCGGATGACTGCCCCTGGCCGGTGCTCGGGTTGATCCACCTTGGCAACCGTATCGAGCAGCGGGAGTCGATTGCGATCGGCGACGTGCTGCGGGTCGAAGTCTGCACAGGGCAGTTGTTTGCCCATCCCAAGGGCCAGGTGTTTACGGTTGAGATACACGTCTTGCGGGCAGGCGTGCCGGTATGGATCGCCACGCAGACGCTGCTTCGACGAGGCGTGACGCATCCGGTGGGACCCGCCTTTGACGTTGCGGCATCGGATGGGCCTGCCGCCGTGGTCGACGCGCCGCCGCTCGAGCAGATTGCCTCGATCCCGGTGGCGGCGGACACCGGACGCCGGTACGCGCGGCTGTCGGGCGACTTCAATCCGATCCATCTGTGGCCGCTCACCGCGAAGCTGTTTGGCTTTCGCAGGGCGATCGCACACGGCTTGTGGTCGCAGGCGCGGGCGGTGGCGCAGCTGGGCCCCAGTATCGCGGGTGGGCGTTCGGTGCTCGATACACGGTTCATGGCGCCGCTGATGTTGCCCGCGCAGCCCTCGCTCTGGGTGGCTGGGGATGAAGGGCGCCTGCGGTTCGAGCTTCGTGATGCGGAAGGCGAGCGCGTTCACTTCCGATCGCTTTGGACGGGGGCGCGGCTATGATCCGCGCCGCTTCTTTCAGAGGGTGAGCATGTCCAGTATTCGTCGGGTCGCTGTTCTGGGGGGAAACCGTATTCCATTTGCACGCTCCGGCACGGCGTATGCAAGTTCCTCCAACCAGCAGATGCTCACTGCCACGATCCAGGGACTGGTCGATCGATTTGGTCTACATGGTGAGCGGTTGGGCGAGGTGGTGGCGGGTGCGGTGATGAAGCACTCGCGCGATTTCAATCTGGTGCGCGAAAGCGTGCTCTCGACCACGCTGTCGGCCCAGACCCCCGCGTTTGACCTCCAGCAGGCCTGCGGCACCGGACTGGAGGCGACGATTCTGGTCGCCAACAAGATCGCTCTGGGCCAAATCGAATGCGGCGTGGCAGGTGGGGTGGATACCACCTCGGATGCACCGATTGCGCTCAACGAACGCCTGCGCCTCGCGCTGCTTGAACTGTCACGCGCCCGAACCACGCTGCAGCGGTTGCGGGCGCTCTTGAAACTTCGGCCAGACCAGTTCTTCAGGCCGTCGCTGCCCAGAAACGCTGAGCCGCGAACCGGACTTTCGATGGGTGAGCATGCAGAGTTGATGGCGCGCCGCTGGGGCGTTTCGCGCGACGCCCAGGATGAGCTCGCGCTACACAGCCACCAACAACTGGCGAAGGCCTACGACGACGGTTTTTTTACCGATCTGATGACGCCTTTCAACGGCCTGCGCCAGGACAACAATCTGCGGGTTGGGCTTTCTGCCGAGCAACTCGCCGCGCTCAAGCCTGTGTTCGACCGGAAGGTATGCGCGGGATCGGGGACACTGTCGGCTGGGAATTCAACGCCGCTGACTGACGGCGCTTCGGTTGTGCTGCTGGCGAGCGAGGCGTGGGCGGCCGCCCGGGGCCTTCCCGTCCTCGCGTGGATCACCCAGTGCGAGGTGGCGGCGGTGGACTTTGTCGGGCGGGCGCCCGCTGGACCGCTGGATCCGCAGGCAGATGAATCGGAGGGTGCGGAGGGCCTGCTCATGGCGCCTGCCTATGCGGTCCCCCGCATGCTTGCCCGGGCGGGCCTTTCGCTGCAGGACTTCGATTTTTACGAGATCCACGAGGCTTTCGCGGCGCAGGTACTGTGCACGCTCAAGGCCTGGGAGGATCCCCGGTTCTGTCGGGAGCGCCTGGGGCTGGAGCAACCGCTGGGCGCCATCGACCTGGCGAGGCTCAATGTGCGCGGGGGCTCGCTCGCAACCGGTCACCCGTTTGCGGCAACCGGCGGGCGCATTGTGGCGGCGCTCGCCAAAATGCTCGCTCAGAATGGATCGGGCCGGGGCCTGATCTCGGTGTGTGCGGCGGGCGGCCAGGGTGTGGTCGCGATACTGGAGCGTTGAATCATGCCCGACTACCGGGTGCCATTGCGCGACATGCGATTCCTCATGAACGAGGTGTTTGACTACGCCTCGCATTACCGCGATCTGGCGGGCGGAGACGATGCGTCCCCGGAGGTGATCAACGCCATCCTTGAGGCCGCTGCCGACTATTGCGAACAGGTGCTGGCGCCACTCAACGCAGTGGGCGATCGCGAGGGCTGCGTGTTCGAGGACGGGCGGGTACGCACCCCAACCGGCTTTCGAGAGGCCTATCGGCAGTTCGTTGACGGAGGGTGGCAGAGCCTGTCGTTTCCAACCGAATACGGCGGGCAGGGACTGCCCATGTCGATGAATCTTCTGAAGACCGAGATGATGGGCGCGGCCAACTGGGCCTTTGCCATGTATCCGGGCCTGAGCGTGGGCTGCATTGCGACGCTCATGCAGTACGGCAGCGACGAGGTGAAGCAACGCTATCTGCCCTCGCTTGTGAGCGGGCGCTGGACCGGCACGATGTGCCTCACCGAACCGCAATGTGGCTCGGACCTGGGCCAGGTCAGGACCCGCGCGCTTCCTTTGGGCGATGGTCGCTTCGCGCTCACCGGCACCAAGATCTTCATCTCCAGTGGTGAACATGATCTGACCGACAACATCATCCATATCGTGCTCGCGCGCTTGCCCGACGCGCCGCGCGGCACACGGGGTATTTCGCTCTTTCTGGTGCCCAAGGTGTGCGTCAACGACGACGGCAGCCTGGGCAAGCGGAATTCGGTGATTTGCGGCTCGATCGAACACAAGATGGGCATTGCAGCGAGTGCGACTGCGCTACTCAATTTCGAACAGGCCGAGGGCTTCCTGATTGGCGAGCCGAACAAGGGTCTGGAAGCCATGTTCACTTTCATGAACACGGCCCGTATCGGGACCGCGATCCAGGGCGTCGCGCATGCCGAGCAGTCGTTTCAGGGAGCGCTTGCCTATGCCCAGACCCGACGCTCCATGCGCGCACTGTCCGGCACGAAAGAGCCGGAACAGGTGGCTGACGCGCTGATCTGGCATCCGGATGTCCGCAGGATGTTGCTCACCCAGAAGGCGATTGCCGAGGGCGGGCGTGCGATGGTGTACGCCGCGGCGCAGATCGCTGACCGGATGTTTGACGCCAGCCGGGCCGGTGACGCGGCCACCTGCAAGCGGCTCGATGAGGAACTCGGGTTTTACACGCCGATTCTCAAAGGGTTCCTCACCGAGATGGGTCTGGAGGCCGCGCAGCTGGGTGTACAGATTTACGGCGGCCACGGCTACATCCGCGAACACGGCATGGAGCAGATCGTGCGCGATGCGAGCGTGGCCACGCTCTACGAGGGCACGACCGGTATTCAGGCGCTCGATCTGCTGGGGCGCAAGGTGCTGCTCGCCACGCGCGGCGCCTGCGTTCGCGACTTCACCCGCAAGATGATTTCGCAGGCAAGGCCTCATCTGCTTGGGCGCGGCGCGCCGGGCCGACAGTCGCGTGAGCTGGTGAAGCGGGCGCTGCAGTGGAACTGGCTCACCATTCGGCTCATGGTGCGTGCCAAGGCCGACCGCGAGGCCGTGGGCGCCGCGAGCGTCGATTACCTGATGGCATCGGGCTACATCATGATGGCCCACTTCTGGGCGTTGCAGGCACGCCGTGCCGAGCATCTGCTGGCAAGCGGTTCGGGTCAGCAGCCCAGTGCCTTCTACCAGGCGAAACTGGATTGTGCCGAGTTCTATTTTGAGCGCATGCTGCCGCGTGCCGACGCGCATCTGCGGACTGCGCTTGCGCCGACCCGCTCGCTCATGAAAATGGATCGGGCGTGTTTCCGGATCGATTGAGGGGCGGTCGACGATCAATGAAGGGGCAGGGCGCATGCGCGGCGCGCGGTTTTCGCTATGCTTTCGATTGGAACCGCGTTTGATCGGGCGCGAGCCAGTGCCCGCTTTGACTCAACCCATGTTTGATGGAACCACCGATGAATCTTCAGGGGATCGACGAGGTCACTTACGGCGCCACCGATCTGGTGCGCTGCCGACAGTTTTTTTCCGACTGGGGCCTCACGCTGGTGGGCGAGGACACCGGTCGTCTGGTGTTCGAGACGCTCAACGGCTGCCGCGTGGTTGTGGTGGCCTCCGACACACCCGGACTCCCTGCGGGGATCGAACCAGACCCGACTGTGCGCGAAGTGGTCTGGGCCGTGGAGAGCGCAGCCCTGCTCCAGCGCTTTCGTGAGCGGCTGCAAGGCGCCCCAGGCTTTATGGATACCAGCGATCGGGTGGGCTGTACCGATCCCAGCGGGTTGGCGGTTCGGGTCCAGGTCACGCGCAAGCGTCCGGTGGAGGTGGTGTGCGCGCGCACCAACACCTGGAGTGAGCGCAGTCGTGTGGATCAGGCGAGCCCTGCCTACGAACGCGCGGCGCCGATCGAAGTGGGCCATGTTGTGTTCTTTGTGGCCGACCTGGCGGCGGTCACGTCGTTTTATATCGAGCGATTCGGGTTCGTGCTCTCTGACAGTTATCCCGGCCGGGGATCATTTCTTCGCTGCGCGCCGCGCGCAGGCCATCACGACCTGTTTCTGCTCCAGCTGCCGCATGGTCGCGCAGGTCTCAACCATGTGGCGTTCACCGTACGCGATGTGCATGAGGTCTTTGGGGGCGGAATGCACATGTCGCGCTGTGGCTGGGAGACCGAACTTGGCCCGGGACGTCATCCGATCTCCTCGGCGATCTTCTGGTATTTCCGCAGCCCCGGCGGCGGCCTGGTCGAATACAACACCGACGAAGACGAGTTGACCGATGCCTGGGCGCCGCGCGAATTTACGCCCGGGCCCACGGCCTTTGCGGAGTGGGCCATTTCCGGTGGCATTGACGGCACCACGCGCCGCCAGAAAGACGCCGATGCGCCCACCGCCAAATTCGCGACCGAGCGGGCGGGTCAAAAACCATCGTCCTGATTGCCCGAAAGTCCCGCAGGGAGCGGGCCGGTTGGGGCCCGGGCGTCGCGGGGCGCTGCCGGGCCCGCGCCTGCACCGTTCAATGTCAGTCGGCGCTGATCTTCAATTCTCGCGCGAGCGTGCTGTAGCGCTCGTTGTCGGCTTTGACGAAGCCCGCGAGCACGGCCGCTGACCCGCCCAGCGGTTCGATCCCCGCGGTCGAGAGCCGGGTTCGGACATCGGGCATGGCGATCACCGCATTGATCTCGGCATTCAGTTGATCGATGATGGCCTGCGGGGTGGCAAGGGGGGCGAAGACGCCGTACCAGGCGTTGACCTCCACCCCGGGTACACCCTGCTCGGTGGCGGTGGGTACATCGGGCAGCAGGTCGGAGCGCCTGGCCTCGGTGACCGCGAGCGGCACGAGCTTGCCCGCCTTGATGTGCGGTACCGCGCCACCCAGGCCCACAAAGAGCAGCTTCACCTCGCCGCCGTGCGCGGCGTTGATCGAGGGCGCCACGCCCTTGTAGGGAACGTGCAGCAGATCGACCTTGGCCGCGCGCTTCATCATTTCGCCAGCGAAGTGCATGGGCGAGCCGTTACCCGCGCTGCCATAGGGAAGGCCAGGCGACTTGCGCGCGGCATCGAGCGCGTCCTGAAGGCGGGTGGCGTTCAATGAGGGGTGCGCCACCAGCACGAGCGGGGTGGCAGCGGGTGCAATGACGGGCACCAGATCGCGGGCAACATTGACGCCACCGCCTGCGCCAGCGGGCAGCACATGGGGCGAGATGACCACGGTGTTGGGCGTGAACAGCAGGGTGTGGCCATCGGCTGCAGACTTGGCTACGAATCCTGCGCCGATCAGTGCGCCTGCGCCCGGCTTGTTCTCGACCACAACCGGCTTGCCCAGGCGGGCGGTGAGCTTTTCCCCCACTGCGCGTGCGGCGAGATCGGGACCTCCGCCAGGGGGGAAAGGCACCACCAGCGTGAGGTTGCGTGAAGGGAATGCAGCCGGCGTGGTTTGTGCGTCAGCGGGCGATGCGGCTGCCAGGCCGAGTCCCAGCACCGAGGCGGCCAGCGCCATCGTGGTGAACGGTCGATGCTGCGCCGTGAACGGGGTGAAGCGGGTCATGTGGTCTCCTGCGTGGGTAGGGCGTCGATCGGATTGTCATTCAAGGTCTGTGTGCCAGGCGTCGTAACCGTAAACCCAGTCGGCGTTTCCGGGGCCACGCATCCACTGGTTGCCACGCGAGCCGATCTGGATTCGCGCTGTGCGCTCGCGACGGGCGTTTTCATATCGGGTCAGTGCGGCTTCGATGCTTGCGCCCGGTGCGTTGTCGCCCAGCGTTGCGAGTGGCGCAAGCGCCCGGCCCAGCACGACAGCGTCTTCAATCGCCATGCCCGCCCCCTGTGCCATGAAGGGAAGCATGGGGTGGCAGGCATCACCCAGCAGCGTGACGCGCCCCACGCTCCAGCGCGCGAGCGGCTCGCGCTCATAGAGCGCACTTTTCATGACGCTGTCGCAGGCCTCCAGAAGCTTTCGGGCATCGGGGTGAAAATCGCGGTAGACCTCACGCAGTTCGTTCACATCGCCTGCGGTGGTCCAGGACTCCTCGGTCCAGCTGGGTTGGCCGGTGGTTGCAAAGACAAAGGTTTCACGCCCCTGGCTGAGCGGGAAGGTGACGATCTGTACATCGGGGGAGGGCCCCCACCATTTGGTGAAGGCTTCGATCTCGGGCACATCGCGCACGCGCTCGGTGGGCACCACCGAGCGATAGGAGACCACGCCCGTAAAGCGGGGCGACTCTTCACCGAACAGCGCGGCGCGCACGCGCGAGTGAATGCCGTCTGCGCCGACCACCAGATCGTGGCGGGCGCTGTCGCCATCTTCAAATTCCAGCGCGACGCCGTTTCCGTTCTGGGCCAGCGAACGGATGCGTTTGCCAAAGCGCACGGTGTCATCGGGCACTTCGGCTGCGAGCGCGGCCAGCAGGTCGGCCCGGTGGATGGTGACCTGGGGCGCGCCGTACTGTTCCTGGGCCACGTTGCCCATGCCTAGCCGCGATGTTTCCAGGCTGGTGTCCCAGTCGCGGCTGATCCGGAAGGTGGGTTGCGCCCCCTCTCGGCGGATCCGTTCACTGAGGGGGCGCTTGAAGCCGTCGAGCGCCCGGACCACATTGGGGGTGAGGTTCACATCGGCGCCAACGCGCATCCAATGCGGTGCCTGCTCATAGACGGTCACGCGGTAGCCGCTGCGCTGAAGCGCGATGGCGGCGGCGAGGCCGCCGATGCCGCCTCCGGCAATGCCGATGTCGAGTGCATTCATGATGGATGGGGATGAGGCGGTGACCGTCAGAAGGTGCCGGGATACGAGCCGCCGTCAAGCAGCAGGTTCTGGCCGTTGATGTAGCCCGCATGCAGGCTGCAGAGAAATGCGCAGGTTCGCCCGAACTCATCGGGCGACCCGAGCCGGCGGGCCGGGTGTCGGGCGATTCGGTCGTTGCGCACGGCATCGACCGGCCGTCCTTCGCGCCGGGCCTGGGCTGCGAAATTGCTCGCAAGCCGCGCGGTATCGAAGGTGCCGGGGAGCAGATTGTTGATGGTGACGCCGTGGGCGGCTACGCTGCGCGCGAGTCCGGCCACAAACCCGGTGAGACCGCTGCGTGCGCCATTCGACAGCCCTAGTGGTTCAAGTGGCGATTTCACCGCGCTGGAGGTGATGTTGATGATGCGTCCGAAGCCTTGAGCAATCATCGGGTCGACCGTCGCGCGGATGAGTTCGATGGGAGCCAGCATGTTGGCGTCGAGCGCGGCCAGCCAGGTGTCGCGCGTCCAGTCACGAAAACTGCCGGGCGGCGGTCCGCCCGCGTTGGTGATCACGATGTCGAAGTGGGGGTGAGCGTCGAGAATGGCCGCGCGTCCATGGTCGGTGGTGACGTCTGCGACCACCTGCGCGACCGAGCCGCCCCCAAGTGCAGCGAGTCGCGCGGCCGCATCGGCAAGGGTCTGTGCCGTCCGGGCGACCACCACCACCTGAACACCTTCTTCAACCAGCGCCTGGGCGCAGGCAAAACCCAGTCCGGCGCTTGCGCCGCACACCAGGGCCTTGCGGCCAGCGATTCCGAGATCCATGGAAAGACTCCTGGGTGGACCGGGGGCTCAGCGAGCCCAGGGCAGGGGCGATTCGTTCAGTCCCCAGTAGAAGCTTTTCTGGGCGCTCATGACGGATCAATCTTTTTTCAGCATGGGTCCGGCAAACCTGGCGGCAAACGGCCCCCAGGCCTGCATGTCGATCTCGACGATCACCGGGCCGCGTTCGGCCAGCGCGAGGCGCAACACCTCGCCCGCGCGGGCCGGGTTGTCCAGGCGGTGATAGCCCGCTCCCAAACTTGCGCAGAATTGCTCGAAGCGTGGTGTGTGCAGGTCGACATAACAGTGCCGGCCGCCATACAGGTCATCCTGAATGTTGCGGATCACGCCGTAGCGCTGATCGTTCATGAGCAGCACGACCAGATCGGCGCGCTCCTGCACCGCACACGCGAGTTCGCCCACGTTCAGCATGAACCCGCCATCACCGACCAGGGCCACCGTGCGTCGACCCAACCCGTGCAGCCGGTCGGCGATGGCCGTGCCGATTGCCATCGCGAGCCCCTGACCGATGCCGCCCCCGAGCGCATGGACGCCTGCGCGGGGATGATCGAGTGCCGGCGCGCGATTGCCCCACATGCTGTTTGACAGTGTGATGTCGCGCACCCACCAGAGTGCCGGGCCAGCGCTCTCGGTCAATGCTTCCTTGAGTGCCAGATAGGGGCCGAGCGTGGCGCTGACCTCTGTTTCGCACGCCTTGCGCGTGTCACCCACATCGGCTTGCAGGGCGGGATCGACCTGCATCCTGCCTTCGAGTGCATCGGCGAGTGCGTCGAGTGTGAGTTGCGCATCGCCGTGCACGAAATGGCGGCTGACGTACCCGCGGTTGTGGGCGAGCGCGTTGGCGTCAATCCGGTAGAGCGCATCAGGCAGCTTCAGCCTGTAGCGAAGCGTTTCGTTACTGCGTAGCCGCGAGCCCACCACCAGCATGGCATCGCAGGTCTGGTAGAGGGCCTCGGCGGGCTTGAGCAGGTTGAAGGAGCCCAGCGTGGCGGGATGCGATTCCGGCACGATGCCCCGGCCCTGGACCGAGCTCACCACGCCCCAGCCCATCTTGATGAATCGCTCGACTGCCGAGCGGGCCCCGCGGGCGCCGCCGCCCAGCCAGAGCATGGGTCGGCGAGCATCTGCCAGCTGATCGGCCAGCGCGGCGACTTCGCCTCGCGCGGGCGCGATCGCGCTCGGCGTCAAGGGGCTGAGATCGTCAGGCAGCGGCAGGGTGCGCGCCTGAATGTCGATCGGGATCTCGATGCTCACCGGTCCGCAGGGCGGCGTGAAGGCGAGCCTGGCTGCCTCGCGCAGCGTGGCGAGCGCGGTCTCCGGGTTCCGGATCCGAAAGGCCGCTTTGCCCACCGACTGCAGCATGGCCAGCTGCGCCGGATGTTCGTGGATGAATCCCAGATCTCGATCCAGGTACTCGGATTCGATCTGACCGGTGAGATGGAGGAGCGGTGTACCGGCGGTGTGGGCCTCGACCATGGCGCCAGCCGCGTTGCCGCTGCCGGTTCCGGTGCTGGTGACGCAGACACCCAGCACGCCAGTGACGCGCGCACAGGCATCGGCCATGTTGCATGCGCCGGCCTCGCCGCGGGCAGAGACGAAGCGGATCTGCTGACGACGATGAAGCGCGTCGAGAATCGGCATGTTGTGAATCGAAATCACGCCGAACGCGGCACGCACGCCGCAGGCCTCGAGAAAACGCGCCACCAGCTCCCCCACCGTGATGGTGGGCGACGGCGCTGCAGGGGCGGGC
Organism: Bordetella parapertussis; assembly: GCA_945872335.1. Lineage (GTDB taxonomy): Bacteria > Pseudomonadota > Gammaproteobacteria > Burkholderiales > Burkholderiaceae_E > SYIM01. Next base: position 12,350 of record CAMBZS010000008.1, on the reverse strand, counting down.
GCGGTGCTCATCGTCCCAGGTCGCGCTTGATCTTGGTGAGCGGCGAATCGGGGGGGTAGACCGGTGTGATGGGCTTGGGAGAGCCCAGCATCACGCACATCAGCGCATCTTCATCGCCGATGTTCTGCTCTTCGCGGTAGACGCCCGGGGGCACCGAGATGAGATCGCGCTCACCCAGCACTGCTTCCCAGCGTTGCCCGTCTTTTTCGCAGACCACCTTCATGGCGCCGCGGAGCACGAAGAAGATCTCTTCGACGTCATAGTGGATGTGGGAGGGACCGATGTTGCCAGCCGGGATCACCATGGTGCTGAAGGTGAAATGCGCCGGGGGCACGGCATTGCTGTCGCGCGAGACGCCGGTGCCGCCGGTGCCGACATAGCGCATCTGGGCGCGGCGATAGCGGGGGTCGTAGTCGGCCTGGAATTTGAGGGCGTCCCAGTCGTAGCTGCGCGTGGAGCGGCGGGCGACACGGCTCTCCATCCAGTCGGAAAAACTCTGCCCCGAGGGTTGCATGAGTGAACGCTGGATGTCGGCCTCAGGCGGGGTGAGCGGGTCGAGCAAACCGCGTTCGTTGAACACGGGCGCGTTGGCGGCGGGGGCGTTGCTCATGGGCGGCGTCTCGGTTGGAAATGACGCGCCAGTTTAATACACGAAACGTTGATTCATCAATGGAACGGCATCGGGTGGGCTGAGCGAGGCCCAGGGCGCGCAGAACGCGCGCTCACCGCCGGCTGCGCACAGCGACCTTTCGAAGCTCTTCAACCCAAAGGACCGCGCTCGCCGTGAGGGCGATGGGCCCAAGGGATGACGCAGGCAGCGGCACCGTATGAAAGACCGCAGTGATGCCGGGCACGTAGAGCACGGACAACTGGAGCGCGACGGAAAGCGCAAGACCCGCCACAAGCCATCGGTTGGAGAGCAGCGTTGGCGAGAACGCACTCGCCGTGGCGCTGCGGCAGTTGAGCATGTTGAACCACTGACTGATCGCCACCAGCGTAAAAACCTCGGTCTGCAGAACCGCCGGGTCAGTGCCGTGGTTCAGCCCCCAGGCGAACCAGCCGAATGCCGCTGCGGCCGAGGTGAGACCCATCAGGCCCGCCCGCATCAGCATCGCGCGGTCGAGGAGGGGCGCGTCGGCCGGGACCGGGGGCTTGCGCATGGCATCAGTGTCGGCGGGATCCATCACCAGGTTGAGCGTGAGCGTGCCTTCCGTGACCAGGTTGATCCAAAGAATCTGCACCGCGGCAAGCGGCAGCGGAAGTCCGGCGATGAGCGCGAGCATCAGCAGCAGCACCTCGTCGATCGAGGTCGCGAGCAGGTAGAGGATCACCTTGCGCACACTCGCGTTGATGGCCCTGCCTGCTTCGATGGCGTGTGTGATGGTGGCGAAGTTGTCATCGGTGATCACCATGCCGGCGGCTGCGCGTGCGACATCCGTGCCGCTCGCGCCCATTGCGATCCCGATATCGGCGCGCGCGAGTGCTGGCGCGTCGTTCACGCCGTCGCCCGTCATGGCAACGACATGCCCCTCGGCCTGCAGCGCCTCCACGATCCGCAATTTCTGTGAGGGTTGCACGCGGGCAAATACGGCAACTGAGGCGATACGTTCGCGGAGTTCCGCCTCATCCATGCGTTCGAGTTCCAGCCCGTCCACGGCCGCGCCCGGGGTGTCGGTGGCCGCATCGGCGATCGCGAGTTCGCGGGCGATTGCAAGCCCGGTGAGCTTGTGGTCTCCGGTCACCATCATCGTCCGGATGCCCGCCGCATGGCATTGTGCGATGGCCTCTGCCACCCCGTCGCGGGGCGGGTCGCGCTCGCCGATCAGGCCGAGCAGCGTGAGTCCGACCGCGTTGATTCGGCTACCGGTGATGGGCTGATGGGCATCCGAGGGCAGCGTGAGCGGTGTCGAGGCGAGTGACGCGGAGTGGTCGGCGGGCTGCGAAGAAGGCGCCGCCGGCGCGGGTGTCGCGCCGGCATCTGTGCGATCCGCAAACGCGAGCACGCGCCAGCCGCGGGAGGCCATCTGTTCCGCCGCCGCCTCGGCCGCTGCGATGCCGGCTTCGTCCTGCTTGCAGAGGCGAAAAATCGTCTCCGGCGCGCCCTTGGCGAGCGTGAGGAGGCGCCCATCGGCCAAGCGGTGACAACTGGCCATCATCCGGTGCTCTGCCTCGAAGGGCTGCTCGCTTACGCGTGGCGCCTCGCGACGCCTGTCCTCCGGTGATTCGCCAAGCTGCACCGCGAGATCGAGCAACGTGGTTTCGGTGGAATCGCGCGCATCGTTACACAGCACGGCGGCGCGCAGCAGTCGCCTCAGGCCGGGATCACCGGCAGTAACGGGCAGTGTGCCCTCCTCTGCGGATTGGCTCGGCTGCGCATGGCCCCTCTCGACGCTCTGCAGGCCCAGGCCTGGAATCCAGAACCCGGCCGCCGTCATGTCGTTGCGCGTCAGGGTGCCGGTCTTGTCGGTGCAGATCACGGTCGTGGCGCCCAGCGCCTCTACCGCGCTCAGGCGCCGGATGAGCGCGCCGCGGGCTGCCATGCGCTGCATGCCGGCAGCAAGCGCTATGGTAAGCGCGATCGGCAGGCCCTCGGGAACCACTGACACCATCTGGCTGATGGCAATCATCAGCAATTCCCCAGTGGGGATCTGTCGCCACCAGCCAAGTAGAACCAGCGTTGCAAAGAGCGCGGCCGCCACGCCCAGCAGGGCGCGGCCTAGAGCGGCGAGTCGTCGCTCTAGCGGCGTCGGGGGCTCTTGCGCCTGTTCCGACAAGCGCGCAATTGCGCCGACCTCGGTGTGGGGGCCGGTTGCCACCACGACTGCCCATGCATGACCGGCCGTGGCAAGCGTGCCGGCATACAGCATGCAATGTCGGTCGGCCAGCAGCGTGGCCTCGGATACCGCAGCGACAGACTTGGCGACCGGCACCGACTCGCCGGTGAGCGATGCTTCGGACACCTGAAGGCTCACCGTTACGATCAACCTGGCATCGGCCGCAATCGCATCACCCGCCGCCACTTCGATCAAATCGCCGGGTACCAGATTCTGGGCATCGATGATCTGGCTGCAGCCGCCGCGTCGCACCATGACGCGCGTGGTCGACAGCTGGCGAAGCGCTGTCATCGAGCGGTCGGCACGTTGCTCCTGATAGGTGCCCATCGCTGCATTGATGATGACCACCACCAGGATCACGGCTGCGTCCTCTATGTGACGCAAGGCAAGCGACAGGAGCGAAGCGCCCAGAAGCAGAAAGACCAGCGGGCTGGTGCACTGGGACAGGAACAGGGCGACGATCGAGCGGCGCGGCGCCTCGGGCAGGGCATTCATGCCGTGAAGGCGTGCTCGGCGCTCGGCCTCGGCCTCTGACAACCCGGTGATCGGGTGAGCCCTCAACTGCGCGAGCGTCGCCTCCGGTGTCATCGCATGCCATGAGCAGGCTGTGAACTGCTTCAGCGAGCTGGGGCTGCCGGTGGGGGTACCTGAATGCGCATCGGCCATTCGCCACTGTCGCGGAAGACCGCCCGCGCAGGCGGGGCCACGCTGCATACGCCTTGCTTACCGTCAACCCAGTACACTAGCGAGGTTGTGGCCAACCTTCTGCCCGTCATGCCGTCTGCCTCTCGTCCAGCAAGAATTTTTGTCGCCGGTCATCGGGGAATGGTCGGCGCCGCGATTGTCCGTGCTCTCGAACGGCGCGCAGACCGCGTGCCGTTCGAGCTCCTCATCCGAACGCATGCCGAACTCGATCTCATTGACCAGCGCGCGGTGCGCGAGTTCTTTGCCGCTGAAAAGCCAGATCAGGTCTATCTGGCAGCCGCTCGCGTGGGCGGCATTCACGCCAACAACACCTATCCGGCCGACTTCATCTACGACAACCTGATGGTTGAGGCCAATGTGATCGACGCGGCATTCCGAAGCGGCGTGCGACAGCTGCTCTTCCTGGGGTCAAGCTGCATCTATCCGCGAAATGCCCCGCAGCCCATGAGCGAAGAGGCACTCCTCACCGGTTTGCTTGAACCGACCAACGAGCCCTACGCCATCGCCAAGATCGCGGGCATCAAGCTCTGCGAAAGCTATAACCGTCAGTACGGTGCCTCGCACGGCGTTGACTACCGCAGTGTCATGCCCACCAACCTGTACGGCCCGGGCGACAACTATCACCCCGAAAATTCGCATGTCATTCCGGCGCTCATCCGCCGTTTCCATGAAGCACGGGCGGCCGGGTTGCCGCAGGTGGCCGTCTGGGGCAGCGGCACGCCGCGTCGCGAATTTCTTTTTGTAGACGATATGGCCGAGGCCAGCGTCCATGTGATGAATCTGTCGCACGAGGTCTACTCGCAGCACACCCAGCCCATGCTCAGTCATATCAATGTGGGCTGGGGAGACGACGTGAGCATTGCCGAGCTCGCTCGTGCGGTGGCGCGTGCGGTGGGGTATGTCGGCGACATCGTGTTCGATGCCAGCAAGCCCGATGGCGCGCCGCGAAAGCTGATGGACAGCCGCCGCCTCAAGAGCCTGGGCTGGCAGCCGCAGATATCGCTCGATGATGGGCTGAAGCTTGCCTATCGCGATTTTCTCGCGAGCACCCCCCGCTCGGTCTGACCGCCAGAATCGCTCAGACCCAGCCCTCGAGCAGATCCACCGGGTCGCCATATCTCGAGGCCATCTCGATCACCTCGGGGTCGCGCAGCGCGCACAGAAAGCCCTTGTCGACCAGCAGGGTGTCACCTGCGCGCACCGTGGCATCGAGCATGACCAGATCCACATGCACGGGCGGCTCTTCCCAGTCGGGCATGACGCGGCGAATGTAGTCTGCCGGCTTGGCGAGATCGATGCCGAAATGAAGCGCCCCAGGAGAATTGGAGCCCGCGGGGTAGATGGTGTGGCGCGGCGCCTTAGGGTTGAAGCCACAGCCGCCGCCTTCGATCATGCGTCCGCCCACCAGCATCTCGCGCAGAATCTGGGCCTCGTTCGATTCGCCCTCGACGCGGGACACATACTCGCCCTCGAAATGCACGCCAATCGGCTCCCTGAAAGGCTCGGCAAAGCCTACCGCCCACTGCGGACAGAGCACTCCGCTCATCTGCGTGGGCACCGATAGATCGTTTTTCACGGCGTTGTGGTCCCAGAGGTTGGGGCCATGCGCGGCGAGATAGTGCACATAACAGCCATCTTCGCTCGCGTCCATGCGGCCGCGCCACCGGTTGGTGGCCAGCATGTTGTTACGCATTTCGGGGGTGAAGTGAATCCGGAAGTCACTGCCCCGCTGATCGGTGAAGTGAATGTCGAAGTCGGTACCCACGGGATAGCGGCGCGCGGTGGCGCGGGTGATCTCGCCCACAATCTCGATCGGGAAACGCGCCTGCGGCGTGTGGAGAAGATCAAGGTTTCGGAAATAGGTGATCTTGACCCAGCGCTGTCCCTGCTTGCGAAGCCCGATGCAGAACGGGTCGAGGATCGAGCAGAACCAGGTGGAGACCACGAAGCTCGCCTTGGACAGCAGCGGCTTCACCTCGTCGGGAATCCGTTCGACCCGGCAACTCGGCTCCATGTAGACCCGCATGGTGGCGCCGCGCGCGCGGGCATGAGCGCCGATCGCATCGATCACCCGTGAATCCAGCAGCGGGTCGGCCAGGAACAGCACCTGATCGCCGGTGCGGAAGGCGAACGTACGGGTGAAATTGTCGAGGGCCGCGAAGAAATGCTTGGTGTCGGTGACGCCCGGGTTGAGCGCGATCGGCAGGCCCTGATAACGCGGGGGGTTCTCCATGAGGGGTTCCGGTTTTTGTTGATGAGCGGTGTGAGGAGGTCGACGACAGGCAGGCGAGCGCTTGCGCCAGACCTATTTTCTGCCAAGACCCAAACGGCTAGCCCCCTCGGTGTAGAGCCGGATCTTTTCCCCCATGAAGGCGTCCATTTCCTCGACGCCCACGTTAACCAGTTCAAACCCTGATTTTGCCGCGAGCTCCTTCATTTCGCGGTCTTCGTTCAGCGCTCGCCACAGGTCGGAGATCCGTTTGCGCGCATCCGGCGAGGTGCCGCGGGGCATGCCGATGCCGCGATAGGCGCCGTCCACCCAGTCGACGCCGAGCTCCCGGAAGGTGGGCACATCGGGTAGCAGCGGATGACGCTTCTCCATCGCAACCGCCAGCGGCCGGAGCCGGTTCTGATTGGCGATTGCGAACGGGGTATAGGTCATTGCGCCATCGATCTGCGCCCCCAGCACGGCGACCGACATGTCGCCGGTTCCCTTGAACGGGATGTAGTTGGTTTTCACGCCGAACGCTGCGTTCATGCGCTCATGCGCCGCGTGATTCGCCGAGTTGAGGCCCGAGCCGCCCAGGCTCAGCTTGCCGGGCGATGCCTTGGCCGCGGCCACGAAATCGGCAAAGCTGCGGATGGCGCTCGATGCGGGTACGACCAGGATGTCGGGCGTGTAGTGGAACCAGAACACCGGCGTGATGTCGGCGGTCTTGTACTGCACCTGTCCTTCGAGCGGCTGAAACACGATGTGGGGGAGGTTGATGCCCACCACATTGAATCCATCGGTGGGCAGCTGATTGATCTGGGTCCACATCAGCGCCCCGCCGGCACCGGCCTTGTACTGAATGATGGCGTCCAGCGTGGGGCAGCGACGCTTGAGCACCACCTGCTGGTGACGAGCCGACAGGTCGGACTCACCACCGGGCGGGAACGCCTGCCAGTAGAGCACATGCTTGTCGGGGCAGCCTTGTGCGAGGGCGGGCCCCGCAAGTGCGAGGAGTCCGGCAACGATTCCGCCGACAAGCGTGAGGCCCCGGGCGATAACGCCGCGCGATGAATGCATGATGGTCTCCTGTGGTTTTGTGTGAGAGAGCGTTTGTTACTGAAGCGCCCGGCATACGGCATCGGTGACCTGGCGCGTGGTCGCTGCGCCGCCAAGATCGCGCGTATGGAGCGCCGGATTGGCGGTGACCGCCTCGATGGCACGCATCAGACGCCCGGCCGCTTTGTGTTCCCCCAGGTGCTCGAGGAGCATCACGCAACTCCAGAAGGTCCCTATCGGGTTGGCAAGCCCCTTGCCCATGATGTCGAAGGCCGAGCCGTGAATGGGTTCGAACATGCTGGGATAACGGCGCTCCGGATCGATATTGCCGGTGGGGGCGATTCCGAGGCTGCCCGCGAGAGCCGCTGCCAGGTCACTCAGAATGTCGGCATGCAGATTGGTGGCCACCACTGTGTCGATGCTGGCCGGTCGGTTGACCATGCGCGCCGTCATGGCGTCCACCAGTTCCTTGTCCCAGCGCACGTCTGGAAACTCGGCCGCCACCTGACGCGCGATGTCATCCCACATCACCATGGCGTGGCGCTGCGCGTTGCTCTTGGTGACCACGGTGAGCAGTCTGCGCGGGCGCGACTGCGCCAGACGGAAGGCGAAACGCATGATGCGCTCCACGCCCGCGCGGGTCATGATGCTCACGTCGGTGGCGACCTCGATGGGATGCCCCTGGTGCGCGCGGCCGCCGACCCCGGCATATTCGCCTTCGGAGTTTTCGCGCACGATCACCCAGTCAAGATCGGCGGGGGCGCAACGCTTGAGCGGCGCGTCAATGCCCGGCAGGATCCGCGTGGGGCGTACATTGGCGTACTGGTCAAAGCCCTGGCAGATTTTGAGCCGCAGACCCCATAGCGTGATGTGATCGGCGATCGCCGGGTCGCCCGCCGACCCAAACAGAATGGCATCCATGCCGCGCAGCGCATCCAGCCCGTCGGCGGGCATCATTTCGCTGTGGGCGCGATACCAGTCGCCGCCCCAGCCGAAGTCGGTGAAGCTGAACTCCAGCGTGCCGAGCGTGCGGGCGAGGGTCTCGAGCACTTCGCGGCCAGCAGGGATCACTTCCTTGCCGATACCGTCGCCCGGTATGGTTGCAATGCGATAGCGTTTCATGGTGTCTGATCGATTGAGAAGAAAATTAAGTGCAGCGCCGGTCGATGCGGGGCGGTGGTGTCAAACCGGACGATATTGGGATTGTCGCAGGACGGCAACCCGTCGAGGTTCAGGGAGCGTGGGGCGTACTTGCTGTGGCGCGCGCTCGCGCGTAGGGTTGGCCGCGGCGTTGCCGCTTGGCTCGCCGTCCTATGACAGAGACATGAACAGGAGCTGACATGGATCTTGGTATCCGATCCCGGCGGGCGCTGGTCTGCGCGTCCTCGCAGGGGCTGGGGCTCGCCTGCGCAACCGCCCTCGCGCGCGAGGGCGCGGACGTTTTCATCAACGGGCGTAATGCAGAGCGGCTCGAGGAGGCCGCCCGATCGATCCTGGCGGCAACCGGAGTCACCGCCCGAACCGTGCTGGCCGACATCACGACCGAGGCCGGGCGTCAGACGCTCTTCGACATCTGTACCGATCTGGATATCCTGGTGAACAACAATGCCGGACCACCACCCGGGCAGTTGTCAGACTGGGACCATGACGCCTGGATACAGGCGCTCGAGGGCAACATGCTCGCGCCCATTCTCCTGATTCGCGGTTTCCTTCCCGGCATGCGGGCACGAAAGTTCGGCCGGATCGTCAACATCACCTCGGCGATGGTGAAGAGCCCGCGCGCGCACATGGCGCTCTCCACCTCGGCGCGCACCGGGCTCACGGCGTTCAGCAAGTCGATGTCGTTCGAGGCGGCAGCCGACAATGTCACGATCAACAATCTGCTCCCGGAGCGGATCGACACGCCCCGTCAGGCTTTCCTTGCTGAACGGCTCATGAAGATGCACGGCATCACCCGCGATGAGGCGCGTCAGAGAATTGCCGATTCCATTGCCGCCAGGCGCTTTGGCCGTCCGGAGGAGTTTGCCGATGCCTGCGCCTATCTTTGCAGCGCGCAGGCAGGATTCATCTCGGGCCAGAACCTGCAACTGGATGGCGGGTCTTATCCGGGGCTGATCTGATGCCTGGCGCGCCTTGCTTGGCTAGGAGGCAGGTTCGCTGCGCGCCCAATCGCGGAGCACAAAACGCTGAAGCTTTGCATTTTCGGTGCGCGGCAGCACGGGAACAAAGCGTACCCGCCGGGGGTATTTGTAGGGGGCGAGCCGGTCGCGCACGAATTGCTGAAGCTCGCTCGCGAACGGCTCGTTGCCCTCGCGAGGTGCCTTGCACACCACAAAGGCCATGACCACCTGGCCCCGTCCCGGGTCGGGTGCCCCCACCACGCCACATTCGGCGACATCGGGGTGGGTGAGGAGAACGTCTTCCACTTCGGGGCCGGCGATGTTGTAGCCCGCGCTGATGATCATGTCGTCGGTGCGCGATTGATACCAAAAGTAGCCGTCGGCATCCATCAGGTAGGCGTCGCCCGTCAGATTCCAGCCATGCTGCACATAGATGCTCTGCCGCGGATCATCGAGATAGCGACACCCCGTCGGGCCGCGCACGGCCAACCGCCCGATGGTGCCGGGTGGCACCGGCTGGCCCTGGTCATCCAGAATGACCGCTTCATAGCCTGGCACCACGCGTCCGGTGGCGCCAGCGCGGACTTCGCCCGGCCGGCAGCCGATAAAGGCATGGAGCAGTTCAGTGGATCCCAGACACTCGGTCATGTCCAGACCAGTGGCCTCACGCCACTGCGCGCGGGTGTCGGCGGGCAGCATTTCGCCCGATGACACGGTGATGCGAAGCGAACGCAGGGTGTCGCGGCGCGCGAGCGCGGCCATTCTTCGGTAGAGCGTGGGCGCGGTGAAGCAGATGCTCGCCCGATGCTCGTCAATGCCTGCAAGGAGCGACTCGGCGGTCCATTGCGGCTCAAGCACGGCCGAGGCGCCTGCGCGAAGCGGAAAGATCAGCAGTCCGCCCAGCCCGAACGTAAAGGCAAGGGGTGGGGTGCCGATGAATACATCACCAGGCGTGGGCGCCAGCAGATGCCGCGACAACACGTCGGCGATCAACAGGCAGTCGCGATGGAAGTGCAGGGTGCCTTTGGGCTGACCGGTGGTGCCCGATGTGAAGGCGATCAAGGCGACATCGTCCTGCGCGGTGTCGGCCGCTGGAAAAGCTGCATCGTGCAAGGCCATCGCGTCTTCGAGCCGGCGAGACTCGGCTGCAGTTCCGCCATAGCCAAGCACCGGTCCGCACGAAGGACGGGCCCTGCGCACCTCGTCCCATGCCTCCAGAAGCCCTGCCTCGCAGAGGGCGGCGCTCACCTGTGCGCGCTCGGCAATGACAGCAAGCTCACGGGCGCGCAGCAGCGGCATGGTGGTGACCGCGATGCAGCCAGCCTTGAGCACGGCAAGCCAGCAGGCGGCGAGCATCGGGTGGTTTGCGCCGCGCAACAGCACGCGGGCACCGGTGGGCAGGCGAAAATCGGATCGGAGGACGTGAGCGATCCGGTCGACGCGATCGGCGAGCTCGGCGTAGGTGAAGCTCACGCCCGCGCCGCGAAGCGCAGTGGCGCTGCCGCGCCCGGCTCGCAACTGCGTATCGATCAGTTCCGCGGCCGCATTCAGGCGCTCGGGATAAGCGATTCCTGCAGGCGGCGGCAACAGCTGTGGCCAGGCTTCAGACGGCGGCAGCCGGTCGCGCGCGAAGCTGTCGTCGTGGCCGCTGCGAAACAGTCGGGGCGCGGGCATGGAGATCCCGGGAGGCGCACCGTCAGGGTCGCGGGTCACTGATCAAATCCGGCTGGCGCGTCTTTCCAGGTGGGCGCGACCAGCCTGCGCTTGCCGTCGTGCGACAGGCGGATGTCGGGTTCGTCGAGATCCTCGCGGTCCCACAGCTGGCAGGTCACCTGCTTGTGCTTCTGATCGAGGCCCTCGCAGTAGTTGGTGTATTCGCACAGACGTACCGCATCGGCCCGTCCCAGCAGGGTCTTGAGCGCCCAGTCGGGATCGGCCAGGCTCTGCCGCGCGGTGCCCACCACATCGCAGTCGCCCGCGGCAAGCATGCCCTCGGCGAACTCGAAGTTGTGAACGCCGCCGGTGCACACGACCGGCGTGGTGCAGCCCGCTGCACGAATCGCCTGGCGAATCTGCGCGGTGGCCGCGCGATTCCGGCCGAAGGGCCCTTGCGCGTCGGACAGATATTGCGGCATGCATTCATAGCCGCTGCGGCCGGTGTAGGGATAGGCGGCCTGGCCAACCGAGGGCTGCTTGGCATCGTCAAATTTGCCACCGCGGCTGGTTGAGAGAAAGTCCATTCCGGCGAGCGCGAACTGAACGCCATACCAGAGGCTGTCCCCGACCTCGGTGCCGCCGTCGATACATTCCTCGGCCAGAAAGCGGCAGCCCACGGCGTAGCCGCTGCCCACTTCGCGTCGAACCGCGTGGTACACCTCGAGCGGCAGGCGAACGCGCGCCTCGCGGCTGCCGCCGTAGCCATCGGTTCGCTGGTTGGTGGTGGAGAGAAAAGACGCCATGGTGTAGGCGTGGGCATAGTGCAGCTCGACACCATCGAAGCCCGCATCGCGTGAGCGCCGCGCAGCCTGCGAAAACAGCGAGGGCAACTCCCTGGGCAGCGACTGAATGTGGGGCAGGTGCAGATCGTTGACCGATTCGCGTGCGCCAAATTCCAGGCTCTGGCGATCGCGAGGATCGAGCACCTGCGCCCAGCCTGCCGCGCCGAGCGCGAGGAGGGCCTCGCGTGCGGCGGGTTCACTCTGTCCGGTGAGGCCGGCGCGCGCGAGCAGTGCCGGGGTGAGCGTGAGGTGGCGTTCAAAGAAAGTGCGCGGATCGGGGCGTCGACGGATCCGCAGAAAATCGATGATCTGAATGAGCAGACGCGTGTGACCGCCGCTTGCCTCGTTGACCGCCCGGGTGAGTCGTCGAAGCCCGTCCACGTAGCGGTCGTCGCCAATTCGAAGGAGCGGCCCGCTGGGCACATCGCGAATGCCGGTCGCTTCGATCACGATGGCTCCGGGACGACCTTTGGCGAATCGGGCGTACCACTGGATGACGTCTTCGGTGACTTCACCGTCTTCGTTGGAGCGCCAGGGCACCATGGCAGGCACCCAGGTGCGATGACGCAGTGTGAGCGGGCCAAGCGAGATGGGGCTGAACAGTTGCGAGGCGCGCGCCTGGTCGGCGGTGGGCATGTTGCCGCGCGCGGGCTCGAAGCGGATTCGCTCAGCGGGTTTCCACATGGGCGGGCTCCTGGCGGTGGCGGGCGTGGGGGGGGGGCATGAAGCGTTACTTTCCTGGTAGGGATAACCGTGGCAGAGTGCAGGTCCGATTTTACCGGCGCAGGAGCAGGATGATGACCGATTGTTCCAGACGCGAGTTCAATGGCTGGGTGACGGCGCTTACGACCGGAGCCGCTCTGACACCGCTCGCTGCGCGGGCGCAGGGCGCTGACTGGCCGTCGAGGCCGGTGAAAATTCTGGT
>CAMBZS010000007.1 GCA_945872335.1 Bordetella parapertussis | reverse complement strand
TTGCTGACCCTGATTCATGTTGCGAGTTGCGCTCTGGCGCTCGCGGTCTGGGCCTGGCTCGGCCAGTCCATCGCCGTCTGGCTTGCGAGCGCGCGCCGAGTCCTACTCTTTAATGGGCTTATGGGGCTGTCGTTGATCGCCACCGCGATCTGGATGGCGATGCAGTGACCGACGAACGGCGCTCGGGCCTTCTTCTGGTCAGCGCTACACCAATCTGCCGGCGGCACCATCTTCCCCGGGGAAAATCGTGCACGTCCCTGTAGTGGCGGACTTGCTCCATGCTCCCAAAATGAGAGTTGAGCGAAGCAAAGATCAGCTTCAAGCAGAGCGTGATCGCCAGCGTCGCCAGCGTAAAGCCGAGCGTCAACGCCGGGCTCGATGCTTGGCGCTGACCGCGTGGCCCGATCGATGACCAGGCTCTCGCCCAAGTCGCGTTCAATCTTCCAGTGGGCTGATCGTTGGCTTCGTTGACAATGCCAAACAGCTTGCAGGCCGTGCGCGCCGTCGCCTCCTGCGCTTTCACCAGGTGGCGGATCATATCGTTTGCCTTAGGAACGCCCTCGACCTCCGAGATGGACGCCCGCTTGGCGAACTCGCGGTAAGTACCGGACTCGGTTCAAAGCTTGGGCGGGCCGATGGCGATAAACAGTCGCCGGTACCCGGATCGACCAAAAATAGAATCCATAAAGTCGGGTGCAAGCATTAAACTCGCCACCTAAATACCAGGCCATAGGAGCGACACCATGACGACTCACAACGCGACTCTGCAATCGTCCCTTGAGGCCGCGATGAACGAACTCGGCGGCGAACTGGGAACGACCCTGAGTTTCGATCATCAGCACATTTGCGTCTTCCGATACCTGTCGGATCTGGATGTAGCCATTCAGCTCTTTCCGGACGACGGTCGGGTGACGTTTGCCGCAGTACTGAAGAACGAACTCGATCCCGCAACGCCAGGGCTGTTTTCGCTTCTCACCATGTTCAACTGGATGGGGGTGCAAACACGAGGCGGCACCTTGTGCTTCAACGACGAGACACGAAGTGTTGTTTTATGGCGCGACCCGGTCGGTACCCGTTGGGATGGTGCGGAGCTGAAAGTGCAGCTTGAAGATTTCATCGGGCTTGCAATCGACATGCGCGAGACTTTGGAAGAAGGGCTCGCAACGTTGCCTGAAGCGCTCACCCAGACGCAGCCGCAGCCGGCGGCTCTTGCCAGCGGACGTTACGCCTGATCGAGGAGAGCAGCTATGTCCAGCCGTCTCAACCAATACCTCCCGCCCAAACCCACTGATTACAACTCCGCTGGCGTTCAAATTGCCTCCGGTGGGGGGCTGGCACAAAGGCCTCAGCTACGCGGTGGCCTTCAGAAAGGTTCGCTCGAGACCTTCGACGCGCTGGTTGCGCCGTTTGTGAAGGTAACGCCCAGGCACCTTCAGAAAATTGTTGAACGGCCAGGCCTGCTGCAGCACGACGATAAAACCGGGCGCCTCATGGTGAGGCTCGACAGCAAGGAGAAGATCAAGGCGATGCACAACGAGGTTGTGCGCAACCCTGAGGTGCTGACTCGCTTCATAAAAAAAGAAGGCGTCATGAAACGCCTGGGCGAGCGAATCACGAGTTTCTTCAGAAACATGGGAAGCAGTATCGGGGTGAGCCAGAACGAAACCGCGTCGCACCTCAGAGGCGACGTTGTGACCGACGGCGGCAAGACCAAGCTGCAGGTGGAGACCCACAAGACCGCCGAGGGGTCAGGCAATCCCGAGGGCACCGGCGAGATGCGCTTGCGCCACAAACAGGGCGTTATGGCGGGCATGTTCCGTTCGCTATGGGCCGGCTCGTTTAGCCCGATCAAGCTGGGTGCCTGGATTTACTTCAAGGCTACGAGCCGCGCGGTGGTATCGAGCGGCGAAAACGAGTCGGGTGCCGCCCAGGGGTCAAAACGCACAAATTTCGAAGCGAGGTGGCAAAAGTGGAAGTACGACCACACCAATGATGGTGTCTACCAGAAACGACTCGACCAGATGCGCGATGGGGCCTATGCAATGGCGCTGCAGATGGCTCGCCTGCCAACCGCTGATACCAACGAGATCGATGATGTTTTCGATACCTATCTGGAAGTAGACGCGGAATTTCTGAAGGATACGAACTTCCTTGGTGCGATCGAGGAGCATGTCAACAAGCGGATCCACGACAACAGCACCGCCACGTGGAAGGCGGCTGTCGATGCTGCGCGAGAGACGATCGACTCAAAACTGCCGCTGAGCCATTTGCAGATGGATAGGGAGGGGCATCTGGCGGTGCTGCGCCAGATATTCAGGGAAATCTTTGTAATGGAGGCCGACGCCGACAAGGCGCTCAAGGACAAGCAGGCGTTCGAGCAAACCGATGGCGCGGTGTATGAACTCGGTAAGGAGTACCGGCAGGCATACCAGGATCTCAAGACGGTCAACGACGCGATGGTCAAGGTTGGACAGGAGGTCGAAAAAAGCAAGGCAGCGGGTGAGTCCGTCGCGGCCCAAGTCGCGATGCAGGCTGCTCCTGTCCAGGCAAAGCTGCTGAGGGTCCGGGGCGAAGCCGCAGATAAGGCGCTTGCACTGGCCAATGAGATTCTCGACAAAGACGGGGTTTACGCGCGAATGCGGCAGGGCCGGGCGCTGATTCGCGGGATGCTGCCGGTGGCAATGGCGCACGACGCCAAAGCCCTGCAGACTTTCGTACAGAACGAACTGAACGAGGCAGGTTTCTCAAGCCAGTTGAATCGCTGGGGACTGGATTTGTTCGGGAACTACAAGTTTTCGCAGGATGCCACTCAGGCCATTTACGAAGGCATCGTCAGAGGCGTCAGCGAACCATTGATGCAGGCACTGGCGATGAACGAGGCGGACGCGATGAAATTGGGCGCCCGGAAATTCGTCACTGAGTTCGAGAAGGCGGTGGCCGATCAGCAGAACGCTGTTTGGGAAAAGGCCGACAACACAGAGCAGGCCCGCGAGGCCATAGCGAAGGGCCTCACGGGCGCGAGAGGTCTGTTCCGATCCGATGACAAGGCTCTCGAATTGCAGCAATTCGAGCGGGATAAGCACGGGAAAATTCGCGAATTTATTGACGCCAAGCGCCAAGCGATTGATACGGCAAGCCAAGAGGACACGCTCAGCTTGAGCTTTGACGTGCAGAAGACGCTGCGCCAACAACTTAATCGGCTGGAGGAGGAGAACAACGCCGTCGAAAAGTCGACCAATCACGTGCTTGAAGTCTTGAAGCCCGGCGGCTTGCTGCAGCAGGCAGTGGTCAAGACCGAGCAGTCGATGCTCAGCAATGTTAAGCATGATGCATTGCGCGATGCGGATCTTAGTGAAGCGACATTGACCAAGCTGGAGGCCGACTTAGAGGACGACCTGGCTGCTTTGCGCGTCAAACTCGACGCAATAGGCCCCTCGCTTACAGCGGGACACGCAGAGGTCCTCAACAGCGCGCTTAGCGCGACGGAATACCGGATGCGGGCTGCCCTCGCTGATCTCAGGGTGCTTCGCACAGCGGCGGTATCGGCCGCTACCGGAACCGATACCGTTGCGCTCCTTAGAGCGCGGGACGGGGTAGAACAACTCAGCAAAAAAATGGGCGGGCCAGGCGAAAATCCTCCCAGCGCAGATTTGCTCCCCTCCGAAGAGGCGGACGTTGAATTCAAAACTGCAGTTGGTAACCTGGCGCAGAAGCTTGCGCAGATACTCGGTCAAGCGAATCAACAGATTGCTGCCTATGACTCGCGCAGTCAAGAGATCAACGCGCCCGCACTCGACGCACCGACAAAGCCGAGTCCCGCTAATGGCCCCGGCGTTTACGATCGGGTCGATGACGTGCGCGCGGCGAAAGCCGCAGTCGATGCAGCAGAAAACGAACGTCGCACCATAACTCGGGACTGCGCCCGGGCCGCCCGTGTCGAATTCAAGACGCTCGCAGAAGCTCGTGGAACCGACCTCGCTGCTGAAGCGATCCGGGTCCAGCGATTGATTGTGGCGACGGCGCTCGGTCTATCGCTAAAGCCAGAGGCGCAGCCGCAGCCAAATCTGGAAGCGCTCGATTTCTGGGTCGATTTCCGTGATGAGTCGGCGCTACTTGATCTGCACAAGTATCTGCATAACGAGTCCGACCAAACACCCGAACAGCGCAATCAGCGGTTCAACGACCTGTGCGGACAGCTTCGCCGGGGCAACAACAACAACCCCGAAGACGTTGTTCGTCTGATCAAGACTCTGTTTTCTGGAGTCGCCGGCCTTGAGAAGGCCCTTGCCCTTTCAAGACGCTGTGTCTCGGATGCTGATCGCATCACTCTGGAGCGGCAGACGCGCCTCGCGGCGCTGGATCCGGTGTTGGAGCGCGTTCGCGGCAATCGCGGAGTGCAATTGAATTTGCAGCGGCTTGCGCCGAGCGCAGATCTGAAGTCCAACGAAGGCCTTCTCGCAGCCCTCGCCATCGCTTCGAAAGCACCGAACGATGCATCGCCGGAGTTGTTCGCGGACCGGGCCGCTCTCGAATCGCTGAGCGCAGCCTATCAGCTGCTCAAGAGCCCTCCCGGTGCAGGTGAGGTGGAAACCCTCGAGAATGAACAGCGCTTCGAACAGCTGCAGCAAATCGCTGGCAAGCTTGCCGACATGCCGCAAGACGCTGGCGCGATCGCCCGCTATCAGGCGAGGCTCGCGCTGGCAGACCTGCTTGCCAACGTCACTGGCGACAAGACTGCAATCGAGCAACTGCGAGCCCAGGATAGCAAACAGCTCATTGGCAAAGCGAGGGCTGCCGTGTCAATCGAGGGCCTTGAGCTCGACGGCGACTACCGCCGTATCGGGAAACAGATGGGGTCCCTCGTCAAGCGAATGGACGCATACGCTGAAGCGGGCTCCAATGCAAAGTTCGACAGCAACCAGCCGCTGCGATGGATTCAGCAAAGGATGAGCCCGACTGACTTCCAGCGGTTCAGCGAAGCGATTGAAAATGAATCCGTCGCTGAAAAAATGCTGTACTACGGCGTGTTGATGACCTACGTCGATGGCATCACCAACAACGACCTGGGTAGTGAAAAATACGCCAAAGTCATTACCAACCCGAATGACAATCCGCTACTGCACCTGTCGCCGGTCCGCTACTCTCTGCGACGCCCGCTTGATTTTTCAGCATTCCGACAGCGCGCGTGGACACCTGAACAGATCGCTGCAGCACGAGACAGGCTAGGCCAGGTCAAGAAGTATCTCGCCGAAAACACCCGGCCTGCAGACCCTCAGGTGCGACAGCTGTTGGCCGACCGAATGAAGTTCGCGAACAACATTTCGGAGGAACGGCAAAAGACTATCGCGGACAAGATCCTGGACGGCTCCGTGCTCCGTGCTGACGAAAAACACATCGTTAGCCAGACAAGCAACATCGACTTGATTGATGAGGCTCTGGTCAGGGCCAGCAAGGAGCGCGTCGCCGCTTTCGAAAACGATATGGCCCGGGCGCAGGAACTTGCCACGAGCTATCGATTCTTCGATCCCGGCACGCTCTCGTTCGACGAACGCCGCGAGGCTCAATACAACGAGATCGCCCAAGACAACCCTTTCCGGTATGGCGTGTTCAGGCAGCTGAGCGGCGAGAAAGAGCGACGCATCCAGCACCTCAAAGACAGGCACGGAATGACCGATCAGGATCTCGAGTCTTTCCGCAAGGTCGACGAAGAGAACGTGAACAGTATCATCCGACGCCTGGGTGCAACCCCTGTTGGAGAGATCGAGCGCGGCGGCGTCGAGATGGGTCTGCAATTGTTCCAGGCCATGAAGAATCTCAAGATGGCCAGGGTCTACGCTGAGGCGCGCCGAGACGATGCCGGTCAGTTCAGCGAGCTTGCAAAGCTGCGCAACACATACCTCGACAAAACGCATAAATTGGCACGTGAGCAGATGCTGCGCGCCGGAATTCTGATGGCTTGGGAGGAAAGCGCTTTGCCTTTCGAGCGCTTTGCTAAAGATCCCACCCAAATCCGCAAAGTGACCGGGTTGTTGAACGAAATGGGATTCAACACCCTTGAGTCAGGACGAGAGCGGCTGATACTCGAGCAGCTCGTACGCCAACAAATCGAAGAAGCGTCCCAAGATTTTACTAGTGTGACCAAGCAGTGGGTCGCAGAAGCCGGCAGTTTCCGCAGCCGACTCAGAGATCTACACAACGAGTTCGAGAGTGCGCTTGGGGTTGTCCTGACCAGGCTCGAGGCTGCGAAAGCCGAGCGGGAGGGCGTCCTTGCAGACGAAGGCGCTCGCGCGCGCCAGGCAGTCTTCGCGATGCGTGGGCAGACAGCAGTCGCCATCGATGCTGCCAAATTGGATCTGACCGGCACTGTGCTAACCCAGACGCAGGAGATCCTCAGGCTCAGAATGGATTTATTGATCGATCAGGCTCGAAAAGCTGGCAACTCCAGAGCGGCAGATGAGGTCCGGAAACTCAAAGGGGAGATCGCCAGCCGAGTCACCGCCTCCAAGGGCGACACCTGGGACGCAGTCAGCGATCGTGCGGCATCGTGTCTGCGTGATGCCATGATGGCGTTGGAAGGCAGTGCGGCAAGGCAACCTTCCGAGTCCGACCTGTTCAATCTGGGTGGAACCACGGGAGCGGTGTTGCAGGCAGTACAGGATGCGCTGGATGCCGAACCCGAATTGCAGGCGCAGGCGGCCTACAACAGCGCGGCGATCCAGTTCGAGGCGGACTTCCGGCGCGATCTGCCAGATCTGCGCAGGCAGGCGGCGTTGCAACGACATGATATGGGCGGCCGGAGCGTCCAGTTGGTCGGGGCCAAGGCATCGGACAGCTTGCCGGACCTGTTCAGGCAGGGCGCCCAATGGATGCACGGTGCGGACTTGTCAAGCATGGCGCTACCGGACGCGACATCGAGCGCAATCCGGCGCGTGCAGGAGATCGCCGACGAGAGCAACAAGAAAACCAGTACCGACTTGCGCGCGGACGCTCGGGCATTGATCAGCGTTCTGGTGCCCTTGAAGCGCGTCGCAGACATCACCCAGGCGATAGAAGGTCTGCCGAACAACGACACCAACAGACCCGCTTTGTCTGCGCTCAAGAAGGAACTGGCCGATGCTCTCGGTGAGCTGAACCGAGCGGCCACATCAGACGCAGCGGTCAATATCAAGCAGCGCTCTCCCAAGTGGGGGATATTCTCGTCCAACGCGTGGAAGCCCGGTAGGGACGTTGTTGAGGGTATCCGTGCCGGTCTCACAGCGATGCGGGACAACGCGGTGTCGCCAGTAATGGCTCTACACGAAAAAATCAGCACGCTCGCGAACAACATCGGTCAGGCGTCGGCCGATGATGCCTTCGACGGCGAGATCGCGGTCGATGATGGCGACGGCGAGGCGGAACTTGCCTTGGCCGACCGCCAGCGCGCGGAGGACCTTCGTAACGAAGTCCTGGGCTTTGAAGCCTATGTCCAGGATGTGGCGCGGGTGTTCCCTCAACACGCAGCAACCTGTCAGAGGTTGCTCGAGGATGCCGGGGGCGGTATGGCGCTCTACCAGATACGTAGCGCGCTCTATAACGCTTTGCTGAATGCGGATGTCGTCGGCAATCAGGGCTCGGGGGCTGCTCTTGATGGCGTACTGGCGATCCTGAACCGTCTTGAGCAAAAGTACGCTACCGACCCGGCGTCAGGCAATGTCCCCGGCGCCGCCGATTTTGGTTTGAGGGTCGAGCGCAGAATTGCCGACGGTCGGGCGCTCGCGTCGGTACCACAGCCCGACAAACCGCTCGACAGAGCGCGGTTGCTAAATGGCAACGCCTACTTTGACGCGATTGCTGAGCAGACAGGCGAAGACCAGGCAGGTATCCGCCAACGCGTCGCCGGTGAAATGGACAAGTTCCTAGACGAGCGGACCAAGCTCCCCGAGGGGATCGCTTCACGGCCCACAAAGGAGCAGCAAGCCGCTCTTGCCCTCGATGGTCGCCTACACGGCTCCGCGGCGTGGGGGGACGACCTTCACGCGCCCTATGTCGCGCGGGTCTTCAAGCGACCTGTCGTCATCCTGGGCGCAGATCGCGCTTTGATGTTCGAGGCCGACAAGCCTGTCGTCGCGCTCAAGACGGGTTCGAAATTACCTGACAACGCCGTCCTCCTGATTAACGAGGGCGGGAATCGATGGCTGCCTGCAACCAAAACGGAGGTCAAGTCCGCCCCTCTGCCCCCTGGGCAGAAGGCAGCTCCAGTTCGGCCGCAGCAGGCACCACAACCAATACCAGCACAGCAGGTATCCCAGCAACCGGTCAGCAGCTCGAGGGCTGGCGCAGCAAACGCCCAGGAGGCAATGCCTCGGACCACATTCAAAAATCTTGGCAATACCTGCTATCTCAATGCCACCTTGAAATCCATGCTGGCAAGCATGGGACCATCGTTTGTGAGCGAGCTCGAAGCGCAAGCCAAGCGCCCGCCGTTCAATAGTGAACCCCGCGGGAGTCATCCTCTCGAGTCCATTCGCCAGAACCTCATCAACCTTGCGAGCGCAGTCAATGATCCGGCACAGCAGGAGGCCGTCGACCGCCGGTTGGAGCGGTTTGTTCGCCAAATCAACGATCGGTCGCTTCTCCCAGTGGCCGATCAAGCCGAGGGTGACCTTAAAAAGCTCGCCAAGAATATAGACAAGACCGAAATCCCGTTGACGCAGGCGGTCACTGATCTTGAGCTCGCCACGGTCGCCCTGAAGTTGGTCAAGCAAGGAGGCTCACCAACGGAAGTGCTCAAGTCGCTTTCAGGCGAATCGGCTTCGGCAAGAGGCTATATGACGGCACAAAAGCTGGAGGAGTTCATTAAGGAACGGAAGGCGAGTGTCGAGCGGCGCACAGCGCGTCACAAAGCCAACCTGGAGAACCTCGACCGGGAGGCGAAACGGGCCGGCTATACCTCGGCTCACGAACAGCGACAAATCCTGACGACGCTCAGTGCTGCCGGCAAATTCGTGGGTAAGAAAGGAACTCAGCAGGATGCAACCGAGTTCGGCAGCTGGCTCCGCGCTATGATGCAGCTCGCCCCTTCTACCGAGCGCTTCTCCTTCGGCAAGCAGTTCACCAACATATGGGGTGAGACGCGCAACGGGCCTACCTCGCGGACCTGGGTTCTGCCACTTACCCCCAAAGATGGCTCGGAATCCTTGCAGACGCTGATGGACGCAGAGCGTGCCCCGAGCAGCATCGACAGCAATCCGGATGGTGGCAAGGCGACAGAAGCGGTTGTACTCAATGCCAATCTGGGCGCGCTGAAGCGCTTCACGGTGAGCATCGACGGAAGAAATGCGGTGGGGAACCGTGTAAAGCTCACGTCGGTCGATTTTGACGAAATCGTAAACGTGCCCATGGTCGATGAGCGGGATGGCACAACGAAGATGGTGCGGCTGCGCCCGCAGGAAATCGTCTTCCATGAGGGCGACGACAAGCAGGGGCACTACTACGCCTATGTACGGCGCGGAGACAGCTGGTTCCAGCACGATGACAGCAAACCCGTTGCGGCATCGGCGCTGCCATCGTTGGAAACGGCAGCCCAGCCGCGGACCATCACGTTTGAGGTCGTGAGCGCGGATACGATGGCCCAGCCCTCGGGCTTGCAGCCACCGCCTGTGCCCTCTGCCTCTGGGTCTCAGGCCCGCACTGACGCGGCGATGAAACAGTAAGGCTGGCGTGCGATAGCGCGCGTTCGATCTGTTTGTGTCGATGAAACTGGACGTGCTGGCCGGACTCAAGCCGCGGCTGCTGGCCGATGTTCAGAGGATTCCTGGCGCCCGTATTCTGGATGGGCAGTTTTCGGCTGTTCAGCAGGCTATCGGAACGCGGCGATCGAATACCGCGGGCGCTGCGTTCATTCGCGAGTTTGTCGAGGAGGCGAAACGCTCCGGACTGGTTGCCAGGCTGATCGAAAAACACAGCGTGCAAGGGCTGACGGTTGCGCCGGCTGCGTGAGCGGTGCCGCGGATTCGAATGGCCAAGCGATGCGCCAGGCGCCATTCCCGGGGTTTGATACAATCATCGGTTAGGCGGGGTGTAGCTTAGCCTGGTAGAGCGCTACGTTCGGGACGTAGAGGCCGGAGGTTCGAATCCTCTCACCCCGACCATCAAGGTCAATTGACGGCATCACCGCGCAACCCTGCTGGGGGGGCTTGACCCGATTGCCGCAGCGCTGCGCTTCATGACCTCTTTCGCCGGGCTGAACCGAACTGAAGTTGGCTGGGTCGCTGCGATTGCTCAAACCGCAGGCGATAGGCCCCCGTCCACATTGATCGCAGTTCCCGTGATGTAGCCGCCCGCCTCGGATGCGAGCAGACACAAGAGTCCCGCGAACTCATCGGGTCGCCCCAGGCGTCCAAGCGGGATGGAGCGACCCTCATTCGCGAGGTAGTCTGCGTAGTCCAGCGAAGCGCCGCTCTGTCGATGAAACCGTCTCCACTGTTCGCTATCGATACGACCGACGCAAATCGCGTTCACGAGAATGTTGTCTGAGGCGACTTCATGGGCCAGCACCTTGGTGAAGGCAACGCCAGCCGCCCGCGAAACCGATGTGGGCGCGGTGCCCGCCCCCGGCGTCTTTGCCAGCGTATTGACGATGTTGATGATGCGCCCCCAGCGCTGCGCACGCATGTGGGGCAGAACCAGCCTGCACAGGCGAATCGCCGAAAACAGCTTGATTTCGAAGTCTGCTTGCCAGGCTTCTTCGCTCAGGGTTTCAATTGAGCCGCGCGCCGAACCACCGGCGTTGTTGACCAGGATATCGACACCGCCACGGCGTTGAGCGATCTGAGCACACACGTTGCTGATTGCGTCGCGGTCGGTGACATCGGCCGCGAAGCCCTCGATTTGCGCACCGGTTTCGGTGCGCAGTTGGTCGACCGCGCGCGCGAGTCGGTCGCCATTGCGAGCCACGATGATCACGTGCGCGCCGTATCGCGCGAACTCGAGGGCGGTTGCGAAACCCAGGCCCGCACTGCCTCCGGTGATGAGCGCACAGCGGTTTGACAGATCCAGATTCATGTGGACGGCTACCTCGTCAGTCGATCTTGATACCTGCTGCTTTAATGACCTCACCCCACTTTTTCGTCTCGTTGGTGATGAGTTCCGAAAATTGCGCCTCCGACCACTGGTTGGGCTGGGCACCGAGCTTGCCCAAACTCTCGATGACATCGGGCTGGGTCATGGCGCGCCGAACGCTCTGGTTGATCTGAAGGATGGTTGCGTGCGGCGTCCCGGAAGGCGCCATCAAACCAAACCAGGTGCTGGCGATGAAGGCGGGTACGCCTGCTTCGGCGGAGGTCTGAACCTCGGGGGCCGATTCGAGTCTGCCTGGCGAAGCCACAACGAGTGCCTTGAGCTTACCTGACTTGAGATGGGGCAGTGCAAGTACTGCGCTCGAGGCCATCATATCGACGTGACCAGCGAGCAGATCGGTGGTTGCAGGCCCGCCGCCTTTGTAGGGGATGTGGCGAATATCGACCTTGGCAACGTGTTTCAAGAGTTCGAGCGAGAAATGCTGGGGGCTACCTACGCCGCCCGAGGCATAGGTCAGTTCGCCAGGTTTGCTCGAGGCAAACGACAGCATTTCAGCGAGCGACTTGAATGGCAAGGAGGCCCGGATCAGCAACAGGTTGGGGACATCGCCCAGCAGCGCAACCGCCGCGAAGTCTCGATTGATATCGTAGGGTGCAGCCTGGCGAGAATGTCAGTGCCACCACCGGGCGAGTAGGGCACGATGAGCCGAACCGCTTTTTGGGGGTAGGCATGACCTGCGCCAGCCTGAGCAGTTGCGTTGCCGGTACTCAGCAGCAAAAAAGCCGCGGACATCGCGTACACAAGGATGGCTTCTCCTCGATCTGGCTTGTGAGGAGGTTAGCACGCGACGAGGTAACGGCCGTCACGCCGACAGTGTCCCGGCACGAGGTCACCGATGCGGGGCGCCGACACTTCGGCCGTTGGGTGGTTCGCGCAGGCGTGGTGAAGGGCGCATCTCAGCGCAGCGTCACCAGAATGCACAACTGATGGCCAAATCCGCAGATGGACTTGATCGCAGGCTCCGCCCTCTCGGGCTGAACCGCCTTGAATTTTCGGCGCAAGCGCGCAGGATGTCAGGGCGTTCGGTGCGCACCCCGCCTTCGCGGTTACACGACAGCGGGCTTGGTCGTTTCCGGGGGGCCAAGCCTTCCCGACGGGGTGAGCAGTCCGGTCTCCGTTGACGGTTGGCGGGTCGCAACGCTACCGTAGCGAGTCCTTCTGGAGGTTCACAATCAACCCTGCCTGCGACCTGTTTGGTCGGACGAATGCGCGGATGCAGGCGGTGGCGCCCAGTGATGATCCGGATACCTTGCCGCTCGATGATCAGGACCAGTGTGTTGCCAGGCTCGAGGATTGAGTGGTGGAAGTTGCCGTCGATGAGGTTGTCGTCATGCCCTATGCGATTCCTTCAGTAGTCCGTCGCCAGACCATTGCTGATGTATTGCGCCGCACAGCGCTCCGTTTGCCGAAAAAAACAGCCATCGTCTGCGGTTCGAGCCGATGGACGTATGCCGAGTTTGATGCGCTGGTCTCGCGCCTGGCTGCGGGGGTACTTGCAATGGGTGTGCAGGAAGGCGAGAGGGTCGCGGTACTCGCTCGCAATTCGCATGGGTTCGCAGCGCTTCGCTTTGCGCTTGCACGGTGCGGCGCAGTGATGGTGCCGATCAACTTTATGCTGAAGCCGGAAGAGGTTGCCTACATTCTCCGGCATGCGGGTGCGCAGACTCTGGCCACCGATAGCGGACTCGCCGATCTGGCCCGGGCCGCCGCAAAGCTTGATACGCAGGTCAAGCAGTTCATCTGGTTGCCGTCCGAAGACCCGAGCGAGCCGTCGGCCGAAATGCACAATTTTCATGAGCTCGCTGCGTGTACCCAGGCACTGCCCGAATTGAAACTTGCGAGTACCGACCTGGCCCAGATTGTTTACACCAGTGGGACAGAGTCCAGTCCCAAAGGGGCCATGCTGACCCACGACGCCGTGCTCTGGCAGTACGTAAGTTGTGTCATTGACGCGGAGATTGCTGAAGCCGACGTTGCCTTGCATGCCTTGCCGCTTTACCACTGCGCGCAACTCGACGTTTTTTTCGGCCCGGCAATCTACATGGGCAGCACCAACGTGATCACTTCAAAACCGGTGCCAGACAACCTCTTGCCGATGATCGAGCGTTTGGGCATCACCAGTTTTTTTGCTCCGCCTACCGTCTGGATTGCCCTCTTGCGATCGCCCTTGTTCGATCCCGCGAGGCTCTCCGGGTTGGCCAAGGGCTACTACGGCGCTTCGATCATGCCGATTGAAGTGATGAAAGAACTCGCCTCCCGTTTGCCGACGCTTCGCCTGTGGAATCTTTACGGGCAAACCGAGATCGCACCGCTTGCGACCATGCTGGGACCCGACGACCAGTTGCGCAAGCCCGGGTCCTGCGGCAAGGCTGTGCGCAACGTGGAGACCCGCGTGGTGAATGATCAGATGCAAGACGTCATGCCGGGTGAGGTCGGTGAAATCGTGCACCGATCTCCGCACCTCATGCAGGGCTATTTCCATGACGATGAACGCACGCTCTCCGCGTTTGAAGGCGGATGGTTTCATAGCGGCGATCTGGCCATGATCGACGAGGACGGCTACATCACCGTGGTGGATCGCAAAAAAGACATGATCAAGACCGGCGGTGAAAACGTCGCCAGTCGCGAGGTGGAGGAAATGATTTACCGCCTGCCCCAGGTCAGTGAGGTGGCTGTGATCGGGTTGCCCGACCCCAAATGGGTCGAAGCCGTGACCGCGGTGATCGTGGTCAAGGCAGGGCACGAACTGGACGAGCAGACCGTCATCGCACATTGCACACGACACATGGCTGGCTTCAAAGCCCCCAAGCGTGTGGTGTTCGCTGCCAGTCTTCCGAAGAACCCGAGTGGCAAGCTGTTGAAGCGTCTGTTGCGGCAGGGTCTCGCGGGCTGAGCGCGTCAGCGCGGCGGCCCGATCAAAGCGCTGCCGCGACCGGGCGCTGCTTGCGCGGGAGAGCGGCTCCGCGTACTTTGGGCGATTCCTCAGGCGAGATGCTTGCGAAAGTGGGCGAGTGTGCGCTCCCACGACAGCTTGGCCGCCGCCTCATCGTAGCGAGGGGTGGAGTTGTTGTGGAAGCCGTGCTGCGTACCAGGGTAGATGTGTGACTCGAAGCGCACGCCGGCCTGGGCCTTGGCGTTTTCGAAGGCCTCGCGCATCGAATTGATCCTGGGGTCATTGGCGGCATAGTGAACCAGCAGGGCTGCGCGGATGCGCGGTACGTCGGCAGTGGGTGCGGCCGGTCCGTAGTAGGGCGCGCCCGCCAGCAGATCTGCTCCCAGTTCCACCGCGAGATGGTTGGTGGCGCCGCCGCCCCAGCAAAAGCCGGTGACGCCCAGCTTGCCATTACAGGAACCATGCGCCTTGAGCCAGCGCGCGCCGTTCAGCATGTCGGTGCGTAGCCTGGCCTGGTCGAGCTTCGCCTGCAGTTCACGGCCGTCATCGTCATTGCCCGGATAGCCTCCCGCCGGGAACAGCCCGTCCGGTGCGAGCGCGAGGAAGCCTTCGACCGCCAGACGGCGGGCCACGTCCTCGATGTAGGGATTGAGGCCGCGATTCTCGTGAATGACCAGCACCGCCGGGAAAGGCCCCTTGCCGGCCGGCTGGACCAGATAGCCCCGCATCTGGCCGGAATTGCCGCCGGGCGACGGGAAATTGACGTAGTTCGCCTTGATCCGGGCGTCGGTGAAAGAGATCGTCTGCGCCTGCACATAACGCGGCAGCAACGCCTGCGCCATCGCCAGACCGCCGACCGTGACCGCGGCTGCGAGCGATAGAAACGCGCGCCGGTCGATCCGGCCGTGACAGTACTCGTCATAAAGATCGTAGACGCGCTGATCGATCTCGATCTGCGTCAGCTCGCTTCCCGAGGGATTGCCATCGTTGGCGGCTTCTTCACGGGCAACCAGCTGTGGAGGGAATTCGTTCATCGGACACCTCTGCGTGTCTGGAGGGGAGTGGCCGAGACTCTATTGCTGTTGGTCTCGACCTCACAATCAGGTGGGATAACGGGATCCAAGCAGTCATAATCCCGCATGCCTTCAATCAAGCCACCTGGTGCGCCTGAACCTTTGCAACATGGCGCGGCTCGCAGCCGCTTCAATGACCGGGCCGACCCAGCGCTGATCGACTCGCGCGTTGCCGGCTGGCGGCTGGCGGCTGCGCTGCTCGCCGCAACGTTGGGTAATGCACCGATGTATGTTCTCCCGGTGGTCTTGCCCGAAGTCCAGCGAGATTTCGGTATCGGCCGGGGCGACGCTGCACTGGCCTACACGGTCATGATGATTGGCCTCGGTGCCGGCGGTTACCTATGCGGCCGATGGGCTGATCGATGGGGAATTGCCTGGGTGCTTGCGCTGGGCGGGGTGGGCACGCTGGCCGGGTTTCTTCTGTCGGCGGCTGCGCCGGGCCTGGCGGTTTTCGCGCTTGCGCACTGTCTGCTGCTGGGTTTTCTCGGAATGGGGAGCTCTTTCGCTCCACTGATCGCGGATACCGGGCTGTGGTGGCGACGTCGCCGGGGGGTCGCGGTGGCCGTGGTCGCGAGCGGGAATTTTCTGGCAGGCACCATCTGGCCGCCCTTGGTTCAGGCAGGAATTGACGCGTTCGGCTGGCGAGCAACCTTCTCGTTGCTGGGTGTGATCTGCGGGCTCGGTATGGTGGGGTTGAGTCTTTGCATGCGGCAACGCCCACCTGCGATCAGCCACCCTGGCGGACCCGCGGGTGTGTCGGCTGCCGCACCGGGGCTCAGCTCCGATCGCCCATTCGGGCTGTCCCCGCTCGGGGCGCAGTGGTTGCTGTTTTTCGCAGCCGTCAGTTGCTGCGTGGCCATGGCGATGCCGCAGGTTCATATCGTCGCCTATTGCGCCGACCTGGGATTCGGCGCCGCGCGTGGTGCGGAGATGCTGTCGCTGATGCTGGGCTTTGGCGTTGTCAGTCGGCTTGCTTCGGGCTGGATCTCGGATCAAATCGGCGGGATGCGCACCTTGCTACTGGGGTCGGCGCTGCAGGCGATTGCCCTGGCGCTGTTTCTGCCTTTCGACGGTCTGGGCTCGCTCTATGTGATCTCGGCGATGTTTGGGCTCTTTCAGGGGGGAATCTTCCCGGCTTACGCGATCATCGTCCGGGAATATTTCCCGCCCGAGCAGGTGGGCGCAAGAACCGGCGGCGTGATGGTGGGCGGTCAGGTGGGGATGGCGCTGGGCGCCTGGTTGTCGGGGCAGGTATTCGACCTGACCGGTTCGTACGACGCGGCGTTCTTGAACGGTATCGCATGGAACCTGGTGAACCTCGCCATTGTGGTGTGGCTGATGTGGCGGATTCGACCTGGGCGCCGCGCTGATTCCACCTTGCAACCGGGTCGCAGCGGAGCGGTTGCGTGAAGCCCGCTGCCATACCGTCTGAACCTGCCCGCCGGCTCGCCATGAGGCCTGGGCTTGCTGATGCAGTGGACGCTTACCGGCAGTTGCGAAGCCGCTGGCCCGACGACTGGCCTGGCCTTGCCGCCGTCATGCGGGGCGTGGTCACCTGGTTGGATGCGCCGTCAGCGCTTGGTGGTTGCGCCGTGGTGCCTCGCGTGCTGATCGATTGCGCCGAAGCGGTGGAGTCGTCGGGTCGTGCCCGGGCGCGTCGGGTTGGAGAGCCCGCCTATCACAACCGTCTTCATGTCGCCGATACGCTGGTGAGCATGGCAAGCCTCATCAAGGCAAGGCGAAGGCTTCTGGGCGCATCCGGCGCAGGCCTCACGCGCTTCGAGATGCTCTGCCTGCTTACGATGACGGTTCATGATTTTCAGCACCCCGGACGGTGCAACCGGGGAGCGCAGGAAATCGAGCAGATGAGTCTTGCCCGCTTTGCGCCTCACGCTCGCCGAATCGGCCTGTCGGAGTCGGACTGGGCTCTCGTCTGTCACCTGGTCCTGTTGACCGATCCGACGGGTGTCGCGCAAGTGCACGACCGGTGGCATCGGGACAGGGTTACAGCCAAGGATTCCGGCACGCGTGCGGAAATGGCTCTTCTGGTGACCGAGGCCGACGTACTTGCCAGTGCGCTCGAGTTTCCCGGTGTCGAGTTGACGCGCTCACTCGCGAGGGAATGGCAGAGACCCCATCCCGAGATGGCGAGCGGCCTGCTTTCAGAGGAGGGCCGATTGCGATTCCTGTCGGCTGGCGTTCGGTTTTCCTCTGATGCGGCAGACGCGCTGGGCGTCAAAGAGGCGATTCGTGCGCAGATCGCTTCAATCCGGAGAGCCCGCAAGGCCATGAGCGCTTGACGCGCCCGCTGCGAGCCCGTTACGCGTGTGCAGCCACGGCCGGCGTGAACCGCGCTAGGCGTCGGGCGACGCCAGGGCGAGCTGCTCGCATTTGCTGATCATGACCCGGGCAACCGGATCCTCGGTGAGCTCGAGCACTTGCGAATAGATGGCAATCGATTCGCCGAACTGCCGGTTCGTGAACAGGGTGAACGCGTTCTGCGAGAGCGTGCATAGGCGCTGCTGCAATTCGCTTGCCTGGGTCTCGGGACTGCCGTCGCGAGTGCCCAGCACTTCGTAGATGATGAGCTCACCTTTGCGGCCCTTCACGGTGATCTGGTCGATCGGGCGCAACCACAGCCGCTCGCCCGCTTCCTTGAACACCGAATGACTCACGCAAATCTGGGTTCCATACTCCTTGTTGACGCCCTCAAGGCGTGAGGCGATGTTGACCCCATCGCCCATCACGGTGTAACTGAGCCGCTCCGCAGAGCCGATATTGCCCACCAGCACCGCATCGGAGTGAATACCGATTCGGACGTAGAGCGGCGGCTTGCCTTCGGCTGCAAGCTTTGCGTTCAGGTGCTCCATGCGGCGCTGTGATTTGATGGCCGCCACGCAGGCGTGATAGGCATGACGCTCGTCAAGCAGCGGCGCGCCCCAGAAAGCCATCACTGCGTCGCCAATGAACTTGTCGACCGTGCCATTTTCCTCCTTGATCGCGAGCGTCATCAGCTCAAAGTAGGACGAGACGCGGCGCAGAAGATCGCGTGACGGCGTGGACTCCGAGAGCGTTGAAAAATCTCTCAGGTCGGTAAAGAGAATGGTGAGGTAACGGCTCTCTCCACCGATTTCGATTGGCTTTCCGGTGCTCAGCAGGTCATTGACCAGGTCGCGGGGAATGTAAGAGGTAAAAGCGGTGATCGTTGCGGCGAGCTTCCTGACCGCGCCGGACAGCGAAGCGAGTTCGTGAATGCGGCTGCTGATTCGCGTTGGCGACAGAGGTTTGAAATCGATCAGGTTCTGTATCGAGTTCGTGATCTGTTCCAGAGGCCGGGCAATTTTCCGGGCGTAGATGTAGATGAGAACAATCTGCGCAAAAATCAGGAACAGACCAAAGTAGAAGATGATCTGGTTGCTTCGGCTGAACTCCTTTCGAAAATCCTCCATTGGCGTGATCGACAGAATGGTCCAGGGCTTCGCAAATTCCGCGGGCGTGGGCGAGAACACCGCAACGTATTCCATGCCGTTCTCGGGATGGTGGAACACCAGCAGCGGTTCGTCTTTGTTGACCCGCATGGCAATGGCGAGCGCCGGCAGGTTGGTGGATAGCGTTGCGAGGCTGTTGAGCTCGATGCGATTGTTGACCTTTCTGAAATTGTCCTGGGCAATCGAGCTTGCAATCACCGAACCCGATGCGTCGTAGATGACGCTGACGGATCGCTCACTCACCGACTGACCCGCAAGGAAACGTGAAATGGTCTCAAGCGATATGTCTGTAGCGATCACGCCCGCCAGTCTGTCGCTGGCATAAAAGGGCGCTGCGATCGTGAGCCCCGGGAGCCCGGTCGTCGAAAAAATATAGGGGTCGGTCAGAATGAGTTTCTTCGCGGCCGCTGCCTCGCTGTACCACGGTCTTTTGCGCGGATCGTAGTCGGTGGGCGCACTCGACTGCGCGAGGGGCTTGCCGGCGTCGTTAACAAAGACATAGTTTTCGATGGTCCGATCGCCAGAAATCGAACGGAGCCCGAAGCGCATTTCTTCAGTAATGACGGTGCCCTGGATTTTTCCGCCTACGCTTACCCGGCGAACCTGGCGGAATGAGCCGTCCTGCAGGCCAACGTAGGCAGACGGGCTGGATGGCTGAGGAGCGACGAGTGCCTTGAGGTAATCCCACGACCCATCAGCGCTGTAAAACTGCGGATGGGCATTGCCCAGGGCGGCAGCCGAATTGACCAGCAGGCGCATCGGGTTGATGAGCTCGCTCACACTCAGCACCGCTTCCAGCTTGAATCGTTCAATCAGGCTTCTGGATGTCATGTTCGCGGTTCGTTCATTGAACAGATAAACGAACATGATCAACGCGACAAACGCGGGCACCATCAAAAAGAGGAAGATCGAGATGATGCTCGGGCCAAGGCGGATTTTTCTCGTGACGACCAAAGCGTTGACCCCGGCAAGTACGACCGATGAATGGTGCCTGATCACCGTAAGCCGGTCGTGCTTCAGTGTCAAGGCTGGCGTGGCGCCCGCGTGAAAAGACGTCGCCCGCGGCATTGCGCGCCTGTCCTCGCACGCCTGCGGGCGGTGGGCGTCGAGCTGTCTATACTATCCGCCTTACATTTGAGAGCCAGCACGCGACATCATGCCGATCATCAAAATCAACGGCCTTGCCTATGAGCTCGATACCCTGGGCGACGAAGCCAAGGGTCATCTCCGATATCTGGCCTTTGTCGATTCGGAGCTGGAGCGGTTAATGATGCGCGCCGACATGCTGAAGCTCGCACGCGACGAGGTGGGGCGTCGGCTCGATCGCGCGTTGTTACGGGAGACGGTTGCCGGGCTGTCGCCTGAAATCGCGCAGAAGCCCTCGCCGCCCGCCGAGTCGTGACACGCGCCATTGAAACCCGCCTGGCGCCGGAGCCGATCGAACTCGTCGACTGGCTGCGTCAGCTGCGCAGCCAGAAGGGTCTGAGGGCGGCCCGGCAGGCGCTGATCCCGCTTGTACGGCGCGAGCCAGACAACGCGGCCATCTCCGAGCTGTCCGATTGGCATGATGAAGCCTGGTGGCAGCCCCTTCAATTTGGCGGCATTACGCTCGAGCGGCAAACCTCGGAACATTTCGATTTTGTCTGGACCGTCATCCTCGACCGAGATTTTTCGTCCAGGCTCAAACAGCTGCCGGAATCGCTCACGCCACGAGATCTGCTCGAAAAATTGACCACCGACGAGCAGAGTCTCATTCCCGAGACCAACGCCGTCCAGTGGGTCGTGTTCCGAAAGGGGGTTCCAGTCGGGCTCGCCATGATTGTGAACATCAACTTCCGACATCGAATCGCAGAGCTCATCATGGGAATCCTGCCGGGCCACGATCGTTCGGTGGCGGTTGCGGACGCCTGCTGTGCAAGCCTCATGTTCGCCTTCAACTGTCTCGGCATGAACAAGGTGCAAAGCCGCGTGCTGACCTCAAACCCGCACGCAGCGCAGTTGCAAAACCGCCTTGGCTTCACAGAGGAGGCGCGCCTCAGGCAGGAACTCTGGGCGGAGTCGGGTGAACGCTACGAAGATCTGACCCTGTTTTCGATGCTGCGGGAGGAGTTCCTGATTCACCGCACCATCCAGAGGCATGTGCGTCGTCGTCATGACGCGCGGCTCGACGTGTATCGCGAATGGCCGCGCCAGCCGCTCAGGCAATTTCACACCTGACAGCGCCCATCACCAATACAGACTCCACTTTTCTTCATGGCGCAAGCCATGTCCCTGCAGCATGATCCGGGGCACCGGCTCGTCATGCGGGTTGATGACCGCCTGATGCAGACTCAACCCGCTATGGATCGTCATTTTTCCGAGTTGATAGGGGTACACCGCAGACTGGTGCTCTGACTGCCAAATCCGGAGCGCGGCGCCGGCGGGCATCGAGATCGGGAGCGTAAAGGTCAGAACTGCGCCCGGATCGGGATCAATCCCCCCAAAGACCCGTTGAAACTGAAGATCCACATGCTGGCTGGCAATGCCCTTGGCGAAGACCGGGTGAGGCAGGTGGATGTGAAATCCGGGAACCGCGGCGTGGCCCCCGGGGCACGCGGCCGGCACCCCGGTCGCTGACGCGAGTGCCTGACAACACTGTTCGAGCAAGGCGCCGAAGTGTTTGACGAGGAGCCGATTGTTCCATTGACGATACGACTCGACCCGATACGGCGCCCCGACTTCGTCGGGAGAAGCGTCGCAGTAGGCCGCAAGCCCCAAAGTGAAAAACGGCAGATCGGGGTCGCGAGCGGTCCAGTGCGACTTCAACGCCAGAACGCGCTCGGACCACCGCGCGCACTCGTCTGCGTTCAGCACATCCAACGATATGACCGGAAGGGTGCCGACATCGGGCATGGCAACCTCAATTTCCTCGGCGATGTTTGGGGCACGGCTGTGAACCGCCCGCGGTGGACCGCTTACGGTTGCGATCCTGGACGGCGTCCGGCAAGCTGGCACACCACGGTAAATTCAGGCGCATGCATTGTATGACTGACCCGGTTGAAAAAGTGCCGATCGGAAAGGCGCCAGGCGTGCACTCGCCTGACGGGCCGCCGGCAGCAACGGAGCCAGCCTTCTGGCACCAAGAACTGCACCGCGTGCCATGGTGCGTTAAGCTCGAAAATCAGGCTGACGCGATCCGGCAGGAAATCCTGGGCTTCATCGCGAAGTTCAGGCCCTTCATGCCATACCCAAAATACAAGATCCCGCACTTCGATAGTCTTTACGACAACACCTGGGATGCATTTCCGCTGTCGGTCTTTCAAGGCGAGCACATCGAGCTGTCGAAGGCGCAGCTTTCGATGAATATCGAACCCCTGGTTCGTACGTTCCGCAGCAGGCTCCCGCTGGTCTCGGGCTTGATTTCGGATCTGGAGCAGCAAGGGGTCTTGAGAAACGTGTTTGTGAGCCGACTGATTCCTGGCTCGATCATTCACCCGCACCGCGGATGGACCTCGGAATTTTTGCGCATCCATCTTTGCCTTCAGGATGACCCGGGGTGCAGCATCACCGTTGGGGACGAAACCCGCACCTGGAAACAGGGCAAGCTTCTGGCGTTCAAGGATGGGGGACCTTATCCGCACTCGGTGGTGCATCAAGGCACGTCGGAGCGCATCATCATCTCGCACGACCTCTCCCTTGGCTACCTGTCTCGCTTTATCCCGGCGCTGGTTTCAGGGGCGGGCGGGCAACGCTCCTGAAACGATCGAGAAGGGCATCGTGCGGCTGCCTGCGAATATGGCGCTGCAAAACCCGGTTCGTCGCAAAATCCTCGCGCAACAGCGCAATCTGAACCAGGTCTTTGTACTGGTTGTGTTCCTCGTCCCAGATGGCTTTGCGCAGGAGCCCCTCGCGGCGAAACCCCAGGCGCTCCTGCTGAAGTGCGATCGATTCATTATTTGAATAAATCAGCCCCTGAACCTTGTTCAGGCCCAGGCAGTTGAACGCAAACAGAAGACTTGCGCAGTAGGCGTCGCCCACCGAAAACGACACATCGAAGCCCGGCAGAATACCCATGATCTGTTCTGCGGTCCGGTTCCTGAAATTGATATTGACGAACATTGAAAGACCGATCGGAACCTCGCCGCGAAAAACCACCCACTGGATGTTGTGACGCTCGGAAAGGAGGGAGATCGCGTCCTGGTTCAGGGTGTCCAGCACAGCCGCAGGGGTCAGTTCAGCAGGAATCTGTTTGAGCCGGCGTGCGAACTCCCGGTTCTGAACCACCGACCATACAAAATCAAAATGCTGGGGACCACGCCGCTCAAGCCGGATCCCGCCAAAATGGAAGCTGTGCCACCAGAGCGGGTCGTTCCATTCATAAAGCGCGGCGAGCGCGGTGTTGGCCGGGTAGCGTTCACAAAGCGACCGCAGCGCGAGGCGAGCCGCGTCGGGGCCCTCGTTCTGACGTAACCGCGACGCCCACGCCGATACGGCGTGCACGTCAGGGGCAACTGAATCGACAAGTGCATTCATCGGGGTTTTGAGCCATGGCTTTGGAGTGCGCATCTGCCGTGGCGTGCCAAACTTGCAGCCGCGCGAGCGCCAATTCGCAGACTATAGCCAACGTTGTGAGTCTGGCCAACCGATGCGCTGCCTTCGCATTTTCCTGAAGCCCGATTGGCATTCACCGAGCTCATGAATCCAAGAATCATCGATGCGCTGTTGAGCCCCGAGGCGCTGCAAGCGATCCTCGAGGCGGTGCAGTCTGACTCGTTCCCATGGGAGCGCTGCGAAATCCTGCGGGGCAATTTTCCGGGTCTGGCGCCCGAGGACAATCTGCAATTCGTGCATGGCTTTTATGCCTGGCGAAACCGTAGCCTCTACCGCTCTGCTTTTCTGCCGGTCATTGCGCCGGTGCTGAACTGGTTCGGACCGATGCGGCTGATCAAGGCCAAGCTCAACCGGACGCCGGGTCGGTCGCGTCACCTCGAGTACGGTCTTCATGTCGACACGCGACACCGCAATGCACTGACGGCGATTTATTACCTGAACGATAACAATGGCTACACGCTCTTCGAAGACGGGACCCGGGTGGCGAGCGTCGCCAACCGATTGGTGATTTTCAACGCGGCACTTCGGCACACCGGAGCCTCCTGCACAGACTGTTCGGCGCGTCTGGTGCTCAACCTGAATCTGATCCCGGATACCAACCCGGCGCACGACAATCAGCGGTGATAAAGCGTGTTGCCCACGCAGAGCGCATCGAGCGGTGACTCCGAGAACAGCTGCACCGCATGGGCTGGCTGCGCGGCGAGCGGCTTTCCTGCAACATTCAGACTGGTGTTGAGCAAAACGCCGCAGCCTGTCAGGGCTCGAAAGCGCTCAAGGAGCGCTCGAAACGGCAGCGGGCTGCCCGCAATGCGCTGCACGCGGCAACTGCCGTCGACGTGTCGAATGGCCGGGAGCGCCTGACCAGTCACCTTGCATGAATACAGCATGAAGGGGTCCGAAGAACCCTCAAAATATCGCGCGAAGTCTTCAGCGAGCACCGATGCGCCATAGGGCCGGAATGGCTCGCGCCGTTTGATGCGATCGATTCGGGCGCGTCCGTCGGAAAGCCTGGGATCCATCAGGATAGACCGATGACCCAGCGCCCGTGGGCCGATTTCGCCATGCCCCTGATACCAGCCGACCACTTTTCCAGCCGCGAGCCATTGCGCGACCTGATCAATGGTGTCTTCCGAGGGCGCCGGGACGTCGACATCTGCCTGGGCGAACGGGAAGGCGGGGAGCGTGAGCGGCGGCAGTAAATGGCGTTGCCTCAGCCACTCGAGCGCGCCCAGGCTGAGCCCCTCATCGGAACAATGCGGCGCAATGAAAAGGTCTGGAAACCTGCTTCGCAGTGCCGAGTTCCAGACCACGTTCTGCGCGACGCCGCCGGAGTAGACAACCGGCTCGCCCGGCTGGGCATGGCGGGAAAAAAAATCGAGCAGCCATTCGGCGGTCCGGTGGTGGACCGTGGCCACCCAGTCGAGCAGCGTCAGCCTTGCGACCGTCGGGTCATGTTTCCAGCGCAACCAGCCCTGTAATGACCACATCTCGTCCAGGCGATCGAACTCGAGTTTGCGCAGCCAGGCGAGATAGCCCTCGTCGATTCGTCCATAGGCCTGAATACCCATCACCTTGCCGGCGATGTCGTTGAAATGCGCGGCCTTGATTCCCAGCGCCTTGCCCGCTTCGCGAATTCCCCAGCCGATCGAACCTTTGCGGATATCGCCGGCCGCGACCGTCTTGCCGTCGCGGTACACACTCCATGGCCGGCCATCGCCCAGACCATCGATCACGATGCGAAGCGCAATGGGCTCGGGCTCGATCATCCAGCCGCTCAGCGCATGACAGAAGTGATGGCTCAGCCAGGTCGCGGAGGGTGCCTGCAGATACGCGCAGACCTCCGGCGAAAGCGGCTCGGCAAGCGACTGACCCGATGCCAGACGCCGCAGGGCATCGGGCGACAGATGGCGACCCACCGCCGGCGGCAGTGCCGACGGATCAAACGTGATCGCGAGATGGTCGACCTGCGATACGTCGATTCCGAACACCGCCTCGGTCTCGGCGCGCCAGTCAGAGGGGTTTTGAAAACTGAAGCGCTTTTCCTGGCGGGGGCGTTCGAACTTCACATAGTGAACGCGGTCGCCATCGAAATAGGCGGCGTTGGCGTCATGCGCGATGACAGCAATGGCCAGAAGCTTCATGGGGCGCGTTGTACCGTGCTCGTCAAATCAGGCAGCGTCAACCCGCCGTCACCGATCGTCAAAACGAGTTGGGCGAGTGGCCCGGCTGAGTCTGCATTCTTGTCTGAAACCTGCGATCGATCGCAAGCAGAATGCCGCTACCCAGCGCTGCAACGCTGGTGAGGAGAAACGCGATGGCGACGATCAGATCGACGTCGTGCAGTCCGATCGCCTTCATGAGCTGGTTGCCGAGACCGCGCTGCGAGGCAAACATTTCCCCGAGCAGCGTGCCGATCAGCGTGAGCGAGAAGCCGATGCGAATGCCGGTAAAAATTTCCGGCAAAGCCGCGGGAATCAGAATCCGCCAGCCCATCTCCCAGGGCGAGTAGCCCAGCACGCGCCCCGTCTTGATGAGGATAGGCCGAATGTTGCGAACCGCATTGATGGTGAAGAGGGCAATCGGGATGATGCCGTGGAGCGCGCCGAAGGCCACCTTGGCGGACATGCCGAGACCAAAGGACAGCAGCAAAATCGGATAGAGGGTGAGCTTGGGAATGGAATAGGCGGCCACCAGCATGGGCTCGAAAACCTCGCCCGCGAGCTTGCGAAATCCGAGTGCCAGTCCGATTGCCAGACCCAGGACCACCGAGAACACGACCGCCAGGGCCGAGGCCTTGGCCGTTTCGTGGATATGGGGCCAGATCCGGTCGCCCGCGAGGAGCTTGCCCAGATAGGAAAAGGTTTGCATCGGCGAGCGCATGGCCATTTCGCCCGCCAGCAGGTAAAGCCCCTGCCACACGACAAACACCGAGACGATCAGGATGATCGGGCCTCGCCAGGCCTGCCAGGGGCCCGCGTCGATCCGCCTCACCGCAGCCCCCGCCGCTGCAGAATCTGCTTCTCGATCGTGCCCAGCGCAAAATTGAGCGAGATCGAGATCAGCAGAATCAGGACGATCAGCGGATACATGGTCGCGTTATCGAAATTGTTGTAGGCGAAGGAAATCTCGAAACCCATTCCGTCGGTTGACATGATGAACTCGGAGCCGATGATTCCGATCAGGGAATAGGCCAGCGCGAATTTCACGCCGGTGAGCAGGTAGGGCGCGGAGAAAGGCAGCGTCACACGCCAGACGATCTGGGTCGGCCCCATGCCGACGACGCGGGCGGTTTTGATCAGTACCGGAGGCACCCTGTCCAGGCCATTCAGCAGATTGACGATCACCGCGATCACGCCAAGCATGAAGGCGATGGTGATCTTGGGTGCGTCGCCTACGCCAAACAGGATGATCAGCAACGGATAGAAGGCCAGCACCGGAATGGCGTAATAGGTTGCGAACAAGGGCTCCAGGGTCTCGCGAAGCAGGCGCCGTCGATGAACGGCCACGGCAACAACGACCCCTGCCGAGACCGCCAGTACGAAGCCGATCGCTGCATTCCCCATGGTCTTTCCGATTGCATCCAGGTGCTTGCCCGACACCAGGAGCTTCCAGAGGTCGATCGCGATCTGTAGCGGCGGTTGCATCGTGAAGCGATCGATCCAACCGATGCGGCACATCGCCTCAACGATTGCCACGGCAACGATGATGGCAAGGAGCCTGTAGCGGGACAGCCGGCTCACTGCGTTGCCTGCGAAGAATCCAGCGACTTCAGTGATTCGCCGCGAAGCGACCGCCACAGGCGCGCTGTCAACTGGCCGAACTGCGGGAGTTCGACGACACGGCTGTCGCGCTCGCGTGGCCAGCCTGTCTCCACCAGGTCGATGAGGCGGCCGGGCCGGGCCGACATGACGCCAATCCGGTCGGCAAGCATCGCTGCCTCGTCAAGGGCATGCGTGATGAGGAAGATCGTTGCGCCGGATTGCCGCCAGAGTCGGAGCACCTCCTCGCCCATCAGGAGTCGCGTCTGCTGATCGAGGGCGCCGAACGGCTCATCGAGGAGGATCAATCGCGGCCGCATGATCAGGGTGCGGGCGATACATACCCGTTGCCGCATTCCGCCAGACAGTTGCGCGGGGAAGGCC
Source organism: Bordetella parapertussis (assembly GCA_945872335.1). Lineage (GTDB taxonomy): Bacteria > Pseudomonadota > Gammaproteobacteria > Burkholderiales > Burkholderiaceae_E > SYIM01. Next base: position 14,949 of record CAMBZS010000007.1, on the reverse strand, counting down.
TGCGCAAAGGCTTTCAGCCCTGTCAGGGCGAGCGCGTCTTCCACGCGCTGTCTGCGTTCGGTTTCGCTCAGCGGCAGGGCCTGCAGTCCGAGCGCGATGTTGTCGGTGACATTGAGCCACGGAAAGCAGGCGTCTTCCTGGAACACCACACCGACGCCCTCGGGCACCCGGCCTTTGACGGGCTGGCCCTCAAAGATGACCTGACCGCTGGTGGGTTGACTGATGCCCGCGAGGACCTCGAGCAAGGTGGATTTGCCGCACCCGGAGGGGCCCACCACCGCAAAGAATTCTCCTTTGCGCAGGGTCAGGTCGACCGGTCCGAGTGCGTGCACGGCAGGCGTTGACTGCTGGCCCGCAAAGGTACGCGTGACCGCCTGCAGGGTGACGTGCGGTTCGAGGCCCGACGGACCGCCGGCGTCTGGCGTTGTCATGAAGCGCTCCTGGTGAGGGCAGGCCACGCGCGCCGGCTATCGAACCACTGCACGGATATCTTCGTCGAGAAAACGCGTATCGATGATCTTCGTCAGGTCGACCTCGCCGGTGATGGCGCCAACAGAGCGTTGCGCCGCGACCGTGCGTTCGAGTCCGGCAAGGTGGATCTGACCCGTGCCCCAGTAGGGGATGCCCTGAGTCCGTGACTCGACCAGGTTCTTGACGACCGCCCGGGCAAGCGCCGGGTCAATGTTGTAGGCGCGCGCGACGATATCGCCAGCCTCCTGAGGGTTTGCCGACATGAACTCGACTGCCATCCGCCGCGCCTTCACCACGCCACGGATGAACTTGTCATGCTCCTTCATCTGGCTGGTAAGCGCGACGCCGACCACGTTGCTCATGGGGGGCAGCACTTCGCTTGCCACGGCGATTGCCCGAAACTTGTCCTTGAAGCGGGACCATAGCGGCTCGGTGATCGGGGTCATGTCGATGGTGTTGATATCGAGCGCGGTCAGACTCTCGCCAAAGCCTCCAGTGCGGATCATCTGGACGTCTTCCTTCCGAAGCCCGGCCTGATCGAGCAGCACCTGAAGCAGGGCGGCGCTGGTGGAGCGCGGGTTGTTGAAGCCGACCTTGGCACCCTTGAGATCCTTGATGGTGCGGATTTTTGATTCTGGTTTGACGAACCAGGCGAACTCGGCCACGGTCAGGACATTGTCGGCGATGATCTTGAGATCGACCCCCTGCTGGATGGCGCCGATTGCGGCGCCGGGGTTGATCTCTGCATACGGAACGCCAGCTGCCATCATGTTGCGCATGGTGGTGCCGCCGCCTGCAGAAGTGATGATCTCGGTGATGTTGAGGCCCTGCTGCTTGAAAAAGCCCTTCTCGAGCGCGACCGCGAACGGCATTCCGTTGGCGGAAACGCCGTAGTTCGTGACCACAATTTTCGTCTGAGCGGATGCCGTCGACATCGCGAGCAGGGCGCAGGCCAGCAAGGCCCAGCGTACGATCAGAGGCGGTTTCGTTGCTTTCATGGGTTTCCCTCCAGGGGCGTGGGTACGTTGAATTGCAGCGGTGGGCGTGAGGCCGCCCTGTCTGTCATGCTGGGGGGGCGACCGACAGTCCCTGAACGGCGTGCCTTTCAATGAGGCGTGCCACCAGCCCGGAGCGCTTGGCCTCCTCAACGAAAGAACGAATGAAGGCCGCACCCGCCTGATTGGTCCGGCCAGTGCCGATCGCCTGCTGAACGGATGCGAATTGGCCCTCAAGGATGCGCGCACCGGGCAATTTCTTCACGTCGCTCAACAGCCGGGGCTTCAACCCGGCGAGCGCGTCAAGGTTCGTGGAGACAAAGACCTCGTACGCGCTGTCGATGGAGGGCGCTCGGATCACCTCGGCATGACGAATATTGCGCTCGAGCCACAGGTCATAGGCTGCGCGAGCGGTGGACGCGATCCGAACGCCCGCACGATCGACATCCGCAATGGACTGGATCGGCGAGCCGGCGCGAACCATGAACGTGGCAGCGATTTCGACATAGGCGGGGCTGAAGGCGATTTTTTCGGCGCGCTGGGGTTCGGCGCCAATCAGGCCGACGTCCCAGATGTTCTGGCCCGCCGCATCGGCGAGTTCACCCGGACTCGGGAACGGAACATAGCGTACGCCCACGCCCAGTTTTTCGGCGAGCGCCTGTGCCATGTCGGGGGCGACACCCACCGGATCGCCGGCTTCGGTGCGGCCGCGAACCAGAAGAAAGTTGCTGAGGTTGATCCCGGCTCGCAGCACGCCGGTGGGTGCGAGCTCGGCGCGCAATGCTGACGACACATCCATGATGATTTCCGGTGCAGGGTTGGCGGCAGACTATTACATACTCAAACGGTCTGCGTGCGCGGCGTTTCAGATGCGCGAGATCAGATGCGCGAGAAGCCGGTCTGCGTCGCGGGCCCGCCAGAGTCGAACGCGACAGGCGAGCGCCCGGGTGCGGGCGGTGTATCGGAGGTCATGCCTCGCGAAGGTGTTTCACCAGCGCTTCGCCCACTGCGCGTGTTCCCAGGCGGCCGCCGATGTCGCGCGTGACCTGCTGCCCGGCGATGCACCGCTCCATGGCGGTCTCGATCGCGCGCGAGGCCCGCAGATACTGCGCGTTACCGCTTCGCTGTGACAGCCAGGCAAGCAGCATTGCAGCCGAGACCACCTGCGAAAACGGGTTGGCAAGGTCCTGTCCCGCGATGTCGGGTGCCGAGCCGTGCGCGGCCTGACCCATGGCGTGATCCGCACCCGCGTTCAGCGACCCGCCCAGCCCCAGGCTGCCGGACAGCTCCGCGGTCAGGTCGGACAGGATGTCGCCAAACATGTTGGTGGTCACGATCACATCGAAGCGCGCGGGATCGCGAACCACGTGCGCCATCATGGCATCGACGATCTCGTCGTCGACTTCAACCTCGGGGAAATCCTTTCCAACCCGATGGCATGCATCGAGAAAAATGCCGTCGGTGATTTTGAGCACATTGTGCTTGTGCACCAGGGTGAGCCGCCGCCGTCGCTGCATGGCCAGTTCGAAAGCGCTCCGGGCGACCCGCTCGCAGCAGGTGCGGGTGATGCGCCGAAGCGAAATCGCCACGTCGGGTGTCACCAGGATTTCACTGTTGCCCGACTCGACGTTGCGGTCGGCGTAGAACCCTTCGGTATTTTCCCGCACCACCACCAGATCGAAAGGGCGGCTGATGGTTGGAATGCCCGGAAAGGTGCGAGCCGGCCGGATGTTGGCAAAAAGATCGAGCCGCTTTCGAAAAAACTTTGACGGATTGATCTCGCCCTTGCTCTCGTCCTTGAAATCGTAGGTGGACATCGGGCCGAGCATGAGACCGTCCGCAGACTGGACCTTTGCGAGCAGCGCTTCGGTGACCGTTGCGCCATGGGCCTTGAGCGACGCATGACCCGCCAGGTCGTGGTCGAGCGTGAGGTCGAGGTTGAAGCGCTGGGCTGCGGTCTCGAGGAGTGCCACCGCAACTGCCATGGTTTCCTGGCCGATGCCGTCACCGGGCAGAACGACGATCCTCACGGAGAGGTCCTGAGGGTGGCCACCGAGCCGATGATCAGGCCTTTTTCTGGTAGGCGCTGCACCAGCCCGCCGCCGCGACCAGCTTGCCGGGGAAAATCGTGCAGCCGCCGTTGTCGGCTGCCTTGGTTTGATAGAGCTGACAGTTCACGCACTTCTGCTCGGCGTTGTGCTTGGGGAATTTTTTCTGATCAACCTGAGCCGTGTTTGCCTTGTAACCCAGCGCAGCGGCCTGCGGATCGGTCTCGGCCACCATGGTTTGGGCACTGACCGGGCCCACTGTCACCACGCTGATACCGGCAAGTCCGCCGACGGTGGTGGCCAGAAACGCACGTCGCTTGTTCATGCTGCTTACTCCAGGAGATTTTGGGTGAGCCGGGATCGGCGAACCGATGCCGGTGCAATGCAGAGGTCGTGGTGCAACCCGAAGCCCGGTTTGCGCCCGGGTGTCTCTGACCGCGGTCGCGGAGTATCCTTCTTTGACCCTGCCCCAGCAAAACGCTTGGGTTTACGTGAGCGAGTCATGAGACTTCTGGATACGTGGTTGGACCGAATCGGCCTGGGGGAGCGTTTTGCCCGACTGCCGCACCATGATTTCACCACGCTGGTCATTCGCCACCGCCCCGATCAGGAGCGGTATTACCCGGAGGTCTCCAGGCTTGCGCGGGAGTCGGGGTCGGCGCGGCTGCTGCTTGCGGTGGCGCCAGATGGCGTGCCGTATCGCGTTCGCCTGCTTGAGTCGTCGGGTCATCTGCGACTTGACGAGGCGGCACACCGGCTTGCGCTTGATTTTCGCTTTGCGAGTCCGGCCAGCCCGGGCGGTGCCTTGGCGCGCGGCCGCTGGCAGACGACGCTCGGGGTGACGTTTGTGGATCCGCACCCGAGGATTTCACCGGCCAGAACATGACGGGTGCCCTGGGGCGCATGGCCCCTCATAATCTGCCACTCGGCATGTCTCCACGTGCGGGCTTCCCGAACGCCCCACCGTGGCCGGCCGTCAATCCAATCGGAGAGCTCGTCCAATGGATCCTGTGCGAAAGGGGCTGCGTGCGGCACGCGCCGCGCTTCGGGTGGTGCACGACCAGCCGGCGGATCCTTCGCTGATTGACTCGCGAGCAGCCGCCTGGCGGTTGGCGATTGCGCTGATCGCCGCCACGCTGGGCAACGCGCCGATGTATGTCCTCGCGGTGGCGCTCCCGGCGGTGCAAAGCGACTTCGGCATCGGACGGGGTGAAGCGGCGTTGGCCTACACCGCCATGATGGTGGGTTTGGGTGCGGGGGGCTATCTGTGCGGGCGCTGGGCGGACCGATTTGGGGTGTGGCGGGTGCTGGCCCTGGGCGGAGTGGGAACGCTCGCCGGGTTCGGACTGGCAGCGTCGGCGCCAGGGCTGGCCGTGTTTGTCATCGCGCACTGTGTGCTGCTCGGATTTCTGGGTATTGGCAGTTCCTACGGACCACTGATGGCGGACACCGCGCTCTGGTGGCAGAAGCGCCGGGGGGTTGCGGTCGCAGTGGTTGCCAGCGGAAATTTTCTCGCGGGCACAATCTGGCCGCCCATCGTTCAGGCGGGCATCGAAGCAATCGGCTGGCGTGGCACATTCTGGGCGTTGGGTGTTGTGTGCGGGCTTGGTATCGTGTTGCTGAGTCTGTTTATCCGCGAGCGCCCGCCGAAAATCGTCGTGCCCCCACCGTCGCCTGAGGCCCGGGCCTCAGGCATCACCCCCAATCGCCCGTTCGGGCTGTCTGTCAACGCAGCGCAGTGGGTGCTCTTCATTGCGGCCGTGGGATGCTGCGTGGCGATGGCCATGCCGCAGGTGCATATCGTGGCGTACTGCACTGACCTGGGTTTTGGTGCGGCGCGTGGCGCAGAGATGCTGTCACTCATGCTGGGCTGTGGCGTCTTGAGCCGACTGGCCTCGGGCTGGATTTCCGACCAGATCGGGGGCCTGCGCACGCTTCTCCTCGGCTCCTCGTTGCAGGCGGTGGCGCTCGCGCTGTTTCTTCCCTTCGACACTCTCGCCTCGCTGTACGTCATTTCAGCCATGTTCGGGCTGTTTCAGGGGGGCATCATCCCGGCTTACGCGATCATCGTGAGGGAGCACTTTCCGCCAGAACAGGCCGGTGCCCGGACCGGTGGTGTGCTGGTCGGCGGGCAGGCGGGCATGGCGTTGGGCGGCTGGCTGTCTGGCAAGGTATTCGACCTCACCGGCTCCTACGATGCCGCGTTCGTCAACGGCATCGGCTGGAACCTGGTGACGGTTGCGATCATTGTTTTTCTTCTCTGGAAAATTCGACCAGGGCGTTCGGTGATGTCGCTGGACAGGCCGACGCAAGGAGGCGTCACGTCTTGAATCCGTTCAATCGCCGAACCGCTGGCCGCGCATTGCTGGCTGCCGGTGCACTTGCCGCCCTGGGCGGCGCTGCGCGCGCCCAGGCCTGGCCCTCCCGTCCAATCAGGCTCGTTGTGCCGTTTGCAACCGGTGGCGGTTCTGACTTCATCGGCCGCTTCATGGCCCAGCGCCTCGGTCAGGCGCTGGGGCAGCCGGTGGTGGTTGAAAACCGGCCCGGTGCGGGCAGCACGCTCGGGATCGAACTGGTGGTGAAGTCCCCGCCCGATGGCTACACCTTCGGGCTGATCGCCTCGAGTTACACGGTGACGCCCAGTCTCTATCGATTGCGGTTTGATCCGGTGACCGACATCACGCCAGTGATCCAGTTTTCGCAAGGTCCGATGCTGGTGGTGGTGCCGAAATCGCTGCCCGTCGCGAATTTCACCGAGTTGGTGGCGCTTGCTCGGTCGCGGCCGGGCGCCCTCAACTACGCATCGGCCGGGCAGGGCAGCATCACGCATCTCGCCTGTGCATTGTTCGCCGACATGGCGGGTCTGCAGATGACGCATATCCCCTACAAGGGGACGGGTCCCGCGCTCACCGACACCATGGCTGGGCAGACGCAGCTGTTTTTCAGCAGCACGGCGACCGCACTGCCGCATGTGCAATCGGGGGCGCTGCGCGCGCTCGCGGTGACCACCCGCGAACGGCTTGGCACCCTGGCCGCGATTCCAACGATCGCTGAATCGGGGCTGCCCGCGTATGACGTTCCGCTGTGGCACGGCATGATCGGCCCGGCGGGGGTGTCGTCCGAGATCGTTGCGCGGCTGGTGAGCGAGAGTCGTCGCACGCTCTCGCTTCGGGAGACCGCGGAGCAGCTCGCCCAGGACGGCGTGGCGCCTGCGCCCGAGGGATCGCCCGCCCAGTTTCGTGACCGCATCCGCAGTGAAATCGATCAGTGGCGCGGCGTGGTGGCGCGCGCGGGCGTGCGGATCGAGTAGTGATTCAGCACCAACCGGTCGCAGGAGCGCGTCCTTGGTAACCCAGCCGGTCAGGCTGGTTGCCGCACTCGTGTTCTGCAACACCTTTGCGCTCGGCGCCTTTCCGGTGCTGCTGCCGGATATCGCGCAGCAGACGGGCTACGATGACGTCGCGCTCGGCGTTCTGGCCGGTGCCTTCGGCTTTGCCCGGCTGCTCTGCGATCTGCCCGCGGGCCTGCTGCTTTCACGCTACCTGCGCGCAGCCATCCTGCTGGGTGCTGCCGCACTGACCTCAGGCAATCTGCTCCTGTTTTCGGGCTCTGAGCTCTGGATGCTGGTGCTGGGTCGGGGACTGTACGGCGCAGGCCATGCGACGCTTCTCCTCAGCGTGCTGATCACGGTCTCGCGATTTGCGGCAACGAGTGGCCATGCGTTCTCGCTCAACGTGGTCGAATTCAGCGGCATGCTTGGCATGCTGCTCGGGATGCTGCTCGTGGCTGTATTGCCCGATGGCTGGCCCTGGCAGCGGGCGTTGATGCTTGCGTCCGCCCCCCAGCTGATCGGTCTCTTCCTCTTGCCCGCACTTCTTCGGGTGGTGGGGTCTGGCGAGCCCACGCCGTCTGCGACGCCCCTTGAATGTGCGGGGGACGGCCCGGCTGACACGCCCCGGTGGCATGAACTCATCAGCCTGAATCGCCTCACGATGCTCGCGTGGGTGAGTGGCTTCGTTCTCGCGGTGGCCTGGGCGGCCGTGGGCCAGTTCATCCTGCCGCTTCGCGCCGCGCGCGAGTTCGATCTGTCGCGGATTGGTGTGGCGATGATGCTCGCCTTGCCGCAGGTGGTGGATCTGTGCTTTCTGTTGCCGCTTGGCAGGCTGGCCGATCGGGTCTCGCGGGTTCGTCTGCTTGGTGTGATTCTGCTGGTGCTGTCAGTGGGCATCGCCGCAATGGCCTTCGGAAATTTTGCCTGGGCGGTGTTTGGCTGCGCGCTCTTCGGAATCGGGCTCGCCGCCTGGATGCTGCCCATCAGCCTGCTGGGTCGCCCGTCATCGCCGCGCGCGGCGGCTCTGCGCGTCTCGCTGCATCGCACGTTTGTCGATGCGGGCGTCTTCTTTGGTCCCTTGTGCGCAGGCCTCCTTGCCGAGGCTGGGCTGCTCTGGGTGGCGGGTATCGCGTCTGCGGCAGGGCTGCTTGTGGTGGGGGCGGCGCTCCTTGTGCACGAACATCTGCGTGACAGGCCCTAGCGGCCGGCATGGCGCGGGTGATGCGGATTGCGCCTCGCGATGTGATCCTGGGGCACATGCCCTTCTATCATATTGCCGGGGCGATCACCGCGTGCACCACCGCCATTTTGCTGGGCTGCACCAACGTCATCCTGCCGCACTGGCAGCCCGATGAGGCGCTGGAGGTGATCGACAGCGAGCGGGTCTCGATCTTTGGCGGCATTCCCACCCACTTCATTGACTGCATCGACGCAGTCGAGCGACGCGGGCGGTCGCCGGTCAGCCTGCGCTCGGCATGGATAGGCGGCGCGCCGGTCACGCCCGATGTTGCGTTGGCTGCGCGCGCAGCGCTGGGGCTTCAGGCGCTGATCGCCGTTTACGGAATGACCGAGACCACGGCGGTCACCAACGCAAGTGGGTTCGATGATCCGCTCGAGATTCTTTGCGACAACAAAGGTCGGCCGATTGGCGACTTCGAGGTCGGCGTGTTCGCACCGGGTGGCAGTCGAGCGCTCTCCGCGGGCGAGGTTGGCGAAATCCGGATTCGCGGCCATGTGGTGATGCAGGGTTACTACCGCAATGAACAGGCCACTGCCGACGTACGCTCGCCCGATGGCTGGTTCAGAAGCGGCGACCTCGGGTCATTGGACGCCGCGGGCTACCTCAAGATTACCGGTCGGCTGAAGGAGATGTTCATAGTCGGCGGCACCAACGCCTACCCTGCCGAGATCGAGTGGCTGCTGCAAGCCGAGCCCGAGATGCTGACCGCGAGGCTACGCAGCCGGATGGCCGACTACAAGGTGCCCCGCTTTGTCGAATTCGTAACCGACTTTCCGCGAACCAGCACCGGTAAAATCCAGCGTTTCATCCTTCAGCATGAGGCGCGTGAGCGGGTCTCAAATCCTGGCTGAGGGGGTCTGTCGTGCGCTGTATCCAGGTGTATGGTGATCGCCTGTCATCCCGTTTATGCCAGCCTGTCAGAGGCTGTTGAGCTCTCCGGAGAATTTTCATGTCCCCCTTCTCTCGCGCCGATGCGCTGCGCGAAGCCTCGGTGCCCACGCTTCTCATGTGCCTCGCGCAGATCACGCGCGACCCGCGCTGGCTGGAAGACCCCTTTCGCCCCAAGCGCGACATCTCCATTTTTGCCGAACGCAGCGGCGGATTGTCGGATGCCGCGCAGGCGGTGGTGCGCGAGGCCATTGCCGGCGTGCTTGACGAACTGGCCGACGGCCGACGGTCGCTGCCGCCTCCGCTTGCTGCCGATGAACTTGCCCGCATGATGAGCGTCTGTGTTGGCGAAAATGTCCCGCGCGACTACACCGACATGACCATGGAGGAAATGGGCTTTGCAAGCCGCGAGGTGCGCTGGAACGCGCAGCCTGCGGGCGCTGAGCTTGAGCGGTTTCGGGTACTGGTCGTGGGCTGCGGTTTTTCCGGCCTGTGTGCGGCCGGGCGCCTGCGCGAGCTCGGGATTGCCTTTGATATCGTCGACAAGAACCCCGAGCTCGGCGGCACCTGGTTTGAAAACAACTATCCGGAAGCCGGTGTCGACACACCCAATCACTACTACTCCTATTCATTTGCGCCCAACCTGACCTGGACCAGCAACTACTCCAAGCGCGATGAGGTGGTGGCCTATCAGCGTGCGGTGGCAGACAAGCTTGGCTTGCGTGAACGCATCGAATTCGGCGTGCAAGTCGAGCAGATGCGCTGGGACGATGAGCAGAGCGTCTGGGAGATTTGCCTGCGCGATGCGAACGGCGTCGTGTCGCAGCGGCGCTACCAGGCCGTGATTTCGGCCACCGGGCAACTCAATCAGCCCAAGATCGCGTCCATCCGGGGGCTGGAGCAGTTTGCTGGCCCGACCTGGCATTCCGCACGCTGGCGTCATGACGTGCCGCTTGAAGGCAAGCGCATTGCTGTGGTCGGAACCGGGGCGAGTGCCATGCAGTTCCTGAGGAGCGTCGCCGCCCGCGCTGCCAAGGTGACCGTGTTTCAGCGCTCGCCGCAGTGGGCTCGCCCCCCGCAGGACTATCACGGCACCGTGAGCCATGGCGAGCGGTGGCTCCTCGAGAACATTCCCTACTACTACCCCTGGTATCGCTTCGGCCTCATGTGGCGCTTCGGCGATGGGCTACTTCCCACGGTTCGGCGCGATCCGTCGTGGCCGCACCCAGAGCGCGCCATGAACTATCGCAATGACCGGCAACGCCAACAGATGACCGAGTATCTGCTGGCGCAGCTCGAGGGGCGTCCCGATCTGGTGGCGAAGTGCCTGCCGGACTACCCGCCCTATGGCAAGCGGATTCTGATCGACAACGGCTGGTACCAGGCGCTCAAGCGCCCGAATGTCGAACTGGTGACCGAGGCCGTTGACCGGATCGAGACCGATGCAGTGATCGCGGCCGATGGTTCGCGGCATGAAGTCGACGCGATCATTCTCGCCACCGGGTTCGAGGCCGCGCGGATGCTTGGCTCCATGACAGTGCTTGGTCGATCGGGCCAGCCGCTCGCCGAGGCCTGGTCGGATGATGACCCGCGCGCCTACCTGGGCATCACCGTGCCTGACTATCCGAACCTGTTCGTGACCTACGGCCCCAACACCGGCCTCGCGCACGGTGGCAGCCTGATTTTCGTGATCGAGTGCCAGGTGCGCTACATCACCACGCTATTGCGCAACATGATCGAGCGCAGCGTCGATCGGCTGGAGGTCAGGCGCGATGTGCATGACCGCTATATCGAGAAAGTGGACGCCGAGCATGCCGAGCTGGTCTGGACGCATCCGGGCATGAACAATTGGTATCGAAACCGGCGCGGCCGGGTGTTCGGACCGATGCCCTTCCGGCTGGTGGACTACTGGCGGTTCACCCGCGAGCCTGACCTCGATGATTTCGAGGCCAGGCCGCGGCGCGCAAGCCTTACTTGATGTTCGCGTAGTACATCTTGGGCGCGTCGTTCGAGTTGTGAGCAATGCTCACGTTCTTCTTCATCGCCCAGGGCCGCATCTGATGATGAAGCGGAACGAGAAGCGCCTGGTCGCGCGTGATGGTGAGTGCTTCGCGGATCATGCCGTCGCGCTTGGCCTTGTCGGTTTCAACGCCCATGGCGTCAACCAGCTCATCGACGCGCGCATTGCTCACACCGGAGAAGTTGAAGTTGCCATCAGCGCCTTTGGTGCGGGTGCGGATGAGCGACTGCAGCGTGTACTGCGCGTCGTAGGTGGCTACGCCCCAGCCAAGCAGATAGGCGCTTGAGTCCCAGTTCTGGAACTTTTGGGCAAAGGGACCAAACGGCATCGCGTTCAGCTTGGCGCGCACGCCGAGCTTGGCCCACATGCCCACCACGGCCTGACACACTTCCTCGTCGTTCACATAGCGGTTGTTCGGGCAGTCGAGTGTGAATTCGATGCCATTCGGGTGACCCGCTTCAGCCAGCAGCTTTTTGGCGCCGTCGATGTTGGCGGGCGCCACCTTGTCGAGCTCAGCCGTGTGGCCGTTCACCCCCGGTGCAACCATGATGGCGGCCGGGATGGAGAGGTTGCGCATGATGGTGCGCTGAATCGCCTGCCGGTCGATTGCCATGCTGAGTGCCTGGCGCACGCGCGCGTCTTTGAAGGGGTTCGGGCCTTTCTGGCCATGCTTGAGTTCATCGCTGCGGGTATCCAGCGCAATGAAAATGGTGCGCACTTCGGGGCCATCGAGCACGAACAGATTTTGATTCGAGCGCAGCTTCGCGACATCCTGGGTGGGCAGGTCGGTGACGATGTCAACGTCGCCCGCGAGCAGCGCGGCAATGCGTGTGGCGTCAGCCTTGATCGGCGTGTAAACGATGTCGGTGGCGTTGCCCTCGAGCTTGTCCCACCAGGCGGGGTTCGCGCTCATCACGATCCGCTGGTCAGGCCGCCATTCCTTGATCACATAGGGGCCAGTGCCGTTGGTGTTACGCGAGGCAAAGGTTTCCTCCTTCGCTTTGTAGTCCTGGATGCGTTCGGACTTGTTCTTGGCTGACCAGTCACGACTCATCACGTAGAACGTGGTGAGATTGTTGAGCAGTGTGGGCACCGGCTTGTCGAGAATCAGATCGATGGTGTGACTGTCGACCTTGCGGATTTCCTTGATGCCCGCCACATAGATCTGCATCGTGCCCTGGGGCTGACGGATGCGCTCGAATGAAAAGATCACGTCGTCAGCGGTAAAGTCGGTGCCGTCGTGAAACTTGATGCCCTTGCGCAGATTGAAGCGCCAGGAGGTGGGCGAGGTGGCCTGCCAACTGGTGGCGAGTGCTGGCTCAACCTGATATTTCTTGTCGTAGCGCACCAAACCCTCGTAGGCGTGACCGACGATGTTGTTGGTGGTGGCGTGATTCTGCGAATGCGGATCAAGCGTGAGGATGTCGTTCTGGGCGGCCCAGCGAAGTTGCGCCGCGCTTGCAGACCCCGCAGCGAGGGCAAATGCCGCGCCTGCGGCCACAAGCCGCACGCCGGCGAATAGGCGCTGAATGTTCAAGATGGTCTCCTTGGATGAAGGGTGGGAATATCGGCCTCCCACCGCAAAGCTGATTCTATAGAAAGGGTTTGACCCAGAGCGATCAGCCCAGGCCCGGTGGGGCGATTAACGCTGCGACGCGGGCTTGCGAGCCCTGGCGGGCGGCTTGTTGTTCCTGGATGGCGCCGGCGTGATGGGCTCGCTCGCTTGCAGGAGTGTTGAGGCCGCACGCATCAGCAGCTTTTCACCGCGCGATGACAGCCTGACGACCTTGGTGCGGCGGTCGCCGGCACCGGCTTCGGTGATCAGCATGCCATCGGCGACCAGTCGGTTGAAATGCATGCGGACCGCACGATCGCTATGACGCAGCTGAGCGAACAGTTGCTTGACTGTAAGACTTCTGATGCTGCCAGGCTCTGCACAGGACGCGGCGAGCAGGAGATCAATCGGTATCAGACTGCTGTTGGGCGACAGGGCATCTCCCAGCAGTTGCCGGACGCGGATCAGGGAGCGGATTGCCGAGCAGGCCTTTTCGGTGTCCATGCAACTTAGGTCAAAAGTAAGCGAATCAGGTTACTGATGATCCCGTAATTCCTCTACTGAAATAAAGTGCAAACTTTGCCGCTAAATGCCGCCGTTGACCCAAAAGGCCCTCAAAGCGAGAACGTGGCGGGGGCGGTTCAGGGGGCGGCCGGTTCGGTCACAAACCCGAACTCGCGCTCTGGATCCGTGCAGCGCTGCACAGGCAGGCGCGCTTCGCCCAGCACCAGGACCGGCGTCTCGGAGTCGCCTGCGTCCTCAAGTTGAAGGCAGCATGCGTCAAGGTCGTGTACCGCACCGCAGCCTTGGTCAGAATTGAGCAGAATCTCGCCGGCAGGGCCAAATGCCGCGCGCCGCACCGCCTCGAAGGCGACCCCGGTGTGCGTGACGAGTCTTGCCCCGGGGCCGCTGCCGATTACCCGGATCACCCAGGGGGCGCGGTCGAGTCTGACGAAAACCCGCTGCGGACCGTTCTGCCAGAACCAGCGCCCCTGGCTATCGTGGGCGTAGTTGCGTCCAATGAAGTCGATGATCGCTGGATTGGTGATCGGGCTGCCGGTGCCGTGCGCTTGCTCGCTGAAACCGGGCTGGCCCCGGTCGATCAGCAGCCAGTTGCCTCGCGGGTCGAGCCGCAGCCACCCGAACACTGCCGGAACATCAGGCCATCGCGCCATCGCGCGGATGACCAAGGGATCAAATTGGGGCGACACGTCAGAGGTCTCCCATCGCGCGAAAGAACGCTTCCAGTCGTGCCGGGATCCAGTTGAATCCGGCTGCGCCGCCCGGCGACGGAAAGCCAACATGACCGCCCGCCTCAGGATAGTCGAGGGTCACGAACGGGCTCACCTCGGTGTGTGATGCCAGCGCGTGCATCGGCACAAAGGGATCGTTGCGCGCATTCACAACCAGAGTGGGCACGCGGATTGCACCCATGAACTGACGACAGGAACTGCGGGACCAGTAGTCGTAGCAACTGGCAAAGCCATGAAGGGGCGCAGTGACCGCGTCATCAAAGTCGAAAAAATCGCGGGCCTGTCGAACACGCTGGCCATCGACCAGGCCTGGCCATCGCTCGAGCATGGCCAGGGTCTTGGGCCGCAGGGTGCGCAGGAAATATTCGCAGTAGATGCGGTTGAATCCGCGTGACAAGGCCTCGGCACCCGCCTGCAGGTCCTGTGGCGGGCAGATCGCGGCTGCCGCGCGCACGAAGCGAGCCGCCTCCCCCTGTTCGCCCAGCCACTTGACGAGTGCATTACCGCCCAGCGAGACCCCGGAGGCAAAGAGCGGGCGCCGGGGATACTCGCGATGCAGCCGGCGCAGCATCCAGTCGATTTCAGCCGAGTCGCCCGAGTGATAAGCGCGCGGCTGGTGATTGGGCGTGCCGCTGCAACCGCGGAAATGAATGACAGCGCCTTGCCAGCCGATGCGGGTGGCGTGGGCGAGCAAGGCCCGCGCATAGTGGCTGCGCGAACTGCCTTCGAGACCATGGAACAGCACCCACAGGGGGGCGTCTTCGGCGGGCGGCGCAGGCCCCGCATCAATATCGACGAAATCATCGTCAGGGGTGATCCAGCGGGTTCGGTAGAGCGGCGTGGCGGGTCGGGGTGCAGCGAGCGCCGACCAGATGGTCTGCAGGTGAGCGCCCGGCAGCCAACGTGGCGCGATGTAGCCAGACAACTCGAATCGGGCTCTAGTGAAGCACCGCGCCCTGGGGCGCTGTGGCGGCCGGCTCGTTCTCGCCCGCCTGCGAGGCATGGTGGATGAGGATTTTCCAGCCCGATGGACCCTTGACGAACACGTTGGTCGCGACACATTCGACGGTTTCGGTCGCACGCTGGCCGTGCACCGTGATGGTCTCGATCACGCTGTGCACGGCAAGCACTGCACCCGCATGGCCGCG
>CAMBZS010000006.1 GCA_945872335.1 Bordetella parapertussis | reverse complement strand
CCTGCGCACGCTCACCATGCAAGACGTGGGCGGTACGCAGTCGGCGGTCGATCTGGGCATCGCTCATGTCCGGGAGATGCTCGATCTTGCCAATAGCGTCGAGCGTCAATCCTGCAGTGCCGAGCATCTGATGGTGGGCCTGCAATGCGGCGGCTCGGATGGCTTTTCAGGGCTATCGGCCAACCCTGCGCTGGGGAAAGCCGTGGATATTCTGGTGCGGCATGGCGGCACCGCCATCCTGTCCGAGACACCGGAAATTTTCGGCGTTGAGCATACGCTCACCGCGCGTGCGCGCACGCCCGAAATCGGTCGCAAGCTGGTCGAGCGCATCGACTGGTGGCTGAAGTACAACGAAGGTCGAGACACGCAGATCAACGGCCGTGTGTCGCCTGGCAATCACGCGGGCGGCCTTGCCAACATCATCGAAAAAAGCCTGGGCGGCGCGAAGAAAGCGGGCTCGAGCGCCATGATGGAGGTGTATCGCTACGCCGAGCCGGTTAGTGAGCATGGCTTTGTGTTCATGGACACGCCCGGTTACGACCCGGTCTCGGCCACCGGGCAGATTGCGGGCGGTGCGAATCTCATCGCCTTTACCACGGGCCGTGGCTCGTGTTTCGGCTCTTACCCCTCGCCCACCATCAAGCTCGCCACCAACACGCCCATGTATCGCCGCATGACCGGCGACATGGACATCAACTGCGGCGAGGTGATCGATGGGGCCGCCACACTCGAGCAAATGGGCGAACAGATCTTTCGGCTCATGCTGAGCATTGCCTCGGGCGAGCGTTCCAAGAGCGAGTCGCTCGGGGTGGGCGACAACGAGTTCGTGCCCTGGCAGATTGGCGTGCTGTCCTGAGCGGGGCTCAGGAAAATTTCGGGGGTCGTTTCTCGATGAAGGCCCGCACGGCCTCGTGGTGGTCGGCGCTCATGTGTGCGAGCGATTGGTAAGCCGCCGAGGTTTCAAGCACCGAGTCGAGCGTGTTGTGCACCGCTTCGCGCAAGAGTCGCTTGGTCATGCGCAGAACGCCCGACGGATTGCGAGCAATGCGACCGGCAAGCGCCCGGGCTTCCTCAAGCAGTGAGTCGGCCGGCACAACCCTGGAAATCAGTCCACAGGCGAGGGCCTCGGCGGCGCTGATCGGGTCTCCGGTGAATGCCATTTCAGCGGCCTTGGCCGCGCCCACCGCGCGCGGCAGCAGCCATGCGCCGCCATCTCCCGGCACGATACCCACGCGAACAAAGCTCTCGGCAAAGGTGGCCGATTCGCTCGCAATACGCATGTCGCACATGCAGGCCAGATCGAGGCCCGCGCCGATCGCCGGCCCGTTTACTGCAGCAATGACCGGCACATCCAGCGCCCACATGGCCCGGGGAATGCGCTGGATGCCGTGGCGGTATTCATTGCGCACAGCGTCGGCGTCAAGGCCTGGCTCGGCGAACCGGGCCATGTCTTTTACATTGCCGCCGGAGGAGAACACCGGTCCGGCGCCGGTCAGGATGATGGCGCGAACGCTGCGGTCAGCGGCGGCGGCTGCAGCGGCCGCAACGATTTCGGCGACGGCCGTGTTGCCGGTAAGCGCATTGCGCGTGGCCGGGTGGTTCATGGTCCAGGTGACGATCGCGCCGTCGCGGCTGATCTGAAGGAAGTCGGTCAAGGGAGGTCTCCTGAACTGGGCGTTGGGAACGGACGGGATGCGAACCGATCAACCCGCGACGACGTCGGTGGTGATCCGCAGCACATCGAGCGAGGTGGTCTCTGGCGACAGCAGCGCGCGGCCGATCTGGTCGTGCCAGGCGGATTCACTGCCTGCGGTCTGCCGCCAGGCATGAAGCCGGCGGGTGAGGATCTGCAGGTCGAACTCATGCGTGAAGCCGATGGCGCCATGGACGGCATGGGCCATCTGTGCGACCTGTAACGCAGCCTCGCTCGTGCGCGCTTTGGCTGTGGCCACACGCAGCGGTGCGATACCGGCCAGCACGCCGACCAGCCCGGGCGAGGCGGTTGCAGAGGAGGCGCCGTCTGGCGCGGGGAGGCAGGCGATACGCGCCGCCATGGTGGCCGCAAACGACTCTTCTGCCATCAGCGCGAGCTGGTGCTGGATTGCCTGAAACTTGCCAATGGGTTTACCGAACTGCTCGCGCTCATTCGCCCAGGCGAGCGACCGCCGGAACACGGCATCCAGTGCACCGGCGATCTGGAGCGACAGGACCAGGGCCTGGGCGAGCCGGGTGTCCAGGCTCACTGCGAGACGGGGCGCCGCAGTCCAGGCGGATTCCGGCCACTCCAGGGTGAGATCCAGTTCGAAGGCGCAGCGCTCGCTGCGGCCGTTGTCGGTGTTGAGCAACCGGGTGTCGCCTGCGGCAGTGACGAGCACAGCGCCCGCCGTGCGGCCACCGCTGATACCCACCGCGCGCAGCGTGCCGGCGGGTGTGCGATGCCCGATGCCGAACGCGATCGGAGTGTCGGGCACGGTGATCGACTGCTCGGAGAGCATCGCCCGGGCGATCATGGTTTCGGACAAGGGCAGGGGAACCGCGTGCCGCCCCGCGAGCATCCAGCAGCCCGACACGGCCTCGGCGGAGAGTCCTGCGCCACCCTGTGCTTCGCTCACCATGGCGTCGGCAAAACCGGCCTCGGAAATTGCCCGCCAGAGTTCAGTGGAGGAACCCCCCGATTCGATGGCACGCACTACATCCGCGCCGCAGCGATCTGCGAGAAGGGTCGCGAGCGCGTCGCTGATCATCGAATCCATACGTGCGCTCCTTGGGCTGTCGGGGCAGAGGTCAGGGCGGCGGCCATCAGCGCAGCCCCAGGCCGCGGGCAATCATGCCGCGAAGAATTTCACGCGTGCCGCCCCGCAGCGAAAACGAGGGAGAAATGCGGGTGACATAGGCAAGCGTTGCCAGCAACTCGGCAGGCACCTGTGACGGGTCGTCGCGGCTTGCCAGATCGTCGGCGATGAGGGCCGGGATCTGTTGTTCAAGGGTGGTGCCCAGATCCTTGACCAGGGCGGCCTCGACCACCGGGCTTTCGCCCGCAGCCAGCCGTGCGGTCACCGCAATCGACATCGCGCGAAGGGGAGCCAGATGGCTGGCGATCCGGCCGGCGAGACGCGTGGCGCCTGGGCTTTGACCTGCCGGCGTGCGGATCCAGGCCAGCCACTCGTCGAACAGCACCATGGAGGAGTAGATGCGTTCGGGGCCGCTTCGTTCGTAGGCCAGTTCAGCGGTGACCTGCGCCCAGCCCTGGCCTTCCGCGCCGATCAACGCTTCGGGACCCAGTTGGACATCATCAAAAAACACTTCGCAGAAATGCCGGTCGCCGGTCAGATCGGTGATGGGGCGCACGGTAACGCCAGGTCGGGACAGGTCGACAATCAGCTGCGAGAGTCCGACATGGCGATCGGTTGGTTCGCCCGATGTGCGGACCAGGGCGATCATGAAGTGGCTGTGATGCGCGTTGGTGGTCCAGATTTTTCGACCGTTCAGCACCCAGCCTTCGTCGTTGCGGCGGGCGCGCGTTCGAATGCTGGCGAGGTCTGAGCCCGATCCGGGCTCGCTCATGCCGATACAGAAGAACGATTCGCCCTGGCAGATCCGCGGCAGGTGAAAGCGCTTCTGGTCTTCGGTGCCGTATTTGAGGATCAGCGGGCCGCTTTGCCGGTCTGCGATCCAGTGCGATCCCACAGGGGCTCCCGCACACAGAAACTCTTCGACCAGCACGTAGCGCGCGTAGGGGCTCCGCCCGCCACCACCGTATTCGCGAGGCAAGGTGATACCCAGCCAGCCGCGAGCGCCCAGGGCCCGGCTGAAGGCGGGGTCGTATCCCGACCATGAGCGGGCCCGCGCTTCGGCCGACAGGCCCGACAGGTGGTGAGCGAGGAAGGCGCGCACTTCAGGGCGCAGCGCCTCGTCTTCCGCCGGAATGGCGGCGGGTTCAAATCCGGCAAGTTGTGTCATGGGAGCGCTTGACGAAAGGGGTTGAAGCATAACAGCGCACCGCCAGCCTGGTGGCTCGCGTCTCGCCAGGTGTGTGGCCAGCCTGTCCCTACCCCGATCTCCGGCATACTTGCCGCCGGCAGCGACAGGGTTCAAGATGACGCCCCTGGCGGACGGGAGGCCTCAAGCCGCGGTGCCCGCTCTGCCAGCACGCCAGCCAAACTCACCTGTCACCTGTCCCACGACTCCAGGAAGAAATCGGACATGAATGCATCTGCCGCCACCCGCCTGCTCCGCTCAGGTCTTGCAGCGCTCCTGTTTGCAGCCATTGGCCTGCAGGCCAACGCCCAGTCGGGCGATGACAAATATCAGCCCCAGGTCGGACAGTCCGGCAAGGATGTGGTCTGGGTGCCCACCAACGACGACCTGGTCCGGCGGATGCTGGAAATCGCCAAGGTCACCAAGGACGACCTTCTCTTCGATCTGGGTGCGGGCGACGGCAAGATCGCGATTACGGCTGCGCGTGTTCATGGCGCGCGCGCCATCGGCATCGAATTCAACCCCGACATGGCGGCACTTGCCAAGCGCAACGCCGAGCGCGCGGGCGTGTCGGACCGCGTTACCATCATCAACGGTGACATCTTCAAGGAAGACTTCACGAAGGCGACGGTCATTTCGATGTATCTGCTGCCCGAGCTGAATCTCCGGCTGCGTCCCACGCTGCTCAAAATGCGTCCCGGCACGCGCCTGGTCACGAATTCCTTCACGATGGGCGATTGGGAACCCGATCAGGTGTTCAGCGCCAGTGCCAGCGGGTTCGGCGGCAGCTCTGGCTACTTCTGGATCGTGCCGGCTCAGGTGGAGGGGCAATGGAACCTCGATGGCATGGACGGCAATGTGAACGTCAGGCTGAATCTCACGCAGAAATACCAGCGCGTGGGCGGAACCCTCACCCTGGGCGACAAAACGCAGCCGTTGCTTGACCCACGGCTTGAAGGGGCAGAGCTGCAGTTTCGCTATCTCGCACCGTCCACCGGCCAGCTGCAGGTCGTGAAGGCGAGCTACACCGACGCGGGCACGCTCAAAGGTCAGGTGGGCCTCTACTCGAGCAACGGCTTCGAAGGGCGCCGCGTTCCCAAGTAACGCCTTCTTACCGAACCCGTCATGAATTCGAGTGTTACCGGGGCTGGCGCTGGCCAGCCCGCTAGGCTCCTGCGCCCGTACGCAGCGGTCGCGATCATTGTGGGCATCGTCATTGGTGCCGGCATCTTCAAGACACCTTCCATGGTGGCCGGTGTGAGCGGCGATGTCGGCTGGGCACTCTCCATCTGGGTGGCCGGTGCCCTCATCTCCATCGCTGGGGCGCTCTGCTATGCCGAGCTCTCCACGCGGCATGCGCATGCCGGGGGCGACTATCACTTTCTGGAACTCGCCTACGGCCGGCATCTGGCGTTCCTCTACGCCTGGGCGAAGGCAGCAGTGATCAACACCGGCTCGATCGCACTGCTCGCGTTCGTGTTTGGCGACTACATGAGCAAGGTGATCAGCCTGGGGGCGCACTCGTCGGCCATCTGGGCGATTGGCATTGTGGTGACGCTCACCCTGGTCAATCTGATCGGACTTCAGGCATCGGGCCGAGTGCAGACCGTGCTGGCGGTGTTTGAGGTAGCGGGGCTTTTCGCGGTGGTGGTCGCCGGTTTTTCCGTGAGCGCGCCTGCCGACACCACGCCTCCCATGTTCAGTTCAACGCCGGCGCTGGGCATGGCGGGTCTGGCCCTGGTGTTTGTGTTGCTCACATTCGGTGGCTGGAACGAGGCGGCCTACATCTCGGCCGAGGTGGCGGGCGGGCCGAGACGAATCGTGAGCATCATCATTGTGAGTCTGCTCGTGATCACCGGCATTTATCTGCTGGTGAATCTTGCGCTCATCCACGGCCTGGGTCTGAAGGGTCTCGCGCAATCGAAAGCGGCCGCGGCCGATGTCATGGGCGCAGCGTTCGGACCGCTGGGTCAGAAGGCGCTCGGACTGTTCGTGGCGCTCGCCGCCCTGACCAGCATCAATGCCACGATGATCGTGGGCGCGCGCAGCAACTTTGCACTGGGGCTCGACTGGAAAGCGCTGCGTTTCATGGGACGTTGGAACGAGTCGGCCGGCATGCCGATGCCTGCGTTGCTGGTGCAGGGGGCCATCAGCGTTGCCCTGGTGGTCTTTGGCCTGTGGCAGCACGACGGGTTTGAGTCCATGGTGGAATTCACGGCGCCGGTGTTCTGGAGTTTTCTTCTCATGGTGGGCATTGCGGTGTTCATCCTGCGTCGTGAGCCCGTGGGGGGCGATGAATTTCGTGTGCCCTGGTATCCGTTCACGCCCCTGGTCTTCTGCGCCTCGTGCGCGTGGCTGGCTTACTCGAGCATCACGTATGCGGCGAGCCGCAATGCCGTGCATGTTTCGCTGGGCGTGATGGCAGTAGGGCTGGTGGTACTGATCGCGCTTTCGATTGCCGAGCGTCGCCGCTGATGCGGCTGCGAATCGCCGAAAATTTCGAGGCGCTGTTCTATGCGCCAATCTATGCGCTGCAGGCCGGGGGGTTTGCCCAGCAGGAAAACCTGACCATCGATTGGCTGCCCCCAGGGAGCCCCGGGGGCGCGATCGACGCAGTCCGCGCGGGCGAGGTTGATCTCACCTGGGGTGGCCCGATGCGGGTGCTTCGCGACCGCGACAGGCTGCCCGACGACGATGCTTGCCTGGTTTGCGTGGGCGAGGTGGTGAGGCGCGACCCCTTTCTCCTCATGATGCGCGCCGAGAATGCCGCCCGTCGCGGCACGCAGATATCGATGCCGGGTCTGGCCGCGCTTCGCCTGTCGGTGGTCTCCGAAGTGCCCACGCCCTGGTTGTGTCTGCAGCAGGATCTTCGGGATGCCGGGATTGATCCGGCCGACATGGTGGCTGGCGGACGGGTGGCAAGAGGCCTGTCCATGACCGACCAGATCGATGCGCTTCACGGTGGTGCGGTCGATGTCATTCAGCTGTTCGAGCCCCATGTCAGCCAGCTCGAGCGCGACGGGTTCGCTTCGGTGGTGTATGCAGCGAGCACCCGCGGCGCCTGTTGCTATACCACCTTCATCACCGCGCGGCGCACCCTCGCGCGGCATCGGCAGCCTGTCGCAGCGCTCCAGCGCGCACTCGGCCGAGCACAGCAATGGATTGCCACCGAGGGACCGGACGCGCTTGCGCAGTGCATTGCGCCCCGTTTTCCGGGCGTGAGCCTGGATGTTCTCCGGGCCGCGGCGTCGCGCTATGTGTCCTCTGGGGTCTGGTCGACATCGCCCCAGGTGTCGCGCCAGGGTGTCGACCGCCTGAGAGAGAGCCTGCTCGCGGGCGGGTTTGTGCAGCAGGCCGCGGCGTTCGACAGTATCGTCGTCTCACTTTGAGGGGCGCGGACGCGCCTCCTGGCGGTCTGATGCTTTGATTCAACGAGGGGCCTTCATGAAATTCATCTCCGACACGCGGCCGGATACATTGCGCCGCCTCACCTTGTCGTTGCCGATTGCAGCCGCAGGCAGCCAGGTCCTGGCACAGAGCGGAGCGTCACCCGGTTTCCCCGACCGGCCGCTCACCCTGGTGGTCCCGTTCCCTGCAGGCGGCCCCGCCGACATCGTCGGCCGTCTCTATGCGCAGCACCTGGCCCGGGTCGCTGGCCAGAATGTGGTGGTCGAAAACCGTGTTGGCGCGGCGGGCGTGATCGGTACCCAGGCGGTGGTGGCCGCAGCACCCAGCGGTCATACGATTCTCTTCGGATCAACCAGCACGCAGGTGATCAATGAACTGCTGATCCGCAAACTCCCGTATGACGCCGCGCGCGATCTCAGCCTGATCGGTCTGGTGGCGATTGCACCGCATCTGCTGGCGGTGCGAGCAGGCCTGGCCGCGCGGACAGTGGAGGAACTGGTCGCGGCAGCCAAGCGCGAGCCGGGGCGGCTGAGTTTTTCGTCGGCGGGCCCGGGCAGCATCGTGCAGATGGGCGGTGAGCTGCTGAAGCTGCGTGCGGGAATCGATCTGCTCCATGTGCCGTACAAAGGGGGTGGACCCGCCACACTGGCAGTGCTGTCTGGCGAGGCCGATATGACGGTCAACGATCTCACCACGCTGCGCGTCCATATCGAGAGTGGCAAGCTGCGAGCGCTCGCCGTGGCCCATGATTCACGACTGCCGCAATTGCCCGAGGTGCCCACCTTCGCCGAGGCGGGCGTTCAGGCGATGTTGTCGAGCACCTGGTGGGCGATTTCCGTGCCCTCCAAAACCCCGCCCGAGGTTCGCGGTGCGCTGCGCGCATTCCACGAGCGCGTGGTGACGGATCCCGATTACACCGCGCGGCTCGCTGCCATGGCCTGCCAGCCGCTGGTGATGGATCCTGCACGAAGTGCATCTTTCATCGCCGACGAGGCCGGCAAGTGGCGCGCTGTGGTGTCCGCGGCGAAGATCGAATCGCAATGAGCAACACCCTGGAGTCTGCCACGCTGATCACTGGCGGCACGGGGTTTGTCGGCCTCAATCTGGCCGAGGAACTGCTCGGGCGCGGGCACCGGGTGGTGCTATTTGGCCCAGGTTTGCTCCCCGAGGGAACGCGTGCCTTGCTGGGCGAGTCGGCCGAGCGGCTCTCTGTGGTGACGGGCGATGTATTGTCGGCAACCGACCTGGATGCGGTGCTCCGCGCGTTTCCGGTGGATCGCCTGGTGCACGCCGCCGCGGTCACTGCGGACGCGGCCCGCGAGGTGCGTGCGGCGCGCAGCGTCGCTGAAGTGAATGTGCTCGGTACCATCGAGGTGCTCGAGGCGGCCCTCCGGCACCGGGTGCCCCGCGTACTTCAGTTGGGAACCGGATCGATCTTCGGCGCGGGTGGGCTGCTGTCGCCAGAACTGGACGAACAGGCGAGTCCCGTCTGGCCCGAGACCCTCTACGGCATCACCAAGTTCGCGGCCGAACGGATCGCGGTCCGCTACCGCGCCACCCGTGCGCTCGACGTGACCGTTGTGCGCCTGGGGATGGTGTTCGGTCGCTGGGAGTACGACACCGGCGTGCGCGATACCCTCAGCCTGCCGCTGCAACTGACCCGGCTCGCCGAGCAGTCGGCGAGCGTGACAGTGCATGCGGATTGCGCCGATGACTGGGTGTATTCGCGCGATGTGGCGCGCGGTCTGGCGGGGCTGCTTGCCCGCGCCGACAGCCCGCCCGAGCCGGTGTATCACCTGTCGGCGGGGCGGCGGTGGTCGGTGGCGGACTGGTGCCAGCGGCTATCCGCGCGGTTTCCTGGCTTCCATGCCGAGATGGTGGACGACGCCGCGCGGGCGACTGCGGGACGGGGCAAGGTGGCGCGTCGCTCGCCGATGCGGATTGAACGGCTGGTGCGCGACACCGGATATGCCCCGCAGTTCCTGGCCGACCCCGCATTGAACGACTCTATCGCCTGGCGTGAGGCGGCGCGCCGGGCCGGCTGGCCCGGACTCTGACACCCGCTCGCGGAGGGTGGCGGGGAATCAGTTCCAGCCGCGTGAGCGGAGGATCTGCACCACCTGGGCTGCCGCCTCGGCATGACCGCGCGGCGTGGGGTGGAAGTCGTCGGCGAACAGATAGCGATCCCACCAGTTGGCAGGCCGACCCTGCGCGACGTCAGCCGATGACAGGAGTGTGGCCGTGCATTTGCTGAGGTCGTAGGTGGGTGTGGGCGCATTGGGCGCGGCTGGGCAGGCGGGCGTTGTGACCTGCGTGAATTCGGGCGGCGGATCGGTGACCCACGCATCGAGCGCATCAAGCAAACTGTAAATGGCTACCCGGCTGTCGCTTGCGAAACGTCTGGCGAACTGGTCGTTGAACTGCACCGACAGCTCCCTTGCGAACGTGAAGAGGGCAGGCTGCTGCAGCGGCGTGAGCACGGCCTGCAGTTTGGGCGTACGGGTGAGATCGGGGAGGTTGGCAAAGAGAACGCGACGCGCGCCGCTGGCCAGCAGCTGATCGCGCACCGTGTCGGCCAAGGTATTGGCGAGCTTGACCATGTAGAGAATGGCCCGCTTGTTGGGGTCGGTTTCTCCAGCCAGTTCTGCGTCGGTCAACAGCTCCTTGAGGAGCGCCAGGTAATTGGCCGCGGAGGCGGGGGTGTTGTCCTGCGCCTTCAGCCACAGCGCGAACAGGTCGGCTGCGTCGTTGGCACCGCCCGAGAACAGCACCAGATCACGGTCGCCCAGGGTGCGACGTTCGCCCACCAGATCGCGGATCTGCTTGAGCACCGAGTAAGGGGTGGAGTCATTGGTCTGACCACTGGGGTTGATGCGCGCGCCACCCACCGCGTAGCCAGTACAGCTGAGTGCTGCCGGATTGGTTTCCACGATGCCTGTGGCCGGGTCGCCCTTGTACCGCGCGCAGGGTTCGGTCATGACCAGCGACGCTGCGACCAGTTCGGGCCAGACCCGGTTGGGTGCGGCAGAGGTGCCTGCAAGGGTGAAGCGGAACCCAAAGGTGCCCGAATCGGTCAGGCTGTCGCCTGCGGTGTAGACGTTGAAGCCGACAGACGAGCCGCCGCAACCGGAGAGCGTGCCGATCAGAACCGCAGTAACAAGGACGAACAGTTGTTTCATCGAAAGCCAACCTGTGTGGTCAGTGGGGTTGGAAACATGCATCGTAGGGGGCTGGGGCCGCAAGGCTGCGGTGAGTGCGTCTGCTACTGTACCGCCGTTGGTGCCGGCGGGCCAGCAGCCAAGCCTGACCGTTTCTGTCGTCTCCACAGCCGTCCGCTACCTGGCGAGGGTATTTCAGCCCGTGAGTTTCGATCCTGACAGCCCTTTATCGCTGCCCGCGTTTCGCCGGGTGTGGCTTGCGGGCGTCTGCGGCGGGATGGTTCGATGGCTGGAGATCGTGGTGGTCGGCATCTATGTGTTCGAGATCACCGGGTCGGCACTGCTTGCCTCGGTGATTGCAATGCTGCGCATCCTGCCGTTCGCGCCGGCGGGCCCGATTCTCGCCATGGCAGCCGACCGCTTCGGTGTGCGCCGCACCTATCTCGTGCTGGTTCGCGTCATGCTCGGATTGACTGCTCTGCAGGCCGCGCTCGCTGCGCTCGGTTGGCTAGAAGTCTGGCATCTTGCGATCGGCGCGCTTGCCTCCGGCGTGTATTGGGCGGCCGAGTTACCGCTCAGGCGTTCGATGCTGGGTTCGGTGGTGGCCCCCAGCCAGATCGTTCCGGCGATGGCAATCGACACCATGTCGAACAACATCACAAAGATGCTGGGCCCGCTCACCGGGGGCCTGGTGCTTGAATGGGTGGGGCTCACCGGCGCGTTTGTGTTTTCCTCGCTCATGCACGTGGTGACGCTGCGCTTCATGATGCAGCTCGATGACAGTCAGGGCGCAGCGCGACGACGCAGCGGCTTCCTGCGCAATCTCCGAGAGGGGATCGCCCTCGCGCGCAGCAATCGCGTGGCGCTGCTTGCGATCAGCATGTCGCTGGTCTTCAATCTGTTCGGCTTTCCCGGAATGAGCATGATTCCGGTGGTGGGTGATCAGCAGTTGCACCTGTCCGCCGCCATGGTCGGCTTTCTCACAGCGGCCGAGGGTATCGGTGCCACGCTGGGATCGGTGTTGGTTGTCCGCTATGGACACCGGATCCGTTATCACGGCCGATTTTTTGCGATCGGCTGCATCACGTTCATCTTGATGATGGCGGTGTTTTCGATGGCCCCCAACGCAGGTCTGGCGTGGCTCGCGCTGCTGGTTTCAGGGTTTGGCGTGGCGGGCTTTGCGTCGATGCAGGCCACGCTGGTGCTGATTGGTGCGCCAGAGTCTGCTCGCAGTCGCCTGATGGGTCTTCTCACGATTTCGATCGGCAGTGGTCCGATCGGATTTCTGCTACTGGGTTGGACAGCCGAGCGTCTGGGTGCTGCCACAGCGCTGCAACTGATGGTCATTGAAGGGCTGGTGGCCTGGATGATCGTGACGTGGCGGATGCGTGACGTCATCACCCAACCCACTCCTCGAGATTGCTGACGGGTACTCGCGCGGCCTGCCTGCCGCTTGCCCCGGATCAATTGGTAACCAGGGTGGCCCGCGCACGGACCGCCGCGGTGGTGCAGCATCACTCGCCTCTCAAGCTTGGCTGCGCGCTCGTGAATTCAATCGGCGTTTGGCTGCGGGGGGTGCTGCACCGCTGGCTGAAGCTGCGCGGGACGGGGCGCCATCCCATGCAGCAGCGGATGGGCGTGCGCGGGTCGATGCACGCGATCTCCCCGGATGAGGGCACACGCCTCGCCCGCGGCGCGCGGTGGCCGATTGAGCGGCTGTTTGCCGAACTGCACGCGCATCCGCTGGGGCTGACCGAGCGCGAAGCGACGGCGCGTGCGCGCCGATACGGCCCCAACGCCCTGCCGCGCGAGCCTGCGTGGTATCGATGGCTGCAGCCACTGAGAAGCGTCGCGAGCCCGTTCAATCTGCTGCTTGCGCTCCTTGCCGCGCTTGCCTGGCTTGCCGATGATGCGCGGGCGGCGGGAGTGATCGGGGTGATGGTGTTGCTCTCGGGCGTTCTTCGGCTCTTTCAGGAGCAGCGGGCGCAGACTGCGCTCGCGCGCCTCGCGAAAATGGTTCACAGCACGTCGACCGTGCTGCGCCGGCCTGCCACGCATGGAGCCGAGGCTCAGCCAAGGTCGATCGAACTCGCGATCGAGGCGCTGGTCCCCGGGGACATTGTGCTGCTGGCGGCGGGCGACATCGTGCCTGCTGACTGCAGGCTGATCGATTCGCGGCAGCTGTTTGTGGCGCAGGCGAGCCTCACCGGCGAGTCGCTGCCGGTTGAGAAGGACGCGCAGCATGGCGACCCGCCCGCTGCGGGCCTGCTGACCGAGCCGGCACTGGTGTTTCAGGGAACTACGGTGGTGTCCGGTGCAGCCAGCGCCCTGGTCCTCGCCACGGGTTCCTCGACGCTGTTTGGATCGCTCGCGCTGTCGGCGGTCTCCCAGCATTCCGCGAGCGAGCCCTTGCAACAGGAGATGAACCGGATCGGAATTCTCTTGCTCGGCATTGCGTCGGTCATGGTGCCGCTGGTGTTTCTGGTCAATGGATTGCTGCGGGACGACTGGGGTGGGGCGTTTCTGTTCGCGCTGTCGGTCGCAGTCGGTCTTACGCCTGAGATGCTGCCCATGGTGGTCACGGCGGCGCTCGCGAAGGGCGCGGTCGATCTCTCCCGGCGGCAAGTGGTGGTAAGGCGTCTTGATGCGATTCAGGCGCTCGGGGCCATGGATGTCCTGTGCATCGACAAAACGGGCACGCTCACCGAGGACAGGATCGTGCTGGATCGTCATCTCGATGCGGCGGGTAACGAGTCCGACGACGTCTATCAGCTCGCCTGGCTGAACAGCAGGTATCAGACGGGGTTGCGCAGTGCGCTCGATCGCGCGGTGCTGGGTCATGCGGATGCGCGGTCATCGGCATTGAGTGACACGCGCTGGCGGCCACTGGATGAAATTCCCTTTGACTTTGAACGTCGCCGGCTCTCCGTGGTGCTGGAGGGCGACGGTGCCGGGCGGCGGCTGATCTGCAAGGGCGCAGTGGAAGAGGTGCTGGGCTGCTGTACCAGGGTTCGCCTCCCCGGGTCGGATCGCCTGCTTGACGAGGCCGAGCGGGCTGCCGCGCGCGCCCGTGTAGCCGCACTCGAGCGGGATGGCTTGCGCGTGGTCGCAATCGCCGAGCGCCCGATCGATCAATCACAGATTCGCTTCGGGCGCGATGACGAAGCGAATCTGACACTGGCCGGGTTCATCGCCTTTCTTGATCCGCCGCGTGAAAGCGCAGCCCCCGCGCTCGACGCGCTCGCAGCCCATGGCATACGAATCATCGTGCTGACCGGTGATAGTGAGACCGTTGCGGCAAGTGTGTGCGCGCGGGTGGGTCTGCATTCGCCGTCGATTCTGACCGGGGCGCAGGTGGATGCGATGCAGGATGAGGAACTGGCCCGCGCCTTCGACCAGGCCCGGGTGGCGGCCCGGCTCACGCCGCACCAGAAGGAGCGGATCGTGGCTGTGCTGCGCCACGTTGGGCATACGGTAGGGTTTCTCGGCGATGGCATCAACGACGCACCGGCGCTGCGTGCGGCCGATGTGGGCATCTCGGTGGATACCGCAGTGGACATCGCTCGCGAGGCGGCTGACGTGGTGCTGCTCCAGAAGAGTCTTCTGGTGATTGATGCCGGGGTGATGCTGGGCCGCGCCGCGCTCTGCAACATGAACCGCTATCTACGGATGGCGGCGAGCTCCAATTTCGGCAACGTGCTTTCGGTGCTGGTGGCGAGCGCCTTTCTTCCGTTTCTGCCGATGCTGCCCATCCAGCTGCTGGTGCAGAACCTTCTGTATGACCTGTCTCAGGCAGCGCTGCCGTTTGATCGGGTCGAGCCCGAACTGGTCGCCGCGCCTCGCCGCTGGGATCCCGGCGAGTTCAAGCGTTTCATGCTGATGTCGGGGCCGGTGAGCTCGCTGTTCGATCTGTTCGCGTTCGGCGTCTTGGCTGGGGTGCTGCAGGTGGCCACTGTGGAGCATCAGGCCTTGTTCCAGTCGGCCTGGTTGATGCTCGGGCTGGCCACGCAGGTGCTGGTGGTTCAGCTGATGCGGGCGCCGGAACTGCCGCTTCGTCGGCAGCGGGCAGCCTGGCCTGTGACGCTTGCATCGCTCGCCGTGCTGCTCGCCGGGCTGTGGCTGCCGTTTGGACCGCTCGCAGCGGTCTTCGGCCTGGCGCCCCCGCCCCCCGCCTGGTTTGCCTGGATGGCGCTGCTGCTGGTCGGGTATCTGGTGGTGATGATGCCAGTCAGGCGCCGGCTGGCGGCCGTTGCGCACCAGCATTGAGGCCCGCGAGTTGCTCGGCGTGAGCGACGGTGGCGATGTAGTCATCGGCTCCCCGGCCGCCAGCGATCAGCGCCTCATACATCTGCCGCATCTGGGCGGCAAGCGGCACCGGCGCGCGGTATTGCGCCGACGCGTCGAGAATCAGATCAAGATCCTTCGCCATCTGCTCACACGAAAACGTGGAGCGATAGTCGCGGTTGGAAAGCGGGGGCGTCTTATAGCGCACCATCGGAGAGCCCACTGCGCTTTCACTGATGACGTCCAACATCTGCTGCCAGTCGAGTCCGCCCTTTTCGCCGAGTGCAAGCGCTTCGCCCAGCATGCCAGCCGACACGGCGATCATCAGATTGATCACAAGCTTGAGCGTTCGCGCCTGCTCATCGGGCCCCACCAGAAAAATTCGCTTGGAGAAATGCGCGAGGAGCGGCTCGACCACAGCGAAATCAGCCGATGCGCCGGAAGCAAATGCGGTGAGCTGAGCGGCTTCAGCGAGCACCGGGTTACCCGAGACCGCCACGCGCAAGTAGCGCCGACCGAGCTCGCGCGCGCGCGCCGCGACATCGGCCGACGCAGACGGCGATACCGTGCTGGTATCGACGAAGATCGCGTTCTCTTGCAGGTGCGCGAGCACGCCATCAGGCGATCGACCCACGGCAAGCAACACCCGATCGTCGGGCAGTGAACTGAACACGATGTCGGCGGCGCTACAGACCTGCGCGATGGAGGTTGACGGCCTGGCGCCCTGCGCAACGAGTGCTGCGAGCGACGCCTGATCGATGTCGAAAGCCAGCACCGTATGGCCGGCCTTCAGCAGATGCGCCGCCATCGGGCGGCCGAGCTTGCCGCAGCCGATCCAGCCGACCCGAACCGACTTCATGCACGCGCCATCGTGAAGTCGTAGTGCGCGACGCTGAAGGGGCTATCGCAACGGCCGCCGTCCGGCGTGGTGCCCGCTGGATGGTCAATGAAGTCAACGATCAGCGAATCTTTCACCCCGAAGACCGCATCGGACTGAAGCCACTGGTCGCCCTTGACGAACAGGTGCGTGGTGATGCTCCGGTAGCCTTCACGCTGCAGCATGGTGTGGACATGCGCAGGCCGCCAGGGGTGGCGCCCCATCTTGCGCAGCATGCCGCCGACTGGGCCATCCGACGGAATGGTGTAGCTGATCGGTTTGACCGTACGAAAGGCGTAGCGCCCCTCACGGTCGGTTTTGACGCGGCCGCGTCCGAACATCTTGCCTTCGGCCGTCTGCACGTCGTAAAGCCCATCCACACCATCGGTTTGCCAGAGATCGATCACCACGCCTTCCACCGGCTTGCCGTCGGTATCCCGTACGGTTCCCGACACGAAGCACGGCATGCCGGGCAGGCCCTCTGCAATGTTCCCCCATTGAGGGATCTCGGGGGCGCCGGCCACGAAGAACGGCCCGAAGACGGTGGTGTCGGTGGTACCCGCTGGATTGCGGTGGTTGATCGCATCCACCAGCATGGATACCCCCAGCGTATCGGAGAGGAGAATGAACTCCTGGCGCTTGTCGTCGCAGCGTTGTCCGGTTTCGGTCAGAAACTGGATGGCCTGGAACCACTCCGCTTCGGTGGGCTCGATGTCGCGCACAAATGCATGAAGGTGCCGGATCAGCGAACTCATGATCTCCTTCAGGCGCGGATCAGTGCATTGGTTCAGTCGGGCGACGGCAGCGTCGGTCAGGGTGGTTTCGTCGAAGTTCATGAGGCGGTCTCCAGGTCGGCAGGCCGGGGGAAGACTACCGATCTGGAACCGATCAGGCAAGGCAGCCACGGCGGATCGCGAGGGCGTTTCAGCCGCCTTCGTCGACACGGATGCCGTGGCTGCGCGCGAGGTCCTGCCAACGGCGGGTATCGTCGGCAATGAACCGGGCCATGCCCTGTGGATCGGGCTGAACGAGGTCGAGTGCGTCGGCAGCCAGCCGCTCTTGAATGGCGGGCATGCGGAGTGCGTCGGCCAGCGCGCCAGCGAGCTTATCGATCAACGCAGGTGGCGTCCGCGCTGCAGCCGCGAAGCCGAACACATTTCGTACCTCCAGGCCCGCCAGCCCCAGTTCACCCATGCCGGGCACATCCGGCAGCACGCGGGTGCGGTCGCGGGTGGAGACCGCGAGCGCCCGGATTCGCCCCTCTCTGATGTGTGGCAGCAGGGCCGGGATGGTGCCGGTCAGCAGGTGAATCTGGCCACCCACCAGATCGACCACTGCCGGCGCGGTGCCGCGATAGGGAACATGAACGATGGGTGCGCCGGTTTGTGCGTTGAGCAGTTCGAGCATCAGGTGGTTGATGCCGCCTGCGCCGGCCGAACCATAAAGCACTGAACCTGGACGCTCGCGCGCGCGCCGGATCCAGTCAGGCAGGGTGCGGGCATCGGTCTGCGCGCTTCCTGCCCAGAGCAGCGGCCCCGAGGCAATCAGGCCCACGGTCGAGAAGTCGGCGAGCGGATCGTAGCCCGCTTTCGGATTGACGGCGGCGACGGTGGTGAAGGGCGACGCGACCAGCAGCAGCGTGGTGCCGTCGGGCGGGCTCTGCGCAACGAGCCGCGCCCCGATTGCGCCCGATGCGCCAGCCCGGTTTTCAACCACCACAGGTCGGGCAAGCGATTGCGCAAGGGCTGGAGCGATCAGCCGCGCGACTGCGTCGGTCCCGGCGCCCGCCGCAAATGGCACGATGATCCGGATCGGACGGTCCTGCGCGGCGCCTGTCTGTGCGCGGACGGGGATCGCAAACGGCAGGGCAAGGGTTGCTGCAAGCAGTTGACGACGGTGGCGGGTGTATGGCGTGTCAGTGTTTGGGTTCATCGGCTGGCCTGTCCTGGGCGGGAAGGGGGTGGTCCCCTGAAGGATCGCGGGCAGGGGTCTCCGCTCGCGTGGCGGGTGAAGGCTGCGTCGGTGGTGATGTTGTCGTGACTTGCGATGATGGCGTATCGGGGGCTGCGTGGGGGCGGGTGAGCAGATACATCGACAGGCCGGTGGAGATGCAGAGCGCAATGAAAACCGCGATCGCTGCCGCCAGTCGAGGGCTGTTTCTGCGCTGCCTGGGGGGTTCCTCGAGCTTCACCGGGAATACAGGCTTTTGCGCCGCGGCACCGCCAGCGGTCGCCTGCAGGGGTTCGACGTCAGCGAATTCTTCCAGCGGTTGCGGGAAGCGGCACGCGCCGCAGATTCGTGCAGAGGCTTCGATCGGGGCGCCGCAATCGATGCAGTACATCGCGACGCTCTCAGCGGCGCCGCGGCGGAAGGGCCG
Source organism: Bordetella parapertussis (assembly GCA_945872335.1). Classification (GTDB taxonomy): domain Bacteria; phylum Pseudomonadota; class Gammaproteobacteria; order Burkholderiales; family Burkholderiaceae_E; genus SYIM01. The sequence goes on along the minus strand of CAMBZS010000006.1, from coordinate 24,264 downwards.
ACGGTCGCCTGCCCGTTGCGCTGCCAGCCGTCAGTGTGCGGGTGAGGCCGTCGATGGAGCGGCCGATTTCGTCGATGTCGTGACGTGCTCTGACGAGACGTTCAACGACGTCGGGCTCGAGCAGTGTGACGGTCGCCGTCGGCGCCGGTTCGGCGATGGCGGGCGGCTCAAACGCTTCGGCGGGCTGCTGCAGTGCCGGTTCCGTCGAGGACAGGTCGACCTGCGGGATGTCGGAAGGCGGAGCGTCGGAAGGCGGAGCGTCGGAAGGCGGAGCGTCGGTCGCCATCGTTTCGCGCGCTGAATCGGCATCCGGTGTCGCCTCGCTGACCACAGCGTCGGAGGGCGGGGCGGTCTCGGATGGCGCGGCATCCATGGACAGCGCGGTCTCGGGGGACGCAGCATCCAGGGGCAGCGCCGTCTCGGACGACGCAGCATCCACCGGCGGGGAAGCGCTCTGGGTCACAGGATCGGCGGGCACGGGCGAATCGCCGGGATGGCCCTCCCGGTCGACGGTGGCCTCGACCGGCACATGGCAGTCGTCTGGCAACGATGGATGGGGCGCCTGTGCGCGCTCGACCGCCTGCGGCGCGGCGCAGAACATGCAGAACCGGGCGATCCCGGGAAGCGGCATCGCGCATGCCACGCATGGCAGGAGCAGGCCTTCTGCTTCAGGAGCGGGCGACGCAATGACGCGCTGCAGCGATTCAATCTCCACACCGGGTGAATCGTCGTCGATCTTCGGTGATTCAGCATCCAACTTCTTCGATCCATCGTCAAAATTCTGAGGATCGACCTCGGCATGACGGGATTCGCTGTCAATGTATGTCGGTCTGGATTCCGCTGCCGGTTCAGGAACACCTGGGGGCAATAGGGTGGCCACGGCAGAAGCAGGAGTCCGTTGCTCACCCAACAACGGCAGCATGCCGCTTTGGCGCTGCGCGACGCCGCAGCGTCGACAGAAACGCGCCTGTCGGGCGAGCGGATAGTCGCAGCCCGGGCAACGCAGTCGCGCGGTGGCCGCAGCAAGCGGCTGGTTAGGCGCTGCGGCGGTGGCAGCAGGCGCATCAGGGCGGGGCTGGGGAACCGGCTCCAGCGCCGGCAGACGCGTATGCACACTGGTGCCCAGCCGTATACCGCTGTGGGTCACCTCGGCACTGGCGCCCAGCCGTAGACCGGCGTGGCTCGTCTCTGCATTCGTGCCCGGTGGTTCGTGCGCCGCCGGTTCCGTCGACCTGGCATTTGCAGGAGCCGTCGGCGGCGGTGCCTTGGGGACGAAGCCCTGGTCGAGCGCATCGAGCACCTCGGCGGTACTTTCACGGCGCCGCGCGCGTCGCGGCGCGGGCGCCGCTGCGGTGACGGCCTGCGCGTCGCCCCGAGGGGCGACCGACTTGACCGGTGGCTTCGCAACGGATGCGACGGGCTTCTTGCGGGGAGCCGGTTTCGGAGCGGTCTTGCCCGTAGCCTTCGCGGCACGAGCGGGAGCCTGGCGTTTGCCCGCCACCGGCGCAGGCGCCTTGGCCCGGCGTGCGCTTGCAGCCGGTGGCGCGCCTTCCGAGACCTCCGCGACCGGCGGGGCTACCGTAACTGCCCGGCTCGTCGAGGCCTTCCGGCCAGGCGCAGCGGCCCGAGCGGCGGGCACCTTGTCAGGGGCCTTTCGTCGAGCGCGTGTGGGGGCGGGGCTGCGGGGCATGGGAGAAATCCGGTCAGGAAAGCGGACAGCCCCCGAATGTAGATCGCGCCCGTGACTCGCGCAAACGCGACAGCGGTAACGTGTCGCGCCCGCGCGACCTGGCGTTTTGGCGAACCGACCGTGTGCGGCCCGGCCAGGGGCTCAGCCAAGGGTTTAGCCGGTACCCAGCTCGCGAAGAATGTCAGCGCTGTCCAGGCCCAGCGCCCGGGCCGGGACCGGGACCGGCTCGGGGCATGAGGCGAACTGCGCCGGGCAGCGGATCACTGCCTGCTCGGAGTTGTCCTCGGCACGTGCCTGCATCCAGAGGGGGCGAGCCAGCGTCTGGGGAGCATGCACCACATCGAGCATGCCCAGCACCGGAACAGTCGGTGTGTCATCAGAATCAACCCCACCGGGCTGAAGATGGTAGGCCGCGTTGTCGGGGAGCACTGCGGGCGGTGCCGCCAACTCCTGACCATTCCAGGCAATCTGCGTAGCCCAGGCGCAGATGTCCTGCATGGACAGATCGATGAATTGGCCCAGGCCCGAGCGTCGCCGGTCCTCGAGTGCAGCGAGTATTGCAGTGGCCGCGAACGCCGCGCCCATCACGTCGGCGATTGAGGGGCCAGTCTTCATCGGCACGTGACCGGCGCGATTCAGATCCATGAGACCCGACATCGCCTGAACGACCGTATCAAACGCCGGGCGGCCCTGATAGATCGAATCGACACCGAACCCCGAGATCGAGCAGGCGACCAGTCTGGGATTGAGTCGATGGAGCGCCTCAGGGGTGAGGCCCTTGCGGGCCAGCGCCCCGGGCCGGAGGTTCTCGATGAGCACATCGCAGCCCGCGATCAGGGTTTTCAGCCGCTCGAGATCGCCGGGGTCCGCGATGTCCAGCACCAGCGAACGCTTGTCGGCGTTCTGAAATGAAAAGAACACCGCCCGACCGCCTTTCAGCGGGGGCCAGTGCCGTACCGCCTCGCCATCGGGCGGCTCGAGTTTGATGACCTCAGCGCCAAGCGCAGCCAACTGGCGAGAGGCGGCCGGTGCGGTGGTGTAGTGGCCGATCTCGAGCACCCGGATGCCCGATAACGGTCGATCGGATGAACCGGCCGCAGGCTCGGGCGGCGCGTCGGTCATACCCCGGGCGTGGAGAAGTTCGATGATCAGCGCCCGATCGGCGTCTGCAGCACTCAGTGCGGCGGGTGCGAGGCCGGACAGCCGGCTCATGCGAAACGGCGAACCCGCCACATGGACGGTGCGCCCCGCTGCGTCCGTGGCCTGACGGATCATTGCGCGGTGGTCGAGATTGGCCTCGCGTGGATAGCCCTCGACGGGCGCGATCGGGCCGCAGGGAATGCCAGCCGCGGCAAACCCCCGAACACAGGCGGCAATCGTGTGCTCGCCGATCCAGGACTGGATGAGCGCATCCATCTCGTCGATGTGCGCCATGCGCTCGGCAATGGTGGGGAAGCGCGCGGCGAGCTGCTGGCCGGTCTCGCCCATCAGGCCACAAATCCGTTGCCACTGGTCGTCGTTGCCCGCGCATACCAGTACCCATCCGTCGCTTGCGCGATAGACGTTCCAGGGGGCCGACAGCGGGTGACGATTACCCACACGATTGGCGGCTTTTCGGACACCGCCCAGTGCCGCCGGCAGGAAGGTGGTCATGGCGCTGAACGCGGCATCGTAGAGTGCGACGCTCGTGCGCTGGAGCCCGGCACCAGACAGGCGCAGTGAGGCGATGACCGCACCCGCAGCGTGAATGCCTGCGAGGTGCTCCAGAAGAGGCAGCATGACGGGCATGGGCGGCGCATCGGGGGTGCCGGTGGCGTCCATCATGCCGCTCAATGCCTGGATCTGGATGTCCGTGGCAGCCCATCCTGCATAGGGGCCGGTGGCGCCGAAAGCGGTGATGTCACAGTGCACTGAGCGGGGCGAGCCGGCAGGCGCTGAATCGGACCGATACGCAAGCGGATCGGCGTCACTGCAGGTCAGGGCAACGTCGCTGGCCGCGGTGAGCTGCTGCAGGAGCAGGCGGTCAGCCGCCTCGCGGGCGTTGATGGCGATGCAGAGCTTGCCAGCCGCAAGCGGCAGCCGATGCCGCCATTTTGGCTGCGCAAACGACCCTTCTTCAGTCGATTCTGCGCAGATCACCGTCGCGCCGAGCTGCGCGAGCAGCGACCCGGCAACGGCTGCGCTGATGCGCGTGCCTGCTTCCAGGACGACGATGCCTTTGAGGGGGGCGCTGGCGGGCAGGGCATCGTGCAGGGTCATGTTGGGCGCGTGATGAGAGGTGAACCGTCGGGTGGGAGCCGGTTGCTGCGAGCGCATTATAGGGAGCGCTCCCGGCGCCTGCGGGGACCCGGCCTGAATTCCGGCTCGGGCACCGGTTCCGCCCAACCAGTGCAGCCGCCCCGGTTCGCTTCGGGCGCGGCATCATTGACGCACTCGCCAGCGCCGGTTTAGCCTCGGCCCTCGCCCTGCGTCGCCAGGCCTTGGCAGCGCATGTGCCGACGCTGCCGCCAATACGGCGGTGCGCCAATTTCACGGGAGAGTCCGATGATTCGTATTTCGCTAGCCCTGATGTCTGCCGCTCTGCTCGCCGGTTGCGCAGCAACTGCCCACCACCCCCCGCCCCCCAACGATCCGGTCACGCTTAAGGTCAACGTGTTTCGCGGCTCGAGCAACCTGCCGATCTACCTCGCGCAGGAGAAAGGCTATTTCGCTCGGCGCGGCATCACGGTGGAAATGCAGTTCACCCCGAACTCCAACGCGCAGCGTCAGGGGCTGGCAGCGGGCCGGTTCGATATCGCGCATGCTGCCATCGACAACGCGATCGCCATGGTCGAGGTTGCCAAGGCCGATGTCATCATCGTGGCGGGTGGTGACGGCGGCATGAACGAACTGCTGGTTCGTCCGGAAATCAACCGGCCCGCCGACCTCCGCGGCAAATCCTATGTGGTGGACGCGCCCAACACCGCCTACGCGCTCATCGGTCGCAAGATCTTTCGCGAGGCGGGTCTTCGCGAAGGCGTTGACTACAAGCTCGATCCGTTGGGTGGGTCAGAGGCGCGCACCAATGGCCTGAATGTGCCTGAGCGGGCGGCGACGCTCCTCAATCCGCCGTGGAACTTTCTCGCCCGTGAAAAAGGCGCGAAAAGCCTGGGGCGCACCATTGATCTCTACGGGCCCTATCAGGCAAGCGGCATTTTCGTGATGCGTGCCTGGGCGGGACAAAACGGCCCCGCCCTCGAGCGCTACATCGCAGCCTACATCGAGGGCTGTCGTCTGGCGCAGGATCCGTCGCAGCGCGAACTCGTGCTGCGTGTGCTGCAGCGTGAGTTGAAGCTCTCGCCCAGGATTGCGGAACTGACTTACACCGAGCTCATGACCAAGGGGAGCGGATTGGCCCCCGACTGCGAGTTCGACATGAAGGGGTTCAACAACGTGCTGGCGCTGCGCGCGGAGATCGAGGGGCAATGGGGCGGTAAGCCGCCCGCGCCTGACAAATATCTGGACCTGAGCATCTACGAGCGAGCGCGCTCGCACGCCCGTCCCTGAGTTGTAGCGGCCCGCCGTAATGCGGGCCGCGCTCCACTGCAAATGCCATGCGGGAGGCCGGCACCCGGGGGCGGTGTCAGCCAGTCGCGCGAACTACTCGGCTCGTGCGCCCGACTTGCGCACCACATCACTCCATTTGCTGATCTCTGCGGCCTGATACGTGGCGAGCTGCTCTGGGGTGCTGAGCTGGGCGTCCAGTCCCAGCGTGCGCAGGCGCTCCTGGACCTCGGACAGCCGGTAGACGCGCAGCACCTCCTGATGAAGGCGATCGATTGCTGGGCGCGGTGTACCAGCGGGCGCGAACATTGCAAACCAGGTGACCGCCTCAAACCCGGGAATGGTCTCGGCAACCGTGGGGATCTCGGGTGCGGAAGGTGAGCGCTTGAGGGTGGTCACGGCGACCGCGCGGATCTTCCCCTCGCGTGCCATCGGCAGTGCCGAGGGCATGTTGTCGAACATCAGCTGGATGCTGCCGCCCACCAGATCGGGAATGGCGAATTGCCGGCCCTTGTAGGGCACATGCGTCATGGTGGTGCCGGTCATCGACTTGAACAGCTCTCCCGACACATGGACAGAGGTACCCACGCCCGGCGAGCCGAACGACAGCTTGTCGGGGTTGGCTTTCATGTAGCTGATCAGGTCGCCAACCGTCTTGACCGGAAGATTGTTGTTGACCACCAGCAGATTCGGGGCAGACGCCACCAGCGACACGGGCGTGAAGTCTCGAACCATGTCATAGGGCATCTTCGCGTAGAGGGCGCCGTTGATGGCGTGTGTGCCCACCGTGCCCATCACCAGGGTATAGCCGTCGGGCGCCGCCTTGGCTACAAACTCGGCGCCAATATTGCCGCCTGCGCCCGGTTTGTTGTCGATGACCACCGGCTGACCGAGTTGCGCCTTTTCGCTGAACAGTCGCGCCAGGATGTCGGGCGCGCCGCCGGTGGGAAAGGTCACCACCAGACGGATGGGGCGGCTGGGCCACGCTTGGGCACTGGCGTCTGCGGGCATGAGGGCTACCCCGGCAAGCAGCAGGGCAGCAGAGAGCGCGGTGGATCGGATTGAGCGGCTCATGTGGGTGGTCTCCTTGGCAAGCGGGCCAGTCTGGATGAGGGTGGCCTGAGACCGGATTGTAGAGCGAGCCTTTCGGCGCGCGGCGACGCGATGGTCAGGCCACCCGCGTGATCGCCCCGCACAGCATGTAGCCCGCGCCGCGGATCGACTGGATGCTGAAGTCGTCGGCCAGGACCTTCCGGCGCAGTCGGTTGACCAGCATGTCAACCGACCGATCGCTTGCGCTGAACCGTTCCCGCTGCTGGACCGCGTCCATGATGCGGTCCCGCGTGAGCACCTGATTGGCGTTTCGCACCAGGAGCTCGATCAGGCGGTGCTCGGCCGTGGTGAGTGCAACGTCTGCGCCATCGATTCGGATGGCCCGTCGGGCTGCGTCGAACAGGCAGGAGCCGATCGCCCAGCTACCCGGATTTTCCAGCGAACGCTGCGATGGTCTGCTCCGTCCCAACGCGATTCGCAAGCGCAGCTGCAGTTCACGCGGTTCGACCGGCTTCACCAGGTAGTCGTCGGCGCCGACTTCGAGTCCGATCACCCGGTCGATGGGTTCACCGCGTGCGCTCACGATCAGGACAGGAAAGCGTTGTTCGACCCGCCAGCGCCGCACCAGGTCGAGGCCGTTGTCTTCTCCCAGTACCAGATCGACGATCGCCACGTCGGGCGGGGTCCGTGCTGCGATTCGGAGCGCGTCCGCTGCCGATCGGGCGCCTTGAAAAGCATACCCGACGCCCTCGACTAGGTGTCGGGTGAGGCCGAGGGTGACGGGATCATCATCGACGGCCAAGACTACTGGCTTGAGCATTTTCAACAACCTGCCCGCTAGGGAGCAGGTACCCACTGTGTCAACAAGCCCGAGAGTGTAACAAACGTTTTTGAAATCAACTATAGATATTTGTTTTTAATCAAATATCTCTGTTCTCGAGTTCTCTGATGTTTGACAGCAAGCAAGCCGGCCAGGGGGCTCCGACACCGGGTTAGCGACCTAGCAGCCAGCCCGCAGCAAACGCGGCCGCAATCGCCACCCACCAGATCCAGCTCGCCGTGCCGGCTGACGGCGCCGATGACTGCGTGGTGGCCGGTGCAGTGGCCGGCGCGGCTGCGGCACTGGGAGCGTCGGTTTCAGCCGGAGGCTCGGATGCGGGCGCTGGGGCGGCGACCGGCGGCGCAAAGCGCTTCACGAGTTCGGCCTCGAAGCGGCTGAAAAACTCTTCGGCGAGCGACTTTGCCACCCCATCAATCAGCCGTTGACCGATCTGGGCGAGCTTGCCGCCCACGGTGGACTTCACCGTGTAGCGAAGTTCGACGCCCTGCTCATTGGGTACCAGGAGTACCTGCGACTCGCCCTTGCCGAAGCCGGCTGCGCCCCCCTGCGCGTCGAAACGGAGCGCGTAGGACTCGGGCACGACGATATCGGCCAATGTGACTTTGCCGTTGAAGCGCGCGGACACGGGGCCGATGCGGATCGCCACCGCGATGGCGTAGGTGTTGTCGGCGGTGAGCTCGAATTTTTCGCAACCGGTGATGCAGCGTTTGAGGATCTCGGGATCGTTGAGGGCATCCCAGGCCTGTTCGCGGGTGACGGCGAGCTGACGGCTGCCTTGCATGTCCATGATGGGGTTCCAACTGAGTGGGGGTCTTGTGAGGGACCCGGAGAAACGGAGGATAAAGCGCCTGCGAGTTTACGCTTTGCGGGTGGTGCTACCCGTGCGTTCGGTGAGCCATTGACGGAATTCGGGACCGACCTCGGCATGTTCCTCGCCAAGGTCGACGGTGGCCTGCAGGAAGCCCAGTTTGGAGCCGCAGTCGTAACGCGTGCCTTGATAGCGATACGCGAAAACCTTCTCGCGCCTCAGCAACTGTGCAATGCCGTCGGTCAGCTGGATTTCACCGCCCACACCCCGTGGCAGCGCCTCGAGTTCCTTGAAGACGCCCGGGCTCAGGATGTAGCGGCCGGCGACGGCGAGCGTGGTGGGGGCGACCGCCGGTTCGGGTTTCTCGACGATGCCCGATACATCGACGATGCCGTCGGCCACCTCGCGGCCCGAAACGATGCCGTAGCGCCGCGTGTGCTCGCGCGGCACGTCCTGCACCGCGAGGATGCTGGCCCGCCATTCGGTGTACTGGGCCACCATCTGCGCCATGACAGGTGGTTTGCCCACCATGAGGTCATCGGCGAGCAGCACGGCGAAGGGTTCGCTGCCCACCAGTTCGCGGGCGCACAGCACCGCATGGCCCAGCCCCAGCGCGCGCGGCTGGCGCACGTAGGTGCACAGCATGTCGTCGGGTGCGATGGACCGTGCGATGGACAGCAGGCTCAGCTTCCCTGCCACCTCGAGCTCGTTTTCCAGCTCGTACGCAGTGTCGAAGTGGTCCTCGACGCTGCGCTTGGTGCGGCCGGTGACGAAGATCATCTGGCGGATACCCGCCGAATAGGCCTCCTCCACGGCGTACTGGATGAGGGGCTTGTCGACCACCGGCAGCATTTCCTTGGCCGAGGCCTTGGTGGCGGGAAGGAACCGCGTGCCGAGACCGGCAATCGGGAACACTGCCTTGCGAATAAGTTGTGCAGTCATGTTGGGAGGAACCAGGAGGAGCGTTGAGGTGAAGTCTCTCAAGTTTACCGTCCCGTCGGCCGCGCGACCCCGCTTATCATTGAGGGTTCGGGCACTATTGCCACCGTCGCGGAGACGCCTCCCATGTCCCCTGTTGCCATCACCCCGGTCATCCTCTGTGGCGGATCGGGAACTCGCCTCTGGCCGCTCTCGCGCAAGAGTTTCCCCAAGCAGTTTGTACCGCTGGTCGGTGACCAGAGCCTGCTCGAGCTCACGCTGCGGCGGGTGGCTTCGCTGGGGGAGCAGGTGCTGATGGTGGCGGCCGATGAGCACCGGTTCATGGTGCTGGAGGCGCTGGAAGCGACAGGCGTGTCCGGGGCCATGCTGCTTGAGCCAGCTGCCCGCAACACCGCAGCGGCGATGGCGCTCGCCGCGCTCTTTCTTCGCGCGGGTGGCCAGCCGGATGCGCTCATGCTGTTTTGTCCGTCCGATCATCACATCCCTGATGCTGCGGCGTTCGCGGCCACGGTGACCGAAGGCGTTGCCGCGGCGCAATCGGGTGCCATCGTCACATTCGGGGTCATGCCCAGTTTTCCCAGTACCGCCTATGGCTACATCCGGCAAGGCGCTTCGCGGGCGGACGGCAGCCGGCAGGTCGAACGATTCATCGAAAAGCCCAATGCCGCACGGGCGGGTGAACTGCTGCTGGCGGGCAACGTGCTCTGGAACGCGGGCATCTTTCTTACGCGGGCGGTCACCCTGATCGAAGCGCTCGAGCGTCATGCCCCGGACATCGTCACGCAGGTCGCGCGCTCGCTCGAGAGCGCGCATCGGGAAACGCTGCCTGCCCGGGGGCCGGCCGGGCAGGTGCCCCTGGTGCGCCCTGCGGTCGAGCTGTTCTCGGCCACGCGGTCCCAGAGCATCGACTATGCGGTCATGGAAAAACACGACCAGGTGGCTGTCGTGCCTTTTGCTGGGCAGTGGAGCGACGTGGGCAGCTGGAACGCGGTGGCCGATCTGGTGACGCCCGATACCCAGTCAAACCGGCTGCAGGGTCAGGGCATGGTGCACGAGGCACACAACACCTTTGTTCACGCGCCGCACCGGCCGGTGGTGGCCCTGGGTACCCGCGATCTGCTCATCATCGACACACCCGATGCGGTCCTGGTCGCGCACCGCGATCATGCCGAACAGGTGAAGGACGTGGTCGCCCGGCTGGAGGGACAGCGCTGCGCCCAGGCGGTGAGTCACCGCAAGGTGTCGCGTCCCTGGGGTTGGTACGACAGCGTCGATCAGGGAGAACGGTTTCAGGTGAAGCGGATCGGGGTCAAGCCCGGCGCGAGCCTGAGCCTCCAGAAGCACCACCACCGCGCCGAGCATTGGATTGTGGTGAAGGGCACGGCCGAGGTCACGCGTGGCAGCGACACGTTTCTGCTGAGCGAAAACCAGTCCACCTACATTCCGGTGGGGGAAGTGCACCGGCTTCGTAACCCCGGCAAGATCGAGCTCGAGATGATCGAGGTCCAGTCGGGTGGCTATCTGGGCGAAGACGATATCGTGCGGCTGGAGGACACGTACGGCCGGGCGGCGCGCTGAACGGGCGGCGGCGAGGCAGTCGCCGCCGGTCTTTTGGGGCTAACGATCCGTGATCAGCCGCACCAGCTCGGGCAGCATGGCCTGCGGCTCGGTGTCGGCTGCGCTCTGGAGCGAGGCGAGCACCGCCTGGGCAACCGTGCGGTCTGCGCCGGTGTCGGTCGCCATGGTTCCGTAGTAGCCGAGATCCTTGCAGGCGTTCGCGATGCTGAAGCGCAGCGCCCCCACGTCGCCCGTCAGCAGGAAGGGCTTGAGGCGCTCGAGCGCAATGCCGCCACCGCCGCCGCGGTCGAGCACACCAACGAACACGTCGGCCGGCACGCCAGAGCGTTGCGCGCAGGCGGCCGCCTCAGCGATCAGGGTGACCAAACCCAGCGAAACAAAGTTGTGCAGCAGTTTCATGCGATGTCCGGCACCGATCGGCCCTGCATGAAAGAGGGTTTCGGAAAAGCAGGCGAGCACCGGTCGGCAGCGTTCAAGAAGGCCGGCGTCACCCCCCACCAGCAGATTGAGCCTGCCCTCGGCCGCCTCCTTGGGCGTGCGGGTCATGGCGGCATCGAGGAAGTTGCCGCCAGCCGCGGCGACGAGGGCTGCCACCCGCTCGGTCGATGAGGGGATGGACGTGGAGAGGTCGATCACCGTGGTCCCTGCGCGCAGCCCGGCGAGCGCGCCGTCTGGGCCGGTAAGCGCCGCCTCGACCTGCGGGCTGCCAGTGACGCAGATGAGCAGCACATCAACCTGGGCTGCGAGGGCGCGCGGGCTGTCATGGACTTTCGCCCCGGCGGCCACCAGCGAATCGATCGGCTGGTTGCCAGGATGATTGAGCACATGCAGGACGCAGCCGTGCTTGACCAGATTGGCGGCGATGCCAATGCCCATCATGCCGACGCCGATCAGTCCAACGACAGTAGCCATAGTGTCTCCAGCCAGGAGGGAAGTGGAGTCGTAACTCTACCCCCGGCCGATTGCGCGAACGCGGCCCGCGATGGCAAGGGGGTCCGTTTTGCAGTAAGGTTCGTCGGTTTTCAAGGAGATCGAACGATGGCCTATGCGGTCACGGATGACGGAGTGAAGCTCTTCTGCGAATCTACCGGAAGCGGCATTCCTGTTCTTTTTATTCACGAGTTCGCCGGCGATTCCGGAAGCTGGGAACCGCAGGTGCGCCACTTCGGCCGCCGCTACCGCTGCATCACCTACAACGCGCGCGGCTATCCGCCGTCTGATGTGCCGCCCACCTCGGCCTCCTACTCGCAGCAGCGGGCGGTGCAGGACGCCATCGCCGTGCTCGACCATTTCGGCGTGGCGCGTGCCCACATCGTTGGCCTGTCGATGGGTGGCTTTGCCACGTTGCATCTCGGTATCCATCACCCCGATCGCGCGCTGTCCCTCTGTGTGGCGGGCTGCGGATATGGTGCCGAGCCGGACAAACGCGACCAGTTCCGTCGTGAGTCCGAGGCATCGGCCGCCATGCTGCTCGAGCAGGGCATGGATGCGTTTGTCGATCGCTACGCGCTGGGCCCCACCCGGGTGCAGTTTCAGAACAAAGACCCGCGCGGATTCGAAGAGTTCAAGGCCGACTTTCGTCGGCACTCGGCCCTCGGATCGGCCAATACGCAGCTGGGTGTGCAACGCGAGCGGCCGTCGCTTTTCGATCTGCGAGACGACATGGCTCGCATCAAGGTGCCCACGCTCATTCTGAACGGCGATGAAGACTGGCCTTGCCTGCTGCCTGCCCTCATGATGAAGGAAGTCATTTCATCGGCTGCCATGGCGGTGATCCCCAATGCCGGGCACACCATCAACATCGAGGTACCGGACGCGTTCAATCGCGAGCTGGGCGATTTCCTGTCCTGGGTAGATTCAGGCAGCTGGCCGCAGCGTGATCCGCGTGCCATGGGCAAGTCCATTCTCGGCATGGCCAAGTAGGGAGACGATGGTGCCTGTGGGTGGAGTGGGTGCCGGACCCCGGGCGCCCTCGGCGAGCGACAGCATCTTTGATCGTGGTCGCCTGGGCGACACCATGCGCCAGCGGCTCGAGCAGATGGCGTTTGCCGAGCAGGCAAGACGAGCCGCCGGGCCTGATGCCGCGGCCGCGCGCGACCCGGTGCGGGCTGCGCCGGAGGCGGCGGGCAGGGTCAAAACAGCAGCGGCACCCGAGGGTGGGCTTTCGCCCTCAACCAGATTGGCCACGAACCGGCTCGACTCGCAGCGTGATCAACTCTCCGCTTCGGCGCTGCAGTCGCGAGACCTCCGCGCCTCGCAGACCGCTTCGCAGGCGGCACCTGGGCAGCGGGCATCCCTGGGCGAGATGCGTGCCGCCGAGCGCTTGTCGGAGGGTCGCGTGCGCGTGCAGCGCTCCGATGATGATCGCGTCGCTTCGCTGCGGGTCGATTCGCGACGAGCCGAGCGCGTCGCGCGGCGTGATGAGGCCGAGCCCGCGGTGGCGACGGCCGCCGAGGATCTCCGCAGCCGCCTGAAAGACGAATCGGTTCGCAGCGCCGATGTCATGACCGAAGCCGCCACGCAGCGGGCGCTGCGCGACTATCTTCGCGCTGGCTGACTCCGTGCTGCGGGACCTGGTGCTGGTGGGCGGTGGCCACGCCCACGTCGGGGTGCTGCGACGCTTTGCGATGCAACCGGAGCCGGGCGTGCGGCTCACGCTGATCAGTCGCGCATCCGCGAGCCCGTACTCCGGCATGCTGCCCGGCTACATCGCCGGGCACTATGCGTGGGATGAGGTGCACATCGACCTCGACCGGCTGTGCCGGTTTGCGCATGCGACATTGATTCGAGCTGAGGTGGTTGGCATCGATCGTGCCGCGCGGCGCGTGCTGCTCGCCGGGCGGCCGCCCATCGCCTACGATCTGCTGTCCCTCAATCTGGGATCCACGCCAAAAAACGATGCCGTGCCTGGGGCGGTCGAGCATGCGGTAGGGGTCAAGCCCATCGACGGCTTCAACAATCGCTGGCTCTCGCTCTACCAGAGGCTCTCGGACCTGCCGCGCCGGGCGAGTATCGCCGTGGTGGGCGCAGGCGCAGCCGGGGTGGAGCTCGCCTTCGCGCTCCATGAGCGGCTGGGGGCCCGTCTGCGCGAACTGGGGCGGCCCGGGGATGCCCCGCTCATCGCGCTATACGGTGCAGACCCGCGGCTGCTGCCCACTCACGCCGATGCGGTCCGTCGCCGGGTGCGTCCTCTCCTTGCAACGCGAGGCATCGAGCTCCGGCTCGGCGACCCGGTGACGCGGGTGGATGCGGGTGCGCTGGTCTGGCGTGGCGAGCGCTTCGATCACGATGAGATCATCTGGGTGACCCAGGCGAGGGGCGCGCCATGGTTGCGCGACACGGGGCTCGCGCTCGACCGCGGGGGGTTCATTGAGGTCGAGAGCAGTCTGCGCTCGCGTACCGATACGGCGGTGTTTGCCGCTGGCGATATCGTGTCCTATCCCGGGCGTGCACTCGAGAAAGCCGGCGTGTTTGCAGTCCGGATGGGGCGGCCGCTCGCCGACAACCTGCGCCGGGCCTTGCGCGGTGAGTCACTCAGGCCCTATCGACCGCAGCGCCACTGGCTCGCGTTGCTTGCCACGGGCGGGCGCCACGCCATCGCCTCGCGCGGGCCGTTTGGTTTCGCGGGGCACTGGGTCTGGCACTGGAAAGACTGGATCGACCGGCGCTTCATGCGCCGGTTCTCGGCATTGGCCATGCCGCGCGAGGCCATGTCGCGGTCCCTGGCCACTGAGGGGCATCGGCTCGCTCTCGATCCCGCCGAAGCCACGCAGGCGCTGTCGGTTCTCGCCATGCGATGCGGCGGGTGCGGCGCGAAGGTGGGTGCCGACATCCTGTCACGCGTGCTGGCCCGCCTTGATCCGGCTCATCACCCGGATGTGCTGATCGGGCTCGATGCGCCCGATGATGCCGCCGTGATTGCGCTGCCTGCCGGGCAGGCGCTGGTCCAGAGCGTCGATTTCTTTCGCTCGTTCATTGAAGACCCCTGGCTGTTTGGCCGGATCGCAGCCACTCATGCGCTGAGCGATCTGTTCGCCATGGGCGCGTCGCCGCAGAGTGCGGTCGCGCTCGTGACCGTACCGCCGGCGCTCGATGCCAAAGTCGAGGAACTGCTGGTGCAGTTGATGAGCGGCGCGCTCCAGGTGCTCCGCGAGGCGGGTTGTGCGCTGGTCGGTGGGCATACCGCCGAGGGGCAGGAGCTCGCGATGGGGTTTGCGGTGAATGGCACGACACCGGCATCGCTCACAGCGCTCATGCGGAAATCCGGGCTCATGCCGGGTGACGCGCTGGTACTCACCAAACCGCTGGGTACTGGCACCCTGCTGGTCGCGCGTGAAATGCTTGCTGCGCGCGGCGGCTGGATCGATGAAGCATTGGCGAGCATGCTTCAGTCCAATCAGGCGGCGGCGCAGTGCCTGCGCGCGCATGGTGTCCGTGCCTGCACCGACGTGACGGGCTTCGGTCTGCTGGGCCATCTGTCCGAGATGGTACGTGCAAGCGGCGTGGCTGCCAGACTGTCACTGGGTGCCATTCCTGCGCTGGCTGGCGCCCTGTCCACGCTCGCAAGCGGGCACCGCAGTTCGCTCCATGCGGGCAACCTCCGCATCGCGCCGCTGGTGGGTGGCTTCGAGCGCCTGGCTGAGGATCCCCGCGTGCAACTCCTCTTTGACCCGCAAACCTCGGGCGGCCTGATCGCAGGCGTGCCCGCCGACCGTGCCCGTGAGTGTGTGGCAGCCCTTCACGCGCTGGGCTGCGTGGCGGCTACGGTGGTGGGGGAAGTGGTGGCACCTGGCGAGGGCGAGCCGCTGCTCGCGCTGGTCTGAGCGAGCTCGCTACCAGACGATCTGGCCGACCCATTCCTTGAGCGCGCGCGCGCTCAGATCAAGCGCGCTGGCGGTTGGAATGAACCGCCGCAGATCGGCATAGTCGATGTGCTCGAAATCGGTGGCTACCGGCACCACCTCGAGGCCTGCGGCCCGGAAATGGGACACCGAGCGCGCCATGTGCGAGGCCGAGGTCACCAGCAGCACCCGGCGGATATTGCGCTCGGCCAGGATCGCTGCGCTGTCGGTGGCGTTTTGACGGGTGTTGCGGCTGCGGGCCTCGAGCACGATGGCCGCATCGGGCACGCCGAAGGCGCGCAGGACCGTGCGCATGGCCTCGGCCTCCGATTGCGTGTGGGTGGCCGGATCATGACCGCCGCTGGCCAGAATCAGCGGCGCCCGCCCGGCGTGCCAGAGCCTGGCCGCCTGCCAGACCCGGTCGGACGCCTCGGCCAGATCGGGCCACGGGCGCGCCTCGGTGGGCGGCGACACACCGCCCCCCAGCAGAACGATGGCGCCAGCTTTGGGAATGGCCGCAATCTGTTCATCGCTCACCACCGGAGCCTGGTCGCGGCTGACATGGGCCTGTATCCAGTTGGCGGTGACCGGAAGCGACCAGACGGCCAGCCAGCCCAACGCTGCCAGCCCGAGTACCAGCGCGGTTTTCCGCCACTGCATGAGCCCCAGAAGAAGCGCGATCAGACCCAGCGCGAGGGCACTCCCGAGCGGCGAAATCAGCGCGGTCAGCAGGGCAGAAAAAACCAGCATGTCGGGTCAGATCAGCGCATGCCGAAGCCAAGCGCCCGCAGCGCCTCGGACAGCCGCTCGCGGCCGCGCAGTTCATGCACCCGCTTGGCCGTCTGCAGGCTCCAGTCGGCGGCACGCATGCCCTGTGAGGCCTGGAATCCGGCGATCGTCTGGTCATAGGCACCGACGTCGTCCGGCTCCGACTGCGCCGAATACTGCTCGTGATGGAGCACTGCGCGCTGTGGCAGTCGTGGCTTGATGTCGGCGGCCTGGGCGGCAGGATCTTCAAAGCCCACGCACAGCCCGAAGACGATCATGGCATCGGGGGGCAGGGCCACTTCGGCCGCCACCTGTTCAGGCTCGTTGCGCATGGCTCCGATATAGACCGTACCCAGACCGATGGACTCGGCGGCGAGCACGGCGTTCTGCGCCGCGAGTGCTGCGTCAATCACGCCCACCAGCAGCATTTCAAGATAGCGGGTGCCATGGGGTTCGATGTCGCGCGAGGCCGCGATGCGGTCGAGTCGGGCGAGATCAGCCACCCAGAGAAGGAGCAACGGGCAGCGCCGGATGTGTTCCTGATTGCCTGCCAGCAAGGATAGCCGGGCCTTTCGCGCAGGGTCACGCACGGCAATCACGCTCCAGGCCTGAACGTTGGATGAACTCGCTGCAGACTGACCGGCTGCGACCAGCATCTCCAGCGTGCCATCGGGAAGCGCTCGGTCGCTGAAGGCGCGCACCGACCGGTGCCTGAGCAGGGTGTCGACGATTGTGCTTGCCGGCATGGGGGGAAAGCTCGCCTGGGGGCCATAGCGCCTGCGAAGGGCTTCTTCTCTGGGAAGATTCGAAACCTCATCCGGATGGGCGGGTGGGGTGGGGGGATAGGGCGTGGCGCGAAGCGGAGCATTCATCGGAAGATCCTGATCGGTGGGGCGAGCGTGGCGCAAACCGTGCAGGCGGTCACGCCTGGTGTCGTTTAAGGCTCGAGTGTATCGCCCGCGCGTGTGCGCTTCGCGGGCGACCGACCGAAATCGGTGTGTTCCCGCCGGGCTCCCCAAACCCCTGCAGTTGCGCAGGGAGGCTGCCATCGCTAAGGTCGCGGCCATGTTCAAGGGCAACAAGCAATACCTTCCCAGCAAGCCGTGCGCGGCCTGCGGTCGCACCATGACCTGGCGCAAGGCCTGGGCGCGCAATTGGGAGTCGGTCCGCTATTGCTCCGAGCGTTGTCGCCGGACCCGGCCTGCACCAGGCTGAGTGCGAATCAACCGTTTAGCGAAAGCACTCAATGCCCCGTCGCCCGAGCAGCCCGCCGCAGCCGCCAAGACCGCCCCGCCACTGGGTTCTGGTGCTGGGCGACCAGCTCGACCTGAAGTCGAGCGCCTTCGACGGCTTCGACCCGGCGCTCGATCGACTCTGGATGTGCGAGGCGATCGAGGAAGCCACCCACGTTCCGAGCAGCAAACAGCGGATCGCGGTGTTTCTGTCGGCCATGCGTCACTTTGCGCAGGCGCTCGAGGCGCGAGGCTGGCGGGTTGACTACCACGCGCTCGATGGTGCGCAGGGGCCGGCCGCGTCGCTCGCAAGCGCGCTCGAACAGACTCTCGCGCAGGCGATGCCGCAGTCGGTTGTGATGACCGAACCGGGCGACTGGCGGGTGCTCGATGCGATTCGCAACCTGTGCGCGCGCATGGGTGTGTCGCTCGAGGTGCGCGGCGATCGCCACTTCCTGTGCAGCAGCGAGCAATTTGCGCGTCACGCCGCGGGACGCAAGCAGTTGCGCCTGGAATATTTCTATCGCGAGATGCGGCGACGCCACGATGTGCTGATGGTTGACGACGCCAGTGCGGCCGACGGTCGGGGCCCGGCGGGCGGACAGTGGAACTTCGATGCCGACAATCGTGAGGCCTTTGGCGCCGAGGGCCCCGGCATGTTGCCCGGGCCCCGCCGGTTCGCCCCCGACGACATCACCACCGACGTGATCGGACTGGTCAACGCACGGTTTGCGTCGCACCCCGGCGATCTCGCGGAATTTGGCTGGCCGGTCACGCGCGAAGACGCCCTGGCCGCCTTGAATGACTTCATCGCCTACCGGCTGTGCGGCTTTGGCCGCTGGCAGGATGCGATCTGGGCGGGCGAAGCCTGGCTCTATCACTCGCTGCTTTCCGCCGCGCTGAATCTGAAGCTCCTGTCGCCACTTGAAGTGATTGAAGCGGCGCAAGCGGCCTGGCGTGCAGGCCGCGCCGACCTGGCCTCGGTGGAAGGTTTCATCCGGCAGATCCTGGGCTGGCGCGAATACGTTCGGGGCCTCTACTGGCTGCGGATGCCGGCCTACCTTGAAATGAACGCGCTTGATGCGCGTGAGCCTTTGCCCGAGTTCTACTGGACCGGCAAGACGCCGATGGCCTGTCTGTCGGATGCCATCGGTCAGACGCTCCGTCTTGGCTATGCGCATCACATTCAACGCCTCATGGTGACCGGGCTGTATGCGCTGCTTCTGGGCGTGGAGCCGAGGCAGGTCCATGCCTGGTATCTGTCGGTGTATGTGGATGCGGTCGAATGGGTGGAGCTTCCCAACACGCTGGGCATGAGCCAGTTCGCCGATGGCGGTCTGATGGCGAGCAAACCCTATGCGGCCACGGGCAAATACATCGAGCGCATGTCCAACCATTGCGGCGGCTGCAGGTTCCGCCCGGGCGAACGCACCGGCGATCGGGCCTGTCCCTTCACCACGCTCTATTGGGATTTTCTGGCGCGTCATCAGGCGCGGCTTGCCGCCAACCCCCGGATGGCCTTGCAGGTCAAGAATCTGGCCCGGATCCCGGCCGATGAATTGCGCAGCATTCGCGAGCGCGCGCAGTTCATCCGCGAGGGCGGGCTGTTGGAGACAGGGCGTGTCTGAGACCTCCGAACACCGCCTGCGCAGCGGGCTCGCCCATGCCTGATTCCGATCAGGCCGGATTGCTCGCGCTTGCTGCCGCGCTGGGCTGGGCGAGCGGCCTGCGGCTTTACGCCACGCTCTTTGCCGCTGGCATGGCCAGTCGCCTCGGGTGGGTCGATCTTCCCGCATCACTCGAGTTGCTCGAACACCCGGTGTTGCTCGGGCTGAGCGGGCTCCTGCTCCTCACCGAGTTCCTGGTCGACAAGATCCCCGGCCTCGATTCATTCTGGGATCTGGTGAACAGCGTGATCCGGGTGCCTGCTGGCGCTGCGCTGGCGGCAGCCGTGCTGGGTGCGGATAGCGCGGTGATGGGGGTAGCGGGCGCGCTGCTGGGGGGCTCGCTCGCGGCAAGCTCGCAGCTCGCCAAGACCAGCGTGCGCGCGGCGATCAACACCCTGCCCGAGCCGGTGTCCAACCTGCTCGCGAGCTTCACCGAAGACGGCCTGTCGCTGGGCATGTTGTGGCTGGCGGTCAGCAAGCCCGCAGTGTTCGCGGTGCTGCTTGTCCTGCTGGTGACACTCGCCGTTCTGGTCATCTGGATGCTGATGCGATTTCTGCGTGCGGTGCTTGACAAGGTTCGGACCCGCCTCGCGAGAGGATCGGCAGGTGTCTGACAGCCGTGCGGGCGCCGGGCCGATGCCGTGAGGATCAGTCAATCGATGAGTCCGCCTGCAGACCCGTCATGGGGTAACTTTGCGCCCACCCGCGAGGCCGCGCTGGCGAGGCTTTCGGCGTTCGACCCGCAGGCCTACGCCCGCACGCGCAACCATCTGGACGGCACGGTCAGCCGGCTCTCGCCCTACATCACGCATGGCCTCGTGAGCGTGCCGGAGGTCTGGGCGGCGGTGAGCAATCGGCATCGAATTGACGCCACGCACCGCTTTGCCATCGAACTGGGCTGGCGGGAATATTTCCATCACGCCTGGCGGCACGACGGCGAGGCGATCTTTCAATCGCTTCACCCCGGGCCGCTACCCGATGCCGCCTACTGCGATGGGTTGCCTGATGATGTGCTCTCGGCGCGTACCGGGATACCGGTGATCGATCATGCGGTGCGCGAACTTGTGCAGACCGGTTGGCTGCACAACCATGCCCGGCTGTGGCTTGCGTCCTATCTGGTGCACGTCCGGAAGATCCACTGGCGGGCGGGCGCCGACTGGATGGTTGGCCATCTGCTCGATGGGGATCTCGCGAGCAACCATCTGTCCTGGCAATGGGTGGCAGGCACGGGAAGCAGCAAGCCCTATCTGTTCAATGCCGAGAATGTGGCGCGCTTTGCGCCGCGTGCCTGGCACAGTCCGGGGTCGGTACTCGATACGAGCTATGAGGCGCTGGATGCCCTTGCGCGAACGCCGCCTCGCGCGGCCGACGCGCGGGTGCGCACAGCCCCGCCGTCAAGCCAACCGGCGTTGTATTCCGAACCGCCGTTCGATGTTGCCAGAGGCGATACGCATGATCTGGACGGCGCCTGGCTGGTTCATCCTTGGGCGCTTGCGCCGGCGCCGCCTGGCCGTCGGGCTGTGGGCGTGCTGGTGGCCCCGTTTCATCGCCGCTGGCCCTGGAGCGAACGGCGTTGGCAGTTCGTACTCGCCGCCATGCGGCAGCTGACCGATGCGGTGATCTGGTGCGAGGCGCCGCCGCCTCGATCGGCCCGAACCCTGGCCAATCTTCATCTGGGCGACTGGTTGCCCGAGGGGGTCGGACAGGCCTTGCCGCGCCTCTATCCCGATCCAGCGCAGCGCTGTCGCTCGTTTTCGGCGTTTTGGAAGCGGGTGGCGCCAGGCAAACCTGCCCGTGATCCGTCCCCCTCATGATAGATTCTGGCCACTCGTTATCAGAAAGGAGACCTCTCATGCGCTTGAAGATGCTGGCCGCGGCACTCGCCGCTGCAACCCTGGGTGCAAGTGGCGCTGCGGGCGCTGCCGACAAGGTGAAAGTGGGTCTGGTGAGCACGCTCTCCGGCCCCAACGCTGCCATTGGCAACGATATTCGCGATGCCTTCATGCTGGTCGTGAAGCTCAATGGCGGCAAGCTGGGCGGTCTTCCGGCCGAAGTGCTCATTGCTGATGATCAGTTCAAGCCCGATGTCGGCAAGCAGCTGTTCGAGCGCATGGTCAAGCGCGACAAGGTTGATTTCCTCACTGGCGTCGTGTTTTCCAACATCATGCTCGCGGGGCTGCCCGAAGCCATCGAGGGCAAAACCGTTTACCTGAGCCCCAACGCCGCGCCTTCACCTATCGCAGGCAAGGACTGCAGCCCTTATTTCTTTGCAGTGTCCTGGCCAAATGACGCCTATCACGAGGCCGCTGGCCAGCACGCCACCAACCAGAATTTCAAGAACGCCTACTTGGTTGCGCCCAACTACCAGGCGGGCAAAGACTCGCTCGCCGGTTTCAAGCGCTTCTACAAGGGCAAGGTGGTCAACGAGGTCTACACCAAGCTCGGCCAGCTCGACTACTCGGCCGAACTCGCCGAGATTCGCGCGGCCAAACCCGACGTGCTCTACGCATTCCTTCCTGGCGGCATGGGCACCAACTTCATCAAGCAGTTTGTGGCGGCTGGCTTGAACAAGCAGACCCGCCTCTTGCTCCCGGGCTTTGGCGCCGATCAGGACATCATCCGTGGGGTGGGTGATGCGATGCTGGGCCTTCAGGACACCGCCCACTGGGCGATGAACCTCGACAACGCTGCCAACAAGCGCTTCGTGGCCGAGTTCGAAAAGGAGTACAAGCGACTGCCTACCGGTTACGCAGCCCAGGCGTACGACACCGCGCTCCTGATCGATGCAGCCATCAAGACGGTCAGCGGCAAGATCGAGGACAAGGACGCTGTACTGAAGGCCGTCAAGGCGGCGAAGTTCGAATCGGTGCGGGGCGAGTTCAAGTTCAACACCAACCAGTACCCGATCCAGAACTACTACCTGCGCGAGGTGCAGAAAGACTCGCAGGGCCGGTTGGTCAACAACGTGGTGAGCAACACCCCGGTGATGGTCAACCGCGGTGATGCCTACGTGCAAGACTGCCCCATGAAGTGATCGCCGGCGCCGCTGGCTGATCGCAGGCCGCCCCGCCCTGGGGCGGCCCACCGTCACATGAGTCTGATCCTTCTTGTCGAGCAGGCCCTGAACGGCCTGCAGTTCGGTCTGATGCTGTTCCTGCTGGCCTCCGGGCTCACGCTGGTCTTCGGCATCATGGACATGATCAATCTCGCCCATGGCGCGCTCTACATGGTGGGCGCGTTCTTTGCCGCGTGGCTTGCGCCCATCGTCAATTCCTTCTGGCTCGCGATCGTGCTGGCGGTGCCGCTTACTGCCATCGTGGGCATGCTGCTGGAGGCAACGCTTCTGCGAACGCTCTACCAGCGTGATCATCTTGCGCAAGTGCTCGCCACCTTTGCGCTCATCCTGATCCTCAATGAAGCGGTGCGGATGATCTGGGGCTCGGATATGTCGCTGCCCACGCCGCAGGCGCTGTCGGGCCCGGTGGAACTGCTGCCCGGTCTCTACTACCCGAGCTACCGACTGATGATTATCGGTGTGGGTCTGGTGATTGCCGTGCTGCTGTGGTTCCTGGTCACGCGAACCCGGGTGGGCGCGCTGGTGCGCGCAGGCGCCTCCAACCGCGAAATGGCCATGGCCATGGGCGTCAACATCCGTGCGCTGTTCACCGCCGTGTTTGGTGTGGGGGCTGCCTTGTGCGCGGTGGCGGGCGCAATGCTTGGGCCTTTGCTGGCCATTCAGGTCGGCATGGGCGACAGCATCCTGATTCTTGCCTTCGTGGTCATCGTCATTGGCGGCATCGGGTCCATTCGCGGGGCGTTTGTGGGCTCGGTGCTGGTCGGATTGGTCGATACCTTCGGCCGCACCCTGCTGCCGCATCTGTTTCGCGAACTGCTGCCGCCGCAATGGGCTTCGGCGGCCGGGCCAGCGGTGGCATCCATCCTGATTTATGTGCTGATGGCGATCGTGCTGTTCGTTCGCCCGCAGGGCCTGTTTGCGGCGCGGGGCTGATGGTGAATCGTTCTTCGCTGCATTCAGCCTCGAGGCAGTCCGGGCAAATCGTGCTCTGGCTGGTGGTGCTGGCGGCGGCAATTGCATTGCCGTTTGTGCTGCGTTCGCAGGGGCTGGATTTCTACACCAGCATGGCCAGCCGAATGCTCATCTACGGTCTTGCGGCAGTGAGCCTGAACCTCATTCTGGGCTATGGCGGATTGGTGTCGTTCGGCCATGCAGCCTTTGTCGGCGTAGGCGCGTACACCGTGGGCATCATGATCCACGAGGGCATGCCGAACGGTTGGGTGGGTTTCGGCGCCGCCATTGTGGTGTCGGGGCTCTTTGCGCTGGTGATCGGCGCCATTTCGCTACGCACCCGGGGCGTCTACTTCATCATGATCACGCTCGCCTTTGCGCAGATGATCTATTACCTGGTGAATTCGGTGAAGGCTTACGGGGGCGACGAAGGCCTCAACATCAAGCGCCGCTCCGATTTCGGCTTCGGCATCGACTTCAAGGATGAGGTGGCGTTCTACCTGCTTGCGCTGGGCATTCTGGTGATTTGCCTGCTGCTCATCCACCGGTTGATGCATGCCCGGTTCGGCCGGGTGATTCTGGCGATTCGCGACGATGACCTCAGAGCCGAGTCGGTCGGGTTTCCGGTGTACCGCTACAAGCTCATCCTGTTCGTGATCGCCGGCGCCATGGGCGGGCTGGCCGGCGCGCTCATGGTGAACCAGCAAAACTATGTCAGCCCCAACCTGCTGCACTGGACGCAGTCTGGCGTGTTGATGATCATGGTGATTCTGGGTGGTGTCGGCACTCTCACCGGTGGCGTATGGGGCGCGCTGTTGCTTCTCATCCTCGAAGACCTGATCGCCGAATTCACCGTTTACTGGCAGTTCTACGTGGGATGGGTTCTTTTGGCGGTGGTGCTGTTTGCACCGCGCGGGTTGGCGGGGCTGCGTTGGCCAGGGCGGAGGCGGTAATGGCTCAGCCCCTGTTGTGCGTGGAGTCGCTGGTCAAGAATTTTGGAGCCTTGCGCGCCACCGATGATGTGAGCTTTGATCTGTCGCCTGGCGAAATTCATGCGCTCATCGGCCCGAACGGCGCGGGCAAAACCAGCTTCGTGGCGCAGGTGTCGGGACACCTGAAACCCGACGCCGGGCGCATCGTATTTGATGGCAACGACGTCACCCAGACCAGCGTTCACGAGCGCGTGGCATGCGGTCTCGCGCGTTCATTCCAGATCACCCGGTTGTTCAAGTCGTTTACGGTTCGCGACAACATTGCGCTGTCGGTTCAGGCGCGAT